>DATLDY010000203.1:0-17773 GCA_035525655.1 Burkholderiales bacterium
TGCCATTCCTCGCGCTTGAACTCGAGCCAGGCGTCGAACATCTTCTCACCCATCACCGCCCGGCTGAGTGGATCGGCCTCGAAGGCGTCGAGCGCTTCGCCCAGCGAGCGGGGGAGCAGGGCGACGCCGAGCTTCTCGCGCTCGGCCTGGGTCTTGAGATACATGTTCTCCCAGTGCGGCTCGCCCGGATCGAGCTTCTCGCGGATGCCCTCGAGCCCGGCGGCGACCACCATGGCGAAACCGAGGTACGGATTGCACGAGGCATCCGCCAGCCGAAGCTCGATGCGCCCGCCGCCGAGCGGGATGCGCACCGTGTTCGTGCGGTTGTTGCCGCCGTAGCAGACGAAGACCGGCGCCCACGTGAAGCCGGCGCGGCTGCCGCGCGGGACCAGGCGCTTATAGCTGTTGACCGTCGGCGCGACCATCGCGCAGATCGCCGGCAGGTGCTTCAGCACGCCGGCGATGAACTGGTAGCCGAGCTTGGAGAGCTTGCATTTGCGCGGATCGTCTTCCGTCTGGAAGAGGTTCTTCTTGCTGTCTTTGACGTCGAAAAGGGACAGGTTGAAATGCGCGCCGCTGCCCGCGCGGTCGCCGAACGGCTTGGGCATGAAGCTCGCGAACCCGCCGTGCCGGCGCGCGATCTCGTCGGCCATGATGCGGAAGAACACCATGCGGTCGGCCATGGTCTTCACGTCGAAATAATTGAAGTCAATCTCGAACTGGCCGATCGCGTCCTCGTGGTCGAGCGAGTACACGCCCCAGCCGAGCTGGTTCATGGCGGTGATGAGCTCGTCCATCCACGGCATGTTCTCGAGCAGGCGCACTACGTCGTAGGCGGGCTTCTCCAGGTGCGGGCGGGCGTTGAGCGGCGCGTAGCCGCCCTCGGGCGTGTCCTTGAGCACGCAGAACTCGGCCTCCACGCCCGCATGCACGCCGAAACCCATCGCCTTCGCCTGCGCCACGACGCGGCCGAGGATATTGCGGCTGCAGGGCTCGAAGGGCTTGCCCTCCGACCACAGGTCGCTGGCGAACCAGGCGATGTCCGGCCGCCACGGCAGGATGGTGCAGGACGCGGGATCCGGATGCGAGGCGACTTCCTCGTCGTTCACGTCCTGCGGCACGCCTTCGACCGCGGCGCCGGTGAAGAGCTCCGACCCGGCCATCATCTTGGCGAGGTGGTTGACCGGCACCATTTTCGACTTCGAGCGGCCGTGCATGTCCGAGTAGGTCGGCAGCAGGTACTTCACGCCCCGGTCTTCGAGCGATTTCTTTAGCGCGGCAAGCGCTGAGGCATCCATCTCGAAATAATATTCGAAAAGCTCCCGAGGACGACCCGATGCAAGCGAATCAATCCGCCATGTTCGACCCGCGCACCTACGACGGCATCCGCAAATCCGCCGTCGAGGCGACGACGCTGCCGCCGTACTGCTACAGCTCGCCCGAGTTCTACCGCGCGGAAGTCGAGCACATGTTCATGAAGGTGTGGAACTTCATCGGCCGCGCCGACCGCATCCCCAAGGCCGGCAACTACTTCACGCTCGACTACGTCGGCGTGCCGATCGTGGTGCTGCGCGACCGGGATGGCAGCGTGCGCGCCTTCGCCAACACGTGCCGCCACCGCGGCGCGCGCATCGTCGAACGAGAGATGCTCGACTCGGTCGGCTGGACAGGCGGCCTCAAGTGCCCGTACCACGGCTGGGTCTATGGCCTCGGCGGCGAATTGAAGGGCTGCCCGGGCATGGAGCAGACCGTGGGCTTTGACCGCAAGCAGTACGGCCTGGTGCCGGTGCGCCTCGAGGCGTGGGGCGGGTTCCTTTTCATCAACTTCGACGACCGCGCGGCGCCGCTGAAGGAGTACCTCGGCGACCTGCCCGAGCAGTACGCCGCCTACGACTGCGACAACCTGCGCCTCACGCGCATCAAGGTTCACGAGGTGGAGTGCAACTGGAAGATCCACATCGAGAACGCGATGGAGGAGTACCACCTGCCTTCCGTGCACGGCGCGACGCTCAATCTCTTGCATTTCGAGCACTTCGACGTGCCGGCCGTGGGTGCATGGATGGCGATCCGCGAGCGCCACGAAGGCACGCGCGCGCTCCTCCAGGAGGACCGGCAGCACGCCTTCCCGGTCATCCCCGGCATCCACGGCCACGCTGCCGAAGGCACGAACTACGTGTGCATCAACCCCTCGACGATGCTCGGCATGACCATCGACTGCGTCTGGTACATCGAGCTGCATCCGCTCGGGCCGACCCGCACGCGCGTGGTGGTGGGCTCCTGCTTTCCCAAGGCGACCGTCGAGCGCCCGGATTTCGCCGAGCGCGCGCAGTACTACTACAAGCGCTGGGACAAATCGATCGCCGAAGACAACCAGATCGCCGCGACCCAGCAGCGCGGCATGGCATCGCCGCTCGCGCGCTCGGGGCGCCTGTCGAGCCATGAGTACCTGATCCCCAAGCTCGGAACATGGTGGATCGATCACACGGTGGGCCGGTGAAGACTCATTTTCCGAAAGTCCATTTGCACATCGACAACGACACTTCGCTCGACGAGGTGTTCGAGGTCACGCCGGCGCGCATCCAGGCGGCGCTGAAGAAGTTTCCCGGACTCGCCAAGCGCCTGCGCATCACGCTCGAGGACGATGGCCACCGGCTGGATGAGCACCTGCGCACGGCGGATGTGCTCTTCGGCTGGAACTTCGAGCGCCGCAACCTGGCTGAGCGGGCGCCGCGCCTGCGCTGGATCCATGCGCCCGGCGCCGGGATCAACCATTTCCTGCCGTTCGACTGGCTGCCGCCTCACGTGGTGTTCACCAACAACCGCGGCGTCCACGGCTCGCGCGCCCACGAGTACGCGATCATGGCGATCCTGATGCTGAACAACCGCTTGCCCGAGATGGCTACGCATCAGCGGGCAGGGCGGTGGCAACAGGTGTTCAACAGCGGCATCGAAGGCAAGACGCTGCTCCTCATCGGCGTCGGTAGCGTCGGCAGCGGCATCGCCAAGTGGGCCAAGCGCTTCGGCATGAAGGTGATCGGCGTACGCCGCACCGGAAAGCCGCGCGCGCACGTCGACGAGATGCACACGCCGGACCGGCTGCACCGCTTGTTGCCGCGCGCCGACTTCGTCGCGGTGGCGACGCCGGCGACCTCGCAGACGCGGCATATGCTGGGCGAGAAGGAAATCGGCCTCCTGAAGAAAGGCGCCGGGCTCCTGAACTACAGCCGCGCCGCTCTCGTCGACTACGAAGCGCTGCGCAAGCGCCTGGAGCGCGGCGAGCTGTCGGCAGTGCTGGATGTCTTCGACCCGGAGCCGCTGCCGGCCGATTCGCCGCTCTGGAAGACGCCCAACCTCATCATCACCCCGCACTGCTCATCGGATGACACCGAGCGCTACACGCCGAAGACGCTGGAGCTGGTCTTCGGCCAGATGCAGCGCTTCATGGCGGGGCGGCGGTTGCAGAACGTCGTGGACCCCAAGCTTGAGTACTGAGGGAACGCATCCTTGCGGGGTTCCCGCCTTCGCGGGAAAGACAGAAGATAGCGGGAACGACATCGAGATAAACTAGTATCGTTAGGCATATAACCAGGGAGGGCAGCATGAACGTCAAAAGCATTTTCGGCCTCGCGGCGGCGCTGGTGTGCGGCGCGCTCGCGACCGGCCTGGCGCAGGCCCAGACCATCAAGATCGGCGCGCCGCTCGCGCTCACGGGAGGCCTCGCCGACGAAGGCAAGAAGCAGGCGATCGCCTACGACATGTGGCTCAAGCGCATCAATGCGCAGGGCGGCATCAACGTCGGCGGGAAGAAAATGCGCGTCGAGCTCGTGCAATACGACTACCAGACGCAGGAGCAGCGCGCGCAGCAGCTCGCGGAGAAGCTGATCGTGGATGACAAGGTCGATTTCCTTCTCGCGCCATTCGGCTCGGGGCATACCAAGGTCGTCGCCGGCGTGGCCGAGCGCTACGGTGTTCCGGTAATGGCCACCAGCGCCTCTTCCGACGTGATCTTCAACCAGGGCTACAAATTTCTTTTCGGCACCCTGGCCCCCAACAGCGGCAGCGTCGAGAACCTGATCGCCGTTGTCACGAAGGGCATACCCAGCGCGAAGCGGATCGCCATCCTGGGACGCGAGGACGTGTTCCCGAAGGCGATGGCAACGGTGATGAGCGACGCGGCGAAGAAGGCCGGCCTGGAGATCATCTCCCTCGAGTACTACCCCGTCGGCGCGCTCGACCTCGCCACGCCGATCGCCAAGATCCGCTCGCTCAAGCCCGACTGGATCTATATCACGGGCTACAGCAAGGACCTGGTGCTCGCCAAGAAGCAGATGGCGGATCTCAACGTCAAGGCGCCCGTGGTCACCATGATCACCGGTCCGGTTTACCGTGAGTTCATCGACTCGCTCGGGCCCCTCGCCGAGGGCGTGACGAGCGCGAGCTGGTGGCACCACAGCGCGCAGTTCAAGGGCGACGATCCGTGGGGCTCGACCAAGGCGTTCTACGACGAGTTCGTTGCGCGCGAGAAATCGGATCCCGACTACGTGCACGCCGCCGCCGCCGCGGCGCTGGTCGCGCTGCAAAAGGCGATCGAGAAGGCGGGCACCATCGACAAGGCCAAGGTGCGCGACGCGCTCGCTTCGCTCGACATCATGACGTTCTACGGCCCGATCAAATTCTCGGCCAACGGCATGAACGGCGGTCGCGACCTGCCCATCATCCAGGTGCAGGGCGGCAAGCCGGTCGTGCTGCACCCGGAGAGCATCAAGCAGGGCACGCTCAAGCCGGTCCAGTAACTCTCAAGGCCGGCGGCGGCGTCCAAGCCGCCGCCGGTTCGATCCCGTGGATTACGGTCAAGTCGTCGCCAATGGCCTGATGATCGGCGCGGTCTACGCGTGCATCGCCGTAGGCTTCTCGCTCGTCTGGGGTGTCCTGAACGTCATCAACATGATGCACGGCTCGTTCATCATGCTCGGCGGCTACCTCACGTTCTTCGCCTGGCTGCACCTGAAAGTGAGCCCCATCGTGTCGGTGGTGCCGGTGGCGGCGATCCTGTTCGTGGTCGGCTACCTGATCCAGTACCTGATGATCAACCGCGTCGTCATGCAGCCGGTGCTGACCACGCTGACGCTGACCTTCGGGCTGGACATGATCCTCTACAACTTCATGAACCTCTGGTTCACCGCCACGCCGCGGCGCGTGGTGCTCGATCTCGGGCGTCTCGACCTCGGCGGCGTGATCCTGCCGCTCGATCGCGTGGTGGCGATGGGGCTCGCGTTGCTGCTCACCGGACTCCTCTACACCGTGATGCGTACTTCGCGCATCGGCCGCGCCATCGTCGCGGTACGCATGGACCGTGATGCCGCCGCGCTGATGGGCATCCGCGTGAACAAGGTCTACGCGATCACCTTCGGCATCGGCGCGCTGATGGCCGGCGCGTGCGGCGCGCTGGTGGCCGTGGTGTTCCCGATCACGACCAGCGTGACGGGATTGTTCCTCGGCAAGGCGTTCGTGATCTGCGTGATCGGCGGCCTGGGCTCGGTGCCCGGCGCGCTGGTCGGCGGCCTCGCGCTCGGGCTGATCGAAGCTTTCGCCGGCTTCTGGTTCAGCCCGCAGACCGCGATCCTGGCCGGCTTCGTCATCATGCTGGTGCTCCTGGTGGTGCGGCCCACGGGCCTCGTCGGCCGGCGGGGCTACGAATGAAGCGGCTGCCGTACGTGGCATTCGCACTGTGGTTCCTTCTGCTCGCGGCCGTGCCTTTCCTCGCCAGCAACTATTTCGTCAAGATCGCCACATTCCTCGCCATGTACGCGGCGCTCGCGCTGTCATGGAACTTCATCGGCGGCTATACCGGCTATCCGTCCTTCTCCACTGCCGCTTTCTTCGGCCTGGGCGCTTATACGGGCGCGCTCCTGCAAAACGCCGGCCTTTGGGTCGGCCTCGCCTGGGCGTGCGCGGCGGTGGTGACCACGGTGTTCGCCGCCGTGATCGGCTTCGCCATCCTGCGCATGCGCGGCCATTACTTCGCCATCGGCTCGATCGCGCTCGTCGAGGCGCTGATGCTCGTCGCGTCGATCCTGGCCGACCTCACCGGCGGCGGCGAGGGCCTCAACGTCAAGATCATGCCGGGCGGGCCGGACTACATCGGCCGCGTCTTCCTCTACACCATGCTCGGCATCATGCTCGCCGCGTTCATCACCACGGTGCTCGTCGACCGCGGACGCCTCGGGTTCGGCCTGCGCTGCATCCAGCAGAACGAGGACGCGGCCGACATGGTCGGCATCGACACGCGGCGCTACAAGACCGCCGCTTTCGCCCTGTCCGCGGTGTTCTGCGGCGCGATCGGCGCGGCGTACGCCTCATGGGTGGCGTACATCTCGCCGTCGGACTCCTTCTCGATCCTGCTCACGCTCAAAGTGCCCGTGATGGTCCTGCTTGGCGGACCGGGCACCATCTTCGGCCCGATCGTCGGCTCCGCGGCGTTCGTCATGATGGAAGAGACCATCTGGTCCAAATATCTCGAGTACCACCAGGCGGTGCTGGGGCTCGTGATCGTGCTGCTGATCTTCTTCCTGCCCGGCGGAGTGCTCCGCGTGTTCCGCCGGCGGGCGGCTGCATGAGCATCCTGGAAATACAAGGACTGTCGAAGAGCTTCGGCGGCGTGCAGGCCGTCAAGAACGTTTCCTTCAGCCTCGCCGAAGGCGAAATCGTCGGTCTGATCGGGCCGAATGGCGCCGGCAAGACGACACTCATCAACCTGATCACCGGAGTCTTCCCGGTGAGCGCCGGCCGAATCGTTTTCCAAAGCCGCGACGTCACCGGGCAGCGCCCGTTCCAGGCGGCGCGAAGCGGCCTCGCGCGCACCTTCCAGATCGTGCAGCCCTTTTCCGCGATGACCGTCCTGGAGAACGTGGTCGCGGGCGCGCTCTTCGCCGGCGCGGCGCCTTCGCGTGCCGAAGCGGAGCGCGAGGCAATGGCGCACCTCGAGTTCGCCGGACTTGCCGGTGAGGCGCGCCGGCCGGCGGCCTCGCTTACCTTGCCCTCGCGCAAGCGGCTGGAGTTGGCGAAGAGCCTCGCCATGAAGCCCAAGGTGCTGCTCCTCGACGAGGTGAATGCGGGGCTCAACAGCGCCGAGATCGACCAGGCGCTGGACATCATCCGGCGCATCTCGGCGCGCGGCATCACCATCGTCATCGTCGAGCACCTGATGAAGGTGGTGCTCTCGCTGTCGCAGCGCATCATCGTGCTGCACCACGGCGAGCTGATCAGCGCCGGACGATCCGACGAGGTGGTGAACGATCCGCGCGTGATCGAGGCTTACCTCGGCAGCAAGTTCGCCGCGCGCTATGGCACAGCCCGCCCCGTATGAGTGAGCCGCTCCTCAGCATCCACGGCCTGAACGCCGGCTACGGCGACGTGCAGGTCCTCTGGGGCATCGACCTCGAGGTGAAGGCGGGCGAGATCACCTGCATCATCGGCTCGAACGGCGCGGGCAAGTCGACGCTGCTGCGAACCATCTCCGGGCTCGTGCGCACGCGAGCGGGGTCCGTGCAATTCGCGGGACGCCCGATCACCGGCGCAAGCCCCGACGCGGTGCTGGCGGCGGGCATCGCGCATGTGCCCGAGGGCCGGCGGCTCTTCCGCGGACTGTCGGTGCGCGACAACTTGCTGCTCGGCGCCTACCTGCGCCGCGAGAGCCGCGCCGAGATCGAGCGCGACCTCGAAGCGGTCTACGCGATCTTCCCGCGCCTCAAGGAGCGCTACCGGCAGGACGCGAGCACGCTTTCCGGCGGCGAGCAGCAGATGTGCGCCATCGGGCGCGGCATCATGTCGCGCCCGACCCTCCTGATGGTGGACGAGCTGTCGCTCGGCCTGTCGCCGCTGGTGGTCGAGGAGATGAGCCGGGCGCTCGTCGCCATCAACCAGCGCGGCACCACCATCGTGGTGGTGGAGCAGGACGTCTTCACCGCTTTCGAGCTTGCGCACCAGGGCTACGTCATCGAGACCGGACGCGTGACGATGCAGGGCACCACCTCGACGCTGTCGGCGGACCCCCGCGTGCGCCAGGCTTACCTTGGCCTCTGAGCCCAACGCCCGTGCGCTTGCCCGCGTGGCCGCGGTGCGGCCCTTGTGGACCGCCGTGCGCAGCGCGCGCGAGGCCCTCGGCCTCGAAGGCCGCGTGCTCGTGCATGCGGGGCCAGAGACCCTCGACGCGGTCAGCCTGCCGCCGCCGATGCGCAACGCCGCGCTTCTCTCGTGTATCCACGAAGGCTGGGCTTCGTCGCCCGCTGACGCCGAGGCCCTGCTGCCATCGATAAAGTGCGAGCCATCCTTCAAGCATTCGGTGGCGACGCCGCTCGTCGCCATGGTTTCGCCTAGCACCACGGTGGCGGAGGTCGCTTCCGGCAGCCATCGCTACTTCGCCTTCCTCGGCACCGGCGGCGGCCCGCAGCAGCGCTTCGGCTCCCGCGATCCGGCGATCCTCGAGCGCCTGGCGTTCCGGGAGAAGACGCTGAAAGCGGGCTTTGCCGAGCTGCTCGACCAGCCGGTGGACCTGCTTGCTCTCGCACGCGCGGCGATTCGCGAGGGCGACGATCTGCACAACCGGCTGTCGAGCGCCACGACGTTGCTGCATGCACTTTTGTCCACCCGCAAGGCCGACACCCCGGCCGCGAAGGCGGCGCTGCAAACCATCGTCGACGCGCCGCTCTATTTCCTCAATGTGTGGATGCCCGCGTGCCAGCTCATGCTGCGCGCGGCCGAGGGCGAGAAAGGCTCCACGCTCGTCACGCGCGTCTGCGCCAACGGCCGCAAGGTGGGTATCCAGATCGCCGGGCGGCCCGGTCAGTGGTTCACCGCGGATGCAACGCCAGTGCAGGGCCCATTCATGAAAGGCGCGCCGGAGAATCCCGTGCATCCGCCGGCTACCGGCGACAGCGGCGTCATCGATGCATTCGGGCTCGGCGGTCAGGCGCTGCGCCATGCACCGAGCCTGATCGCCGCATTCGAGCCATGGCTCAACAAGGACGACGATGCACGGGCGCGCGCCATCCTCATAGGTGAGCACCCGATCCTGGAGACATCGTTTGGTATTGACGCGGCGGCGGTGGTGCGCACTGGACGCACGCCGCTGCTCTCGACCGGCATGGTTTCCGCCGACGGTCGCGGGCTGCTCGGCCGCGGCATCTGCGCGGTGCCTGTAACGCCTTTCGCTGCGGCGGTCGCCGGCCTATAGTAGGACCCCACCGAAGGGGTCATCCATGTCCATCTGCCGCGCCGCAATCGTTGTTCTTTTCTTCGCCTCGACGAGCTGGGCCCACGGTCCCGAGGGTCTCGGCAAGGTGTCGTTCTCGAACTCGTGCCAGCCCGCGGTGCAGGCGACGTTCACGCGCGGCGTGGCGCTGCTGCATTCGTTTGCGTTCCGCGATGCCGAGGCGGCATTCCGGGAAACGCTGGCGGGCGATGCCGACTGCGCCATCGCCGGCTGGGGGATCGCGTCCGCGCTGATCGGCAATACGTTCGCCGTAGGGCCGAACCCGCAGCAGGCGCAGACCGCCAAGGACGCCATCGCGCGGGCGCGCGCCACGACCCGCAAGACCGAGCGCGAGCGCTATTTCATCGAGGCGATCGCGCAGTATTACGACGACTATCCCTCGAAGCCGCACATGCAGCGCATGCAGTCGCTTTCGGCCGCGTTCGAGCAGGTAGCGAAGCGCTTCCCCGCGGACGACGAAGCGCAGATTTTCTCCGCCGTGTATCTCACGGCGACGCAGCCGCTCACGGACAAGACCTACGCGAAGGCGCTGAAGGCCGCCGAGATCCTCGAGGTGCAGTTCAAGAAGCATCCGGACCATCCCGGCGTCGCGCACTACTTGATCCACAGCTACGACTTCCCCGAGATCGCGGGCAAGGGAATGAGCGCCGCGCGAAGCTATTCGGAGATCGCTCCGTCCGCGCCGCACGCGCTGCACATGCCGTCGCACATCTTCACGCGCGTGGGCGCATGGAAGGACTCGGCGGCGATCAACGAGCGCTCGGCGAAGGCGGCGAAGGAGCAGAAGGAGCCGCACGACCAGCTCCACGCCATGGACTACTCGGTGTACGCGTACCTGCAGCTCGGCCAGGACGACGAGGCGCGCCGCGTGCTGCGCGAGGCGCGCGAGCTCAAGGACTTCACGCCTACCGTGCGCGCCGGGCCGTACGCGCTCGCAGCGATGCCGGCGCGCATCGCGCTCGAGCGCGGCGATTGGGCCGAGGCCGCGAAGCTCGTCCCCGAGGACAACAGCCGCTTCCCCTACACGACGACCCAGACGCAGTACGCGCGCGCCATCGGCGCGGCGCGCGGCGGCAACCCCGCGGCGGCAGAAGCCGATGTGCGCGCTATCGCCCGCGTGTCCGAGGACCTGAAGAGCAAGGACCCGTACTGGGCCACCGAGGTGGAGGTGCAGCGGCTCACGACCGAGGCCTGGGTGGCGTTCGCGAAGGGCGAGCGCGACGCGGGGCTGCGGCTGATGCGCAGCGCCGCCGACATGGAGGATGGCAACGAGAAATCCTCCCTCACGCCGGCGCGCATGCTGCCCGCGCGCGAGCTCCTGGGCGACATGCTGCTCGCGGCAAACCGCCCGGCCGACGCGCTGGTGGCCTACGAGCTATCGCAGCAGCGCGAGCCGAACCGCTACCGCGGCCTGTACGGCGCCGGCCAGGCCGCCATGCAGTCGAACGACCGCGACAAGGCGCGGCTGTATTTCTCCAAGCTGAGCGAAATGGCCGGCAGCAACCTGCGGCCGGGCGAGGCAGCCGTGGTGCGCCAGATGCTGGCGAAGAACTAGCGGCGCGAACCTATTCGACGGACCTAAAACTCAGCACGCGCTGGATCGCACGCACGATGCCGACGTAGCCGGTGCAGCGGCACAGGTTGCCGGAAAGCTCGAGGCGAATGCGCGCCTCGTCGGCGTCGGGCAGGCGCAGCACGATGTCGCGCGCGGTCATCAGCATTCCAGGGGTGCAGTAGCCGCACTGCAGCGCGTGCTCGGCGGTGAACGCCTGGCGCAGGCTTTCCATCACCGCGTCTTCGGCGAAGCCCTCGATGGTGCGCACCTCGGCGCCGTCGCACGCCGCCGCATACGCGATGCACGAGCGCCCGGGCGCGCCGTCGATCTCCAGCGTGCAGGCTCCGCACACGCCGTGCTCGCAGCCGAGGTTTGTGCCGGTGAGCCCCTCGCGCTCGCGCAGGAAGTCGGCGAGGCTGGTGCGCGGCTCGACCTCGGCCTCGACGCGCCGGCCGTTGATGGTCATCGACACACGCTTCACGGCCATTGCGCCGCTTCCTCGACGCGCTCGGCGCGGCGCCGGGTTTCGTCATAGACCTTCAGCTCGGGCACGACGAAGCGGTCGATCAGCAGGCTTTTGCGCGCCGGATCGAGCGCCGGTTCCTCATGTACGGCCATGAACGCGCTGCGCAGCCGTTCCGTCTCATCTTTTTTTAATGCCGCGGTGGCCACCAGCGGCGGCATCGGCGTCGGATCGGTGACGGCGACAACACGGACCTGTGCCGCGAACTCGGGATCGCCGGCGCGGATGAGGTCGAATACGTAGCCGTCGAGCGGCCCGACGTCGATCTTGCCCTCTGCCAGCGCCTTGATCACCCCGCGCGGATTGAGGAGGCCGCCGACGATGCGGGCATACCTGGCCTGCGGATGCTTCGTGAGGAGCAGGGTGCGGAAGGCGAAGTAACCGGACTGCGAGTCCTTGAGTGTGTAGCCGGCGACGCCGCCGAAGGTGTCCTCGAGCGTGTGGAAGCGCGAGTCCGCCCTGACGGCGATGTCGCTCATGTACACCGCCTTGCCGCCGTAGCGCGGCAGCGACGGCACCGGTGCGGCGAGGATAGTCGGGGCAGGCTTGCGCAGCGATGCCGGCAGGCCGCACATCTGCACGATGCCGAGGTCGTCGCGGCTCCAGAGGTCCGACAGCAGCTTCGGCGGCGCGTGCTCCACGTGCTCGACCGGCACCTCGGCCCTGCGCGCGGCCCACTCGATGATCGTGCGCCACCCAGCGCTCGCCGACGGCGTGACCGAATACATGCGCGCGTTCGCGAGCAGTGCCACGCTAATCCGCCTTGATCTTCGCCTTGCGGACGACTTCGCCCCAGCGCTCGGATTCGGCCTTCATGCGCGCGCCAAGCTCCTCGGGGGACTCGCCCGAAGGCTCGGCGCCCATGCCGGCGAGGCGCTCGCGCACCTCGGGAATCTGCAGCACCTTGGCCGTGTCGGTGTGGATGCGCGTGATGGCCTCGCGCGGCGTGCCGGCGGGTGCAACGAGCGCATACCAGGACACCGCCTCGAAACCGGGTAGTCCCGCCTCGGACGCGATCGTCGGCACGCCGGGCAGCGCGGTGAGCGGCGCCGCGCTGGCGACGCCGAGCGCGCGCAGCTTGCCGGCCTGGATCTGCGGCAGCGCGGCCGGCACCTGCGCCACCATCATGGTGATGCGCCCGCCGAGAAGATCCTTCATCGCGTTGCCGACGCTCGTATATGGCACGTGCAGGATGTCGAGGCCGAGCTGCAGCTTCAGCAGCTCCACCGCCACGTGCGCCTGGCTGCCGTTGCCCGGCGAGGCGAAAGTCAGCTCGCCAGGCTTCGCCCTGGCGAGCGCAATCAGTTCCTTCACGCTCTTCGCCGCGATGTCCGGCGGCACCACGAGGACGTTCTGCACGGAGGCAATGCGCGTGACGGGCACGAGATCCTTGAACACGTCGTATGAAAGGTTCGCGTACATGTGCGGGTTGACGACGAGGTTGCCGTTCGGCGCCGCGAGCAGCGTGTAGCCATCGGGCGCTGCCCTGGCGCCGGCCTCCATGCCGATGTTGCCGGCGGCTCCCGGGCGGTTGTCGATCACCACCGGCTGCCCCCACATGGCCGTCAGGCGCTCGGCGACGATGCGCGGCATCAGGTCGGACGCGCCGCCCGGACCGAACGGCACGATGATGCGCACCGGCTTCGCCGGCCAGGATTGCGCGAGCAATGGCGCGCTCACAACCAGCAGCAGCAAAGCGATCAGGCGTCTCATCTGGGCTCCTCGAGCTGGGCAAACGCGCGTGCTAGCGCGACAGCATGCAGGCGGCGGTCATAGGGATCGCTGCACACCTTTGCCGCCTCCGCTTCCGGGTCGCAGCGAGCGGCGTCGATGATGACGTGCGGGGCGCCTTGCACCGAGCCGATCACGGCGCGCACCCGGCCGGAGGCGGGATCGCTCAGCGCGCCGCCGATCGCCTGCGCAAACTCGCCGGCCTTGCGGCAGAACTTCCAGTAGCCCCAGCGCGCCTGCGCGGAGAGCTTCGGGATCTTCAGCGCGACGAGAAGCTCGCCGTCGGCAAGCACGGTGGAGAACAAGCCGGTGACGAAGCGATCGAGCGGCGCCTCGCGGCGGCCCGCCTTGCCCTGGATGATCGCGCTGCCGCCGAGGAGCGCGAGCGCCGTGGGCCAGTCCGCCGCCGGGTCGGCGTGCGCGAGGCTGCCGCCTATCGTGCCGCGGTTGCGCACCGCGCGGTAGGCGATGCGCGAGGCGACGAAGGGCATGAAGCCGCGCGATGGGTCCGGCACGCGCCGATCCTCGATCTGCGCATGCGTGACGCAGGCGCCGAGCGTCACGCTGGCGGCGTCTTCGCTCGCCGCGCGCAGCTCTTCCATCAAGCGCACGTCCACCAGCCGCGAAGGCTGCGCGATGCGCAGGTTGAGCATCGGGCCGAGCGATTGGCCGCCCGCGAGGACTTTGCAGTCGCCGTTCAGCGAACCGATCGCTGAAGAAACGTCGACCGCACGCTCGTAGTCGAAGCGCGCCGGCTTCATGTGCGGCGCATCAGCGCCTCGACGATGCGGCGCGGCGTGAGCGGCGATTCGGTAATCTCGACGCCGAGGGGCGCGAGGGCGTCGTTGACGGCGTTGGCAATCGCCGCCGGCGGCGCGATCGCGCCGCCTTCGCCGATGCCTTTCTGCCCGAAGCGCGTATAGGGCGAGGGCGTCTCGATGTGGTCGATGCGGATCGAAGGCACCTCGGTCGCGCTCGGCAGCAGGTAGTCCGCGAGCGTCGTGGCGAGCGGCTGGCCTTGCGGGTCGTAAGGCATCTCCTCGTAGAGCGCCGTGCCCACGCCCTGTGCGGTGCCGCCGAACACCTGGCCGTCGGCGATCATCGGATTCACCAGCACGCCGCCGTCCTCGACGATCACATAGTCGAGGATTTCGACGTGCCCGGTTTCCGTGTCGACAGCGACTTTCGCCGCATGGCACGCATAGCTGAACGTGCCGGTGTCGACCTTCGCCTTGTATCCCGCGGTCGCCTCGAGGCCGGCCGGATCGACATCGGCGGGCAGGAGCTGCGGCCGCCGGTACCAGGTATGCGCCACCTCGGCGAGGCTCAGCCGGCGATCGGTTCCTGCGACATGCACGTGCCCATCTTCCAGCACCAGATCGGCGCTCGACACTTCCATCAGCTTCGACGCGATGGCTTTTACCCGCGCCGCGATCACATCGCAGGCCGCCGCCACGGCGCCGCCGGACATCACCATGCTGCGCGAGCCCCAGGTGCCGGTGGAGTAGGGCGTGAGGCCGGTGTCGCCGTGCACCAGGCGCACGTTCGCCGGGTCGATGCCGAGGACCGTGCTCGCGACCTGCGCCATCGTGGTTTCCATGCCCTGGCCGTGCGAATGCGCGCCGATGCGAAGCTCGAGCACGCCATCGGGCGACAGGCGCGCCGAGCATTGCTCGTGGCCGGGCACCATCGGAATGCCCCAGCCGTAATACACCGAAGTGCCGTGCGCAGCCTGCTCGCAAAAGATGGAGAAGCCAACGCCGATCCGAACCCTGCCGTTCTTTGCCTGCTCCTTACGGATCGCGGCGACATCGATCATCTTCGCCGCGCGCCGCACCGCCTCCGGATAGTCGCCGCTGTCGAAGTGCTTCTTCGTGATGTTGTTGTACGGCATGTCGCCGGGCTGCACGAGATTGGCGAGGCGTACCTCGTGCGGCTCCATCTTGAGCTCGCGCGCGACCGCATCGACCATCAGCTCGAGGGCGAAGCACACACCGGTGCGCGCCACGCCGCGATAGGGGAGGATGGGCGGCTTGTTCGTGGCGACCGACCACGTGCGGCAGCGGAACCGCTCCATCTTGTAGGGGCCGGGCAGGATCGAGCTCACCTGCGCGCCTTCGAGGCACGCGGAGAACGGATAGGACGAGTAGGCGCCGGAGTCGACCGTCGCCTCGCAGTCGATGCCGAGCAGCTTGCCCTTGGCGTCGGCATAGACGGTTATGTCGTAGTGGTGCTCACGGCAGTTGGCGTTCGCCGAGAGCTGCTCGCGCCGATCCTCGATCCAGCGGACCGGGCGGCCGAGCTTGCGGCAGAGCCACGCCAACGCGACTTCTTCCGGCAGCAGGATGCCCTTGTAGCCGAAGCCGCCGCCGACATCCGGCGCGATGACGCGGATCGAGCCCTGGTCGATGCCGAGGCACTCGGCCAGACCAGCGCGGTTGATGTGCGGCATCTGCGCCGCCGTGTACATGACCAGCTGGTCGAGGCGCCGGTTCCATTCGCAGACGACGCCGCGGCCTTCCATCGGCGACATGTGCTGGCGCGCAGTGCGGATGGTTCGCCGCACTTTCACCGTAGCTTTCTTTTTGACAGAAGACATGTCGTCGTCGGTCAGCGATTCGAGGAACACGTTGTCGCCCCATTCCTCGTGGACCAGCGACGGCGGATTGGTGCGCGCTTCGAGCATGTCCACCACCGCCGGCAGTTCCTCGAGATCGAGCTCGACGGACTCGGCCAGATCCTCCGCCTCCGCGCGAGTCGGCGCGACGCACATCGCGACCAGCTCGCCGACCTGGCGCACCTTGCCCGACGCGAGGATGGGTTGCTCCGAGGGCTTGAATCCTTTGACGCTGGAGACGGCGCGGATGGCCTTCACGCCGGTCAAATCGGCCGCCGTGAAGACATTGGGCAAGCGGCCGATGCTGCGGATACGGGCGTGCGCCATGGGTGAGCGCACGAAGGCAACTTCCAGCATGCCGGGTAGCCGGATGTTCGCGACGTACTCGCCCTGCCCGAGTAGAAAGCGCCGGTCTTCCTTGCGCGGGAGGCGCGCGCCGACGCCTTTCGCGGTCAAGCGGCTTGCGCTAGCGGGGGCAGGATCGAGGCGTCGGCGTCGTGGCGCTCTCCCGCGCGCAGGCAGAAGAACGGACGCAGCATGCGGTCGGTCTTCACCTTGGTGTTCTCGTTGTCGCGCAGCGTCCAGCTGCCGCGCTCGTCGTGCAGCACGCTGACATCGGCACCGGCGCCGACCTTGAGGTGGCCGAGCTCCTTTTCCATGCCGATCATCTTTGCCGGGTTGGTAGTGACCATGGGCACGATCTGCTCGAGCGACAGCCCCAGCGCGAGCATCGAGCTCATCGCCGACACGAGCGAGAAGCGCGTCTGGCCGAAGAACATGTGCTCCTTGTCGGGATGCTCGGTAGGCGTGCCGGCGAGCGAGGCCTTGGGCACGCGCGTGTTGTAGCCGTGCATGTCGGCACCGAGCGTGTCGGGCACGATGCCGGCATCGAGCGCGATGCGCGCCATCTTGTAGCTGAAGTGCGAGCCGTGGCCGACGTCGGTCTTCAATCCGAGCGCGAGCGCTTCCTTGACGATCGGATGGACCTTGCCTTGGCGGTTGACGAAACCGCCGGGGTGGCGCGTGAACGGATGCGCGAGGATGTCGCCGGGCTTGAGCAGCGGCACCACCTGGTCGAGGATCGTGTCGGGGTCGACGCCATTAGCGCCGGATTCAGGCAGCTCCCAGAGCTGGCCGAAGTGGATGTAGACCGGCAGGTTGGCTCGCTTGGCGATCTCGGCGGATTTGCGGATCGATTCGATCCCCCAGCGGGCGAAGCCGCCGAGCTCGGCGTGCGCCTTGAAGCCGCGCACGATGTCCTTGTTCTCTTCCGCGGCTTTCACGGTGGCATCGACGTCGATGCAGTCGGGCCGGTAGAGCGACGCGTAATAGTGTCCCTCCATGCCGCCCACGAGGTAGGCAGAGAGGAACGTGACGACGCGGCTCTTCTTCGGATTGACGACGAACTCGCGGAAGGCGGGCAGCGTCATGCACGAGGGCCCGCCCTGGTCGATGAGCGTGGTGACGCCCGAGCGAATGCCGCACAAGTCCGCTTCCAGGCCGAACCGCCCGGTGACGAACTCGAACACGTGCGCGTGGGTATCGATGAGCCCCGGCAGGACCAGCTTGCCGGTCACATCGATCACAGTTCGGGCGCTGGAAGGCGAGATGGAGGGCAGCAACGCCGCGACGCGGCCGTCCTTGACCGCGACGTCGTAGTTGCCGGCGAGATTTTGCGCGGGATCGATCACGCGCCCGCCGCGCAGCAGGAGGTCGAAGGAGGGATTCACGCCCCGATTGTACTAAGGAGCTCAGCTACCATGGCCGCCATGAGCGAAGCAAAGGTCGCCGTGGTGACCGGCGCGGCGCGCGGCATCGGCCTTGCGACCACGCGGCGCTTCGTCGAGGCGGGGTACGCCGTGGCAATGCTCGACATCGACGCGACCGCCCTCGAGCGCGCGGCGGGAGATCTGCCCGGTCGCGTGCTGCCGATCGAGTGCAACGTGGCGGACATCGCCCAGGTGCGCGCCGCGGCGCATAAAGTCGAGGCCGGTCTCGGCCGCGTCGTCGCACTCGTCAACAACGCCGGTGTGGCTCTCTTCAAGCCCATCCTGGAAACGACCCTGGACGAATGGC
>DATLDY010000128.1:0-11408 GCA_035525655.1 Burkholderiales bacterium
GCCGAGCGCGTGACCGCGGCGTTCAAGATCATGCTGTCGAACAAGAAGGTGAAAGCCATCCTGGTGAACATCTTCGGCGGCATCATGAAGTGCGACACCATCGCCACCGGCATCGTCGCCGCCGCGCGCGAGGTGAAGCTCTCGGTGCCGCTCGTCGTGCGTATGAAAGGCACCAACGAGGACCTCGGCAAGAAGATCCTGAAGGAGTCCGGCCTGCCGATCATCTCGGCCGACAACATGGCCGACGCGGCGAAAAAGGTGGTCGCGGCGGTGAAGAAGAAATCGGCCAAGCCGACTCCTAAACCGAAACCCAAGCCGAAGCCGAAGGCGAAAAAATCGAAGCCGGCGTCAAAGGCGAAGGCAAAAGTAAAAGTAAAAGCCAAAGCGAAGAAGAAAAAGAAATGAGCATCCTCATCGACAAGAACACCCGGGTGATGACGCAAGGCATCACCGGCAAGACGGGGCAGTTCCATACGCAGACCAGCCGCGCCTATGCCAACGGCAAGGCGTGCTTCGTGGCGGGCGTGAATCCGAAGAAGGCGGGCGAGGACTTCGAGGGCATTCCGATCTACGGCACGGTGGCGGATGCGAAGAAGGCCACCGGCGCCAACGTGTCGGTGATCTACGTGCCGCCGCCGTTCGCCGCCTCGGCGATCGAAGAGGCGGTCGAGGCGGATCTCGATCTGGTGATCTGCATCACCGAAGGCATTCCGGTGCGCGACATGGTGCGCACCAAGCATCGCATGAAGGGGAAGCGCACGCTCCTCATCGGGCCGAACTGCCCGGGCGTGATCACGCCCGACGAGATCAAGATCGGCATCATGCCGGGGCATATCCACAAGCGCGGACCCATAGGCGTGGTGTCGCGCTCCGGCACGCTCACTTATGAAGCGGTCGGGCAGCTGACCGAGCTCGGCCTGGGCCAGTCGAGCTGCGTCGGCATCGGCGGCGATCCGGTCAACGGGATGAAGCACATCGACGTTCTCAGGATGTTCAACGACGACCCGAAGACCGAGGCCGTCATCATGGTGGGCGAGATCGGCGGCTCGGACGAGGAAAACGCCGCGCGCTGGGTGAAAGAGAACATGAAGAAGCCGGTGGTCGGCTTCATCGCCGGCGTGACCGCGCCGCCGGGCAAGCGCATGGGACACGCCGGGGCGATCATTTCCGGCGGCAAGGGCACTGCCCAGGAAAAACTGGCCGTGATGGAGGAGTGCGGGATCAAGACCACCCGCAACCCGGCCGAAATGGGCAGGACCCTGAAATCCGTACTCAGGTAATTCGCACGCCGCTCGCGGCCACGCTGCCGTACGCCGGGACGATCTTTCTTTCTTCGTTCCTGCTGTTCCTCGTGCAGCCGATCATCGCCAAGCAGATCCTGCCGTGGTTCGGCGGCTCTGCGGGCGTCTGGACCACCTGCCTGGTTTTTTTCCAGAGCACGCTTCTCGCCGGCTACGCGTACGCCGACTGGACAAGCCGCCTGGGCGCGCGACGGCAGGCTTATGTGCACGTGGCGCTCCTCGCGGTTTCGCTCGCCTGCCTGCCGATCATCGCTTCGACGAGCTGGAAGCCGCAGGGCGACGAGGCGCCGATCCTGCGCATCCTCCTTCTCCTTGGCGCGACCATCGGCCTGCCGTACTTCCTGCTCTCGACCACCACGCCGCTCCTGCAGGCCTGGTACTGGCGCCGCTTCCAGAGCGTGGTGCCGTATCGGCTGTTCGCGCTGTCGAACTTTGCTTCGCTCCTCGCGCTGCTGGGCTTTCCGCTGCTTTTCGAGCCGATCCTCGACCTGAAGCAGCTCGGCTGGGGCTGGTCGTTCCTGTACGCGGGCTTCGCCGTTCTGTGTGGCGCGGTGGCGCTGATGTCGGCGAACGGGGTGAGCGCAGCGGCCACTGAGACGGCGCGGCCGGCGAAGCTGCGCGCCGCCGAGCAGCTGACGTGGCTCGGCCTGTCTGCGATGGGCTCGGTGATGTTGCTGGCGGTGACCAATCACATCACGCAGAACATCGCGAGCGTGCCTTTCCTGTGGGTGCTGCCGCTCGCCCTGTACCTCGTCACCTTCATCTTCGCCTTCGACCATCCGCGCTGGTACGTGCGCCCGCTCTACGTCGTGGGCCTGCTGGTGCTCGTCCCGGCGATGGCGTACTACATCCCGTCGCTCGACCTGCGGATTGCGGCGCCGCTCTATCTCGTGGGCCTGTTCTTCGCCTGCATGTTCTGCCATGGCGAGCTCGCGCGCTCCAAGCCCGATCCCGCGCACCTGACGCGCTTCTACCTGATGATCTCGCTCGGCGGCGCGCTCGGCGCGGTGCTGGTGGCGATCGTCGCGCCGCTCACGCTGCCCGGGTACTTCGAGCTCGGCATTGCGCTCACGCTCCTCGCAGCCGTGGTCGCGATGCGGCTTACCAAGCAAGCCGAGCTGGGCGCGATCGCGGTAGCACTGGCGACGGTCGTCTTCGTCGTGCGCGGTGCCGTCGACTATTCAGAGGGCATGCGGGTGATGCAGCGAGACTTCTACGGCGTCGTGCGCACAACCGACCACCGGGACCCGGTGCCGTACCGGTCCATGTACCACGGCGCCATCATGCACGGCGGGCAGCTGCTCGGCAATTCGTTCCGCAACACGCCGGCCGACTATTTCAGCCCCGGCTCGGGCTACGGCCGCGTGTTCACATCGCTGCACGAGATGGCGCCGCAGCGAAAGCTCGCCGTCGGTGTCATCGGCCTGGGCGCCGGCGTCATCGGTGCGTGGATGCGCCCCGGCGACAGCCTGGTGTTCTATGAGATCAGCCCGCGGGTAGTCGACATCGCCAGGCGCGAGTTCACGTACCTGGCTGATACGGCCGCGCGTACCGAAGTGATCCTCGGCGACGGGCGCCTGTCGCTCGAGCGCGAGCCGCCGCGCGGCTACGACGTGCTCGGCATCGATGCCTTCTCAGGGGACTCGATCCCCATGCACCTCATCACCCGTGAGGCGATGGCGCTCTACGTGAAGCACATCAAGCCCGACGGCGTGATCGTGTTTCAGGCGACCAATCGCTTTATCGATCTCCTGCCGGTCGTCAAGCGCCTTGCCGCCGAGCACGGGCTCGAGGCGGTCAACATTTCCGATACGCCGGAGCTCGGCGAAGGCGCGCAATACTGGTACTCGGCCACCGACCAGGTGATCGTCACGCGCAACCGGAAGCTCCTCGAATGGCCGCGAATCGAGGAGGCGGCGGAGGAGATCGACGAGCGGCCGGAGCTGCCGACCTTCACCGACTCGCACCACAATCTGCTGCGCATCCTGAAGTAGTCGCCGGTGTAGGATGCGCTGGCATGCGCCCGGATCCGGCGGTCGTAGAGACATTCCTGCGTTATGCGCGCCTGCTCGCCGCGCGCGGCTACGTGCATAACACCCTCGGCAACATCGTGCTTCGGGTTGCGCATCCCGAGCACCCGCATGGCGTGGCCTACACGAAGCACGCCGAGCTCTCGCTCGAGGAGATGGAGGCGGACAACGTCGTCATCACCGATATCCCGACCAGCCGCGTGCTGTACGGCGAGAAAATCACCAGCATCGGCCACAACCTCTCGCGCGAGATCCTGCGATTGCGTCCCGACATCCACGCGACCATCCACGTGCACGACGACGCGCTGATTTCACTCCTCGGCGCCGGTGTTACGCAGGAGGTGCGCTTCCTCTCGCTCGACCCGCCCTTCGTCCTCGGCAAGCCGGTGCACTACGTGCCGGCGCACGTCGACGTCGAGGCGGACGTGAGCGGCGTCAAGGACTTCATCCAGGGGACGAATAGTGTCGTGCTTGTCGGCCACGGCGTGACCACGCTGGGTCGCAACGTCTCCGAGGCCTATCACCGCCTGACCACGCTGAGCGCCGAGGCGCGGCGCAACATCGACGCCGAGCTGCTCGCTGCGGCTGGCGGTTCAAGGCCGAGCTATCGGGGCGAGGCGGAAGTGCAGGCGATGTACCGGCACGCCGAGAGCATCATCTATCCGAAGCGCGCCGAGCGCGTGATGCAGGAAGACTAAGCCTCGACGATACGCACCAGCGCGACGCTGACGTTGTCGCGGGCCTTCTTCTCCAGCGCCGCGCGCAGCAGCGCCTCGGCCGATGCCTTGAGATCCGCGCCGATCATCGCCGCCATTTCTTCCTCGGTGAGCGTTTCGTACAGGCCGTCGCAGCACAGGAGATAGGTGCTGCCGGGCGTGCAAGGCTCGAGGACCAGGTTGGGCACGATGTCGGTGAAGGTCGTGCGGCCGCCGAAGCACTGCAGGAGCTTGGTGCTGCGCTCCTTCCCGCTGCCCAGTTTCCACGAGGGGACGGGAGTGTCGTCGGTGCTGAGCTGCATCAGCCCGCGCTCGCCGACCTTGTAGGCCCGGCTGTCGCCGACGTTGAAGACCACGAGCTTCGTCTCGTGCGCCGCGAGCCCCACCGCGGTCGACCCCATACCCGCAAGCTCGGGCTGCTCGCCCACGAGCGAGAACAGCTCGGCATTGACCGCGCGCACCGAGCTCGCGATGCCGGCGATTCCCAGCGTGACGATGCGGCGCACGAGGCTTTTCGCGACGAGCAGGCTCGCCCGCTCGCCGTCGTTGTGCCCGCCCATGCCATCGCACACGATGCAGGCGAAGGGCAGGTCGAGCTCGTGCTCGAAGGCGCGGGCCGCTTCCATGGTGTCCTGCGACAGCCAGAAGCCGACCGCGATGCAGTCCTGGTTGTTGCTGCGCAGGGTTCCGCGATGGGTGATGCCGGCGCCTTCGATGCGTAAGCTCATGGCCGCCAATCGTAAGGCTTCAGGAACCCCTTGCGGCGAGGTCAGGCTCGCCGCAATGCTTGAGGATCTCGCCGCGCACGCGATCGCGCAGCTTCACCGCTGCGTTCCAGTCCGCCCCCTCCGGCGCCACGGCCTGGCCGATCGTGACCGTGATCGGCGCGCGGCGCAGGTACCACGTCTCGTCGCGCAGCACCGAGCGCACGCCGCGCAGCGCGATCGGCACCACCGGGACCTGGGCCTGCGCCGCGGTCTGGAAGGCCCCGGTGCGAAACGGCAGCAAGCCGGTATGGCGGAAGAGGGTGCCCTCGGGGAAGACGATCAACGTCGTCCCCTCGCGGGCCAGCCTGGCGAGCTCGTCGGCGTTCTCGGCGCTCTTCTGCACGTCGAAGCGCTCCACGAACTGCGTGCCGATGCCGCCGAAGAAGATGCGCGCGAGAAAATTGTCGCCGAGCTCGCGCTTGGCGACGAAGGTGCTCTTGTGCCACGGCAGGATGGACAGCAGCACTGCGGCGTCGAGGTAGCTCGTGTGGTTGGAGGCGATGACGTAAGGCGCCGCGCGCGGCAGATTCTCGAGCCCGCGAACGGCCAGCGGAATGCGGCAGATGCGGAAAAAGAGGCGCGTGCACGCCTGCCCGGCGTTCCAGGTGCGCTCCCCCGGCGAGACGGCGGCGACGCAGAAGATGACCACGAAGCACGCGGCGAGAGCGAGCCAGGCCCACGCCGTGAAAAGCATCCCGCGCACTATGCGCAAGCCGCGCCTCAGCTGCGGCCATGCGCCGGCCAGGATGAGGCGCATGAACTGCAGCCACACGGCTTGCGGCTTCACCGCCGACGGGCCGCGCTCGTAGTACTCGCGGGCAGCGACCCGGCGGATCTTGCCGCTCGAGGTCTTCGGCACCGTGTGGGGCGGCGCAAGCACGATGTCGTCGACCGGCGCGCCGATGAGGCTGATGGCGAGCTCGTTGATGCGCGTCTTGAGCTCCGCATGCCGGGCCGCGTCTTGCTCGCGCGTCTCGGCCAGCACCACCACGCGCTCGGTGCCGCTCGCCGCGTCGGTCGAGCCGAATACGGCCACGCAGCCGCGCCGTACACCGGCGAGGTCGCCCACGGACTCCTCGAGCTCGTAAGGGCTGATGTTGCGACCGCCGCGAATGATGATGTCCTTCTCGCGCCCGGTGATATAGAGCCGCCCCTGGAAGAGGTACGCGCGATCGCCGGTATTCACCCACTGGCCGTCGAACAGCTTCGCCGTCGCCTCGGGACTGCGGTAGTACCCGGTGGTCGCCGAGGGCCCGCGAAACTGCAGCAGCCCTTCGCTGCGATCGGGCAGCTCCATGCCCGCGCCGTCGACGACGCGCAGGTCGTGATCCGCAATGACGGTGCCGCACGCGACTACGTTGAGCGGCGCGGGATCGCCGGGCTTTGCAGGGATCGCTTCGCCTGCCATGGAGAAATGCTCGCGGTCGAGCACGTCGACGCGCCAGGCTTCGCCGGGCGGCGTGAAGGCGAGGCCGACCGATGCCTCGGCCAGTCCATAGACCGGCGACATGACGTTGCGACCGAAGTTGTACCGGGCAAAGCGCTCCTCGAACTGCTTCATCGTCTCCGGGCTCACCGGCTCGGCGCCGTTGAACGCGAAGCGCCACGAGGAAAGGTCGAGCCCTTCGAGCTCGTGCTCGGGGATGCGCCGCAGGCACAGCTCGTATGAGAAGTTCGGCCCGCCGGAGATCGTGCCGCGATGCCGGTGGATGGCGCGCAGCCACGAGCTCGGACGCGAAAGGAAGGCGAGCGGCGACATCAGCACGACCGGGAAGCCGAGATACATGGTGGCGAAGCAGCCGCCGATGAGGCCCATGTCGTGATAAAGCGGGAGCCAGCTCACGAAGACGTCGGCGCTCGTCGCGCGCGCCGCCTTGCCCATCGCGCGCACGTTGGCAAGCAGGTTGGCATGTGTAAGGACCACGCCTTTCGGCTGGCCGGTGCTGCCCGAGGTGTATTGCAGGAAACCGATCTGGCCCGAGCCGGCGCGCACGGGTGCGAACCCGTTGCCCTCCGCGGGGAAATCGGCCGGCACCAGCACGGCGCGCAGCGATTCGACCTGCGCGCGCAGCAGCCACGCGAGCGGCTTCGCTTCGGGAATCGTCACCATCAGCGCCGCGCCCGCGCTTTTCAGGATGCCCACATGCCGCGTGAGATGGTCCTCGATGGTCGTGAGGCGCGCCGGGGGATAGAGCGGAACCGGAATACCGCCCGCGAGCAGCGTGCCGTAGAAGCAGAACAGGTACTCCTTCGACGTCGGCAGCATGATCGCCACCGTCGCTCCCGGCGTCAGTCCCTCCGCCGACAGGCGCGCCGCGTAGGCGAGCGAGCCTTCCCACAGGTCGCGGTAGGTGAGCGGATGCTCGGCGCGATCTTCATAGAGATGCACCGTGAGCCGGTCGGGCTGGTGCTCGACGTGGTACTCGAGCGCCTCGGTGAGCGTCTTCGCGTGATCGGGCGGCCGCACGCCTTCGGATTGCACCAGGCTCGCGACCGTGCGCTCCGCCGCATGCGGGGCGTGACCCGCGCTCGCCAGGACGAACCTCAGGAGGTCGCGCGGCGTCTCGCTCGAGGCGAGCGCCTGCTCGGGCAGGCTGGCGGCGAACTCGCGCTCGATGCGCAGCACCAGCTCGACGCGCGCCAGGCTGTCCAGCCCGAGGTCGCGCTCGAGCGAGCTGTCGAGCGCGACGTACGCATCCACGCTGGGGCGCGCCTCGCGGGCAACGGCTGCGACTACGGCGAGGAGCCGGTTCGGATCGATCGATGCAGCCAAGGCGGGCGAGTTTACACAATGTGAATTCTTCGTGAATACCGCCGACTAGCCGCTCGCCGCGCTTGATCGTCCGCGCCGCCGCTGGGACGATGCCTGCGGTATGAAGGCCGGCATCACGCTCAAGTTTTTCCTGGCGATCCTCGCTGCGGCGGCCGTTGCGGCCGCTGCCATGGCGCTCGCCACGCGCTGGAGCTTCCAGTCGGGCTTTCTCGGCTACCTGTCGCAGGTCGACTCCCAGCGCATCGACGCGCTGTCGGGCACGCTCGCCGAGGAGTACCGCCGTCAGAACGGCTGGGACTTCGTGCGCGGCGACTATTCCAAGCTGCGCGACATCGTTGCGGGCTCCGCCCAGCTCACCCCGCGCTTCACGGTCACCGACGCGAAGCGCGAGCTCGTGGTCGGCAATCCGGAGCCGGCGAGCGGCGCCGCGGAGCGGCCGATCGTGGTCGACGATCGCATCGTCGGGTGGATCACGCGCGCCCCGCAGCGGCGGCTCTCGTCGGCCGCCGAAGTGAGCTTCCAGCAGGAGCAGCTGCGCGCGGCGTGGATCATCGCCGCTTTCGCGGTGGCGCTCGCCGCAGGGATCGCGCTGATCCTCGCGCGGGCCTTCCTGCTGCCGCTCAAGCGCGTTGCCGAAGCCACGCATCGCCTCGCCGGCGGCAATTACGGCACGCGCGTCGCAGTGCAGACCGACGATGAGCTCGGCCGCCTCGCCGGAGACTTCAATCGCCTCGCCGAGTCGCTGGAGCGCAACGAGACGTTAAGGCGGCGCTTCATGGCGGACGTGTCGCACGAGCTTCGCACCCCGCTCGCCGTGCTGTCGGCAGAGCTGGAAGCGCTCGAGGACGGCGTGCGGCCTCTTACGCGCGAGTCGCTTGCATCCTTGCGCGGCGAAGTGAGCTCGCTCGGCAAGCTGGTGGACGACCTGAACCAGCTCGCGCTCGCCGACGTCGGCGCGCTTGCCTATCGCAAGCAGACCGTCGACGTCGTCCCGCTCGTCGAGCAGGCGCTCGAGTCCTATCGCGAGCGCCTTGCGGCACGCGGCCTTCGCGTGGAGACGGCATGGAACGGCGCCGCGCCGGTGTTCGGCGATACCGATCGCCTGCTGCAGATGTTCCGCAACCTGCTCGAGAACTCGGCGCGCTATACCGATACGGGCGGCGTGCTGCGCGTCGGCGTGCGCCGCGACGATGGCCGGATCGCCGTCGACGTGGAGGATTCCGCCCCTGGCGTGCCCGCCGACGCGTTGCCGCATCTCTTTGAGCGTTTCTACCGTGTCGAGGGCTCGCGCAGCCGTGCGAACGGCGGCACGGGCCTCGGCCTCACCATCTGCCGCAGCATCGCCGCCGCGCATGGCGGCGACATCGCTGCCGAAGCCTCGCCGCTGGGCGGCCTGCGCGTGCGCGTCACACTGCCGGTGGCGCGATGACGCGCATCCTCATCGTCGAGGACGAGCCGAAGCTCGCCGCGCTCGAGGCGGATTACCTCAAGTCGGAAGGCTATGAGACGCACGTGATCGCCAACGGCCTCGAGGCCGCGCCCTGGGTGCGCGCTAACGTGCCGGACCTGATCCTCCTCGACCTGATGCTGCCGGGACGCGACGGCCTGGATATCTGCCGCGACATCCGCACGTTCAGCGATGTCCCCATCGTGATGGTGACGGCCAAGGTGGAGGAGATCGACCGCCTGGTGGGACTCGACCTCGGCGCCGACGACTACGTCTGCAAGCCTTTCAGCATCCGCGAGCTCGTCGCGCGCGTGCGCGCGATCCTGCGCCGCGGGCGGGCGCCGATCGCGGGATTGACGTTGAACGATGAAAAGCACGAAGCGCAGCTCGATGGACGCACGCTGGACCTCACGCCGGTCGAGTTTCGCCTGCTGCGTGCGCTCGCGTCGGCGCCTGGACGGGTGTTTCCGCGCGACCGGCTGCTCGAGCAGCTCTATGAAGACCACCGCGTCGTCACCGACCGCACCGTCGATGCGCATGTGAAGAACCTGCGGCGCAAGCTCGGCGAAGCGCGACCCGGGGAAGACCTGGTGCGCTCGATCTACGGTGTCGGCTACAAGCTCGAATTATGAAAAAAGCGCTCATTGCTGTCCTCGTCCTCGCCGTCATCGGCGCGGGTGCCTGGTATTGGTGGAATCAGCCGGCTGCACCGGCCAGCGCTGCCACGCAGAAGAAAGGCGGGCCCGGCGGGCCGGGCGGACCCGGTGGCCCGCCGCGACCTACGCCGGTCGTCGCGACTGCAGCGGCGCAGGCGGATATCGACCTCATCGTCAACGGCCTTGGCACCGTGACGCCGCTTCGGACCGTGGCGGTCAGGAGCCGGGTCGATGGCGAGCTCGTGCGCGTGCTCTTCGAGGAAGGGCACCTCGTGAAGGAAGGCCAGCTTCTCGCCGAGATCGATGCGCGCGCCTTCCAGGTACAGCTGCAGCAGGCGCAAGGCCAGCTCGCGCGCGACCGGGCGCTCCTCGAGAACGCGCGCCTGGACCTCGAGCGCTACAAGACGCTCTTCCAGCAGGACTCGATCGCCAAGCAGCAGGTGGATACGCAGGCGTCGCTGGTGCGGCAGTACCAGGGCGCCGTCGCCGTCGACAACAGCCAGGTCGAGAGCGCGAAGCTGCAGCTCGCCTACACGAAGGTCACCGCGCCGATCAGCGGGCGCATCGGCCTGCGCCAGGTGGACCCCGGCAACATCGTGCGCGCCGGGGATGCCAACGGGCTCGTCGTCATCACGCAGCTGCAGCCCGTCGCGGTGCTGTTCACCGTGCCGCAGGACCTGTTGCCCGCATTGATGAAGCGGATACAGTCGGGCGACCCGATCACGGTGGAAGCGTGGGACCGCGAGCAGAAGACGAAGCTCGCCGACGGCCGGCTCGCTTCCGCCGACAACCAGGTCGATCCGCAGACCGGTACGGTGAAGCTCAAGGCGCAGTTCGCGAACGACGACGCGGGCCTGTTCCCCAACCAGTTCGTCAACGTGCGCATGAAGCTCGATACGCTGCGCGACGCCATCGTCGTGCCGCCCTCGGCTGTGCAGCGCGGCGCCCAGGGCATGTTCGTGTACATCGTGCGGCCGGATAACACGGTGGCGCTGCGCCCGGTGAGGCTCGGTCCGCTCGACGGCCAGCGCCAGTCGATCGCCGAGGGCCTCGCCGCGGGCGATCTCGTCGTCACCGACGGCACCGACCGGTTGCGCCAGGGCGCGCAGGTCGAGGTCGCGGCGGCCCGGCCGGAGATCAAGCCGCCGGCCGCGCCGAGCGGCAAAGGCGGCGGGCGACGTCGCGAGAAGGCAGGCGGCGGATGAACCCGTCTCGCCTGTTCATCCTGCGGCCGGTGGCGACATCGCTTCTGATGCTGGCGGTGGTGCTCGCCGGGTTTGTTGCCTACCGGCAGCTGCCGATCTCCGCGCTGCCGCAGGTCGACTATCCGACGATCCAGGTGTTCACTTTCTATCCGGGAGCGAGCCCGGAAGTGATGGCCTCGTCGGTGACCGCGCCGCTCGAGCGCCAGTTCGGCCAGACGCCCGGGCTGAAGCAGATGCTCTCCACGAGCTCCGGCGGCGCGTCGGTCATCACGCTGCAGTTCAGCCTCGACCTGTCACTCGACATCGCCGAGCAGGAAGTGCAGGCGGCAATCAACGCGTCGAACAGCTTCCTGCCGACCGACCTTCCCCAGCCGCCGATCTACAGCAAGGTCAATCCCGCTGACGCGCCGATCATCAGCCTCGCGGTGATGTCGGAGACGATGCCGTTGCCGCGCGTGCAGGACCTGGTCGACACGCGCATCGCACAGAAGGTGTCGCAGCTGCCCGGCGTCG
>DATLDY010000204.1:0-4430 GCA_035525655.1 Burkholderiales bacterium
ACGAGAACGAGCAAGGCGGCTAGGCGCATTCGTATTTCCTGAGGCTGGCGATCATGGAGATCCTGAGCATGTAGTCGCGCTCGGCGGTGCGATCGGAGGCGGCGCGCTCGAGCTCCGCGCGCCACAGGCGCTGCTCTTCGGCGTCGCGCATCTCGAGGTTGCGCTTGTTGGCGATGGTAATGCGGTTCACGTACTCGAGGGCGACGGGCCTGCGCTGGCGCTCGTAGCGCTCGAGCTCCTCGACCGGCTTCTGGCCGCGGATCACCGCCGCGAGCTTCCCGGCGATGTTGAAGCCGTCGTGGATGCCGCCGTTCATGCCCATGCCGCCGAGCGGATTGTTGAGGTGCGCGGCATCGCCGGCGAGGAACACGCGCCCCTTGCGATAGCCCTCGGCGACGCGCTGGTGCACGGAGTAGAGGGTGCGGTGCGCGACCTCGTAACGCCCGGGTGTCGCGTACACGCGCTGCAGCCGGCGCTCGATCGAGCCATCCGACAGGATCTCGGACTCGCTTTCCTCCGCCCGCACCGGAAACATCGCCCGCCAGACATCGCGCACGCGAAGGAGGAAGAACCATTCCTGCGGGTCGGCGAAGTAGCTGACGTCGCAAAGGCGGGGAATCACCTGCGCGAAATCGAACGGCGTGCTCGCCACCAGGAAGCGCTCCGGCCAGGTGAAGCCCTCGAGCTCGACGCCGATCGCCTCACGCACGCGGCTGCGGCCGCCGTCGGCGCCGATCAGCCACTCCGCGCGCAGCTTTTCGCCCCCGTTAATGGTGACAGTCACCATTTGTTCGTCCTGCTGCACGTCGGTGACCGCGGCGCCGAAGCGCACGCTCGGCAGGCGCGCCGCGAGCACCTGGTTCAGCTTGTACTGCTCGCATTGCACGCGATAGGGATGCTGCGTGTCGCCCGCGAGGACGCCGAAGTCGAGCTCGGCCATCCAGCCGGCGCGGTCGCGGTACTGCACCTTGCGCGCGATGCGGCCCATCTCGATCAGCTTCCGGGTCGCGCCGAAGCGCGCGAGGAGATCGAGCGTGGGCGGCTGGAAGGTCGAGGCGCGCAGGTTCTCCGGCAGCCGCGGCTCGGCTTCCAGCACCGTGACCGCCACGCCGGCCTCGGCGAGCACGTTCGCCGCCGCGAGCCCGACGGGCCCGGCGCCGGCGATGAGGACCGTCATCGTTTCACCGGAAAGCTAATTGACAAAGCAAATTCTCGGAGCCCAGAATCCGCCGGTCAATGCCCCGTTCGCGCCGAAAACCGGCTCCGCCGCCCACCGTCTCTCGTCCGGCACTGCTGGTCGACGGCTCGGACGCCCACTTCCGCGGCCTGATCCACGACCTCATCGCCTACGCGCACCGGCTTGATGCTTGCCGCGACGCTTTCGCAACCGTCATCGGTGTCTCGGGCGCCCAGTACGAGATCCTGATGCTGGTGAGCCGCTCCGAGGGTCTCGCCGTCGGCGAGGTCGCCACGCGGCTGCATCGCTCGGGCGCCTTCATCACCATCGAGGCGAACCGCCTCGTCGCGCGCGGCATCCTCGAGAAGGCCTCGGATCCGGCCGATGGCCGGCGCGTGATCCTGCGCGCCAACGACAAGAGCCAGGCGCTTATGGAGAGCCTCGCGCCGTACCAGCGGCGCATCAACGATGTGCTTTTCGAGCGCCTCGATGCGCGGCGCTTCAAGCAGCTGCGCGTCCTCGCGCGCGACCTTGTCGCCTCGGGCGACCGCGCCGTCGCCATGCTGCAATTCATGCTGCACGACGCGAAGTCCGACGCGGCGTGAGCGTCTCGTATTTCGTGCGCTACGACTTCGACGTGCCGGACGTCGACGCCTTTGCGCGGCGCTACCGCGAGGTCCATGTGCCCATGGTGTCGCGCTGGCCGGGCTTGCGGCGCATGGTGGTGCATAGACCCGTGGCGTGGCAGGACCCCTTTCCCGTGAACCGCGGCAAGGCGGTGCTGATGGCGCAGCTCGAGTTCGACAGCGAGGAGGCGATGAACCGCGCCTTCGCCTCGCCCGAGCGCGCCGCGGCGCGCGAGGACTTCAAGCGCTTCATGACATTCGAAGGCACGGTGACTCACCAGGCCATGGTGAGCGAAGAAGTCTGGAGGAAGACGCAATGAAACCCAAGCAGCATCTGGAATTCGTGAAGGTCGATCTCAACGTGGGCTGGGAGGTGCCGCCGGGCTATCCGCCGGGCTTCTACCAGAAGATCCTCGCCTCGGACCTGGACGAGACGCAAAAGCGCGGCAGCCGCACGCGCTTGCTGAAGATCGAGCCGGGCGCGTTCTCCACTGTGCCCTTCGTCCACGATCACTGGGAAGAGGTGTACGTCGTGCACGGCGACCTCATCGTGGGGAATGATGCGCAGGGCCGCGGCGGCCAGCAGGCTTTCGCGCCGACCTACGCTTGCCGGCCGCCGGGGGCGCCTCATGGGCCGTTTACCTCCAAAGGGGGTTGCATCCTCCACGAGATCCATTACTACGAGACGTCGGGAAATGCTAAAGACCGGCGCTGAGCACCTCGAGTCGCTGAGGGATGGCCGCGTGGTCTACATCGGCTCCGAACGCATCGACGATGTCACGACCCATCCCGCCTTTCGCAATGCCGCGCGCTCGATGGCGGCCATCTACGACCTGAAGCGTGCGGACCCGGCGTTCAGCTTTGCCGAGGGCAAGGAGCGCTATAGCGCCTACTTCCTGAAGGCGCGCACATCCGACGACCTCGCCAAGCGCACGCGCCTTCACCGCGCCATCGCGGCGATGAGCCACGGCCTGCTCGGACGCTCGCCCGACCATGTGTCCAGTTTCGTCACCGGGATGGCGATGAATCCGGCGGTGTTTGGCAAATATGCCGATAACCTGGCGCGCTACTACGAACACATGCGCAAGGCGGACGTGTACGGCGTCTACGCCGTGCTGCCGCCCCAGGCGGCGCGCAATCCCGAGTTCTACGTCAAGCAGAACCTTCCGATTCCCTCGCTGCGCGTGGTGCGCGAAGACGATGACGGCCTCGTGGTCACCGGCATGAAGATGCTCGCCACCGGCGCGGTGTTCGCCAACGAGATCTGGATCGGCAACCTGCTGCCCCTGGCCCCGACTCAGCTCCACGAATCGGTCACCTGCGCCATCCCGGCGAACGCGCCCGGCCTGACGCTGTGGTCGAGGAAGTCCTTCGAGCGCAACGCGGCGTCCGAGTTCGAGAACCCGCTCACCTGGCGCTTCGACGAGACCGACTCGATGGTGATGTGCGAGAACGTAAAAGTGCCCTGGGAGCGCGTGTTCGTGCACATGGACGCGATCCTCGCGCGCGAGATCTACATCAAGACGCCGGGCCACTGCTACGGCAACCACCAGTCGAACGTGCGCTTCCACGAGAAGATGAAGCTGATCGTCGGCCTCGCGAGCAAGATCGCCCACGCCTCGGGCGCCCATGAAGTTCCAGCCGTTAGAGAAGTATTGGGACGGTTCGCCGCCCTCGAAGCCGCGCTCGGCGGCATGATCGCTGGCCAGATCCAGGATGCGGAAGACTGGCCCGAGGGTTTCAAGACCTTCAACCGCCGCTACATGTACGCCGCGCTCAACTGGTGCACCGAGAGCCATTCTTCGATCATCGACGCATTGCGCGAGCTGGTCGGCGGCGGCGTATTCCAGATGCCGGCAGACGCTTCCGTGATGCACGACGAGCACCTGCGCGGCCTGTTCGAGAAATACTGGCAGACGCCGCAACTCGCGGCGCTCGAGCGCATGAAGCTGTACAAGCTGGTGTGGGACCTAATCGGCTCCGAGTTCGCCGGCCGCCACCTGCAGTACGAGAAGTTCTACGCCGGCGCGTCGTTCATCATCCGCAACCACAACTTTCGCGAAGCGCCGTGGCCCGAGTTCCACCGCCTCGTGGACGACCTGATGGCGACCTACGACATTCCGGCGCCTACCGAGCAACGCAAGGTCGCATGAGCATCGAGCCGGCGCGAATCTTCTATCCGATGATCGCGCTGGCGAGTTTTACGTTCGCCGTGCTGCTGCTCATCCCGTTCAGGCGTTTCAGGGCTGCCTTTCGCGGCGAGGTGCGCGCCAAGGATTTTCGCTACGGCGAATCGGCCAACGTGCCGGGCGAAGTGGCGATACCCAACCGCAATCTCATGAACCTGCTCGAGATGCCGGTGCTGTTCTATGTGGTCTGCGTTGCGCTGTACGTGACGCTTTCGGTGGACCCGATCGCGGTATACGGTGCCTGGGCGTACGTCGCTTTGCGTGCGGCGCACAGCGTGGTGCATCTAACTTACAACAACGTCTACCACCGGCTCGGCCTGTATGCGGCGAGCAGCGTCGTGCTGTTTGCGCTATGGGTGCGCTGGGCGCTCGCGCTTGCCGAGGGCTGACGCCGGCGACATCACGAGGCCCAGCGCGACCAGGACCAGCGCCGCGCCC
>DATLDY010000165.1:0-2558 GCA_035525655.1 Burkholderiales bacterium
GCGCGGGTGTGCGAGTGCTACGCGGTGGTGAAGAGAGAGTACGACCGCCTGCTCATGCAGTAAGCGGGCAGCGGCTTCACGACTGTCCGGCGGGCGAACATTCGTTCCGTGCGGCCTCCGATGGAGCAAACCGCGCATCGCGCGCGCTGCCGTCCGACCGCGGCAGCCGTGCCGTGAAGACCGTGCCGTCGTCATCCGATGATTCGACCGCCAGGCTGCCGCCATGCCCCATGACGATGCCGCGCGCGATGAAAAGGCCGAGGCCGAGGCTGGTGGACGGCCGCTCGTTCGCGCCGGCGGGCGGCGCATGGACCTGGACCAGAGGATCGAAAATCACCTGAAGCGCGTCCGCAGGGATCGGGGTGCCCTGGTTCTTCACCCGCACCGTGACCTCGTCGAGCCCGCCGTGCGCCACGAGGGACACCGGCGAGTCCGCGGCGCCGTGCTGCAGGGCATTGTTCAGCAGATTGCCGAAGACCTGCTGCAGCCGCGGCCCGTCGAATGAGCCGCGCAGCTCGCCCGACATCGCCAGGCTGAATTCGCGATCGGGGTGGCCGGCCTTCAGCTCCTCGACGACCGCTTCGCAGATGCTGCCGATGCTGCATGCGTTGCGCGTGACCGGGATGCCGCGCCCCAGGCGGGTGCGCGTGTATTCGAGAAGGTCCCGGATCATCAAGTCCATCTTCGCGGCGCCACGCTGGATGCGCGCCACCGCTTGCGCCTGCGGCTTGCCATCGAGCACGCCGGCACGGGAAAGGTAATGTCCCGACATGGACACGGCGCTCAACGGGCTGCGCAGATCGTGTCCCAGGATCGCAAGGAACGTATCGCGCGAGCGCCCCACCTCGTCGGCATAGCTCGCGATGGACTCGGCGAGCGCCTGGTCGACCGACTCGTTGAACCGCGCCAGGTCGTCGAGCGCGGCGTGGTGCTCCTTGGACAGATGAGCGCGCCACTGCTTGATCACGCTTGCCCGCAAGGCCCGGTATTCGGAAGCGAGCTGCAGCAGGTTGAAGCCGCTCGTGTGACGCAGCGCACCGTGCGTGGTCGCAGCCGTGGCCTCCCCGGAGGAATCCGCCGCGGCCTGGGGGAATTCGATGTCCTTCGCGATCGCCTGCAGGATCGGCCGCGCGTGGTCGCGCAGCGCGACCGGCGTCATCGTGGCCGCCGCCGGCAGGAGCGTGCCCGCGAACGCTTCCCACTGCGCCACGATCGGGTCCATGTTGCGGCCGATGAATTCCGAGAGCGACAGCGCTTCGCTGCGCCCGGGCAGGTGCTGCAGGCGCTCGAACTCGCGCTGCACCACTGCATAGCACTCGCAAACACGCCGCTCGAGCCCCGCGCGATCGAGCACCGCGATGGCGCCCTCGCGGTAGCGGATCAGGCCGTCGGTCTGCAGCTTGCCGGCCGCCTTGGCGACATCCGCCGCGGGCACGCCGAGCATGTTGCCGATCAGCTCCTCGGTCATCTCCAGCCGGTTCGTCGGCAGCCGGTCGATGCTCAGGAGCAGCCAGCGGCAAAGCTGCTGGTCCAGGGAATGGTGGCGATTGCACACTGCGGTCTGCGCCATCTGCGTGATCAGCGCCTGGGTATAGCGCAGCAGGAGAAGCTGCAATGCGCCGCCGCGGTCGAACTCGCGCCGGATCACTGCCGAGGGCACGCGATACGCATAGCCCGCGTTCTGCACCACGGCGCGGCTCGAAGTGGTCTCGCCTCCCATGAACAGCGCAATGCCGACGAGGCCTTCGTTGCCGGCGATCGCGATTTCCGCGGAGGAACCATCCTGCGTCACGGAGAGCAGCGACACGATGCAGTCGGTCGGAAAATACGCGTAGTCGAGCTGCGCGCCGGATTCGTACATGGCACGTCCGAGCGGCAGCGGAACCAGCTCGAGGCTGCCTGACAGGCGCTCGTAGTCCGCCGCGGGCAGCGCAGCGAGCAAATCGTTCTGTTTTGGGGTGTGGCGCAAGGCGCCGGCAAGGCGAGTCATACGGGTCCTTCGCTTGCAGTGACGTTAGTCCCCACCCGCAGCAGTGTCTGTTCGACGGCGTACATACAGGCACGCGCCTTGCGGCGCGCAGGGGCATGCAACCGGTGAGCACCCCGAGAGACAACCGGCTTCTCGCCGCCCTTCCTGACGAGGACTACGAGCGCCTGGCCGCATCGCTCGAGCCGGTGTCCATGCCGCTCGGCCGCTCGGTGTACGAGTCGGGCGGACCGCAGGGATACGTTTATTTCCCGACGAGCTGCATCGTGTCGCTGCTCTACGTCCTCGAGGACGGCTCCTCGGCCGAGATAGCCGTCACCGGCTGCGAGGGCCTGGTTGGGATCGCGCTCTTCATGGGCGGCGACACCACGCCCAGCCGCGCCGTGGTGCAGAGCGCCGGCCAGGGCTTTCGCGTCCGGGCCTCGGTGCTAAAAGGACAGTTCGACCACGGCGGCGCACTGCAGCTCCTGCTCTTGCGCTTCACGCAGGCGCTGATCACGCAGATGACGCAGACCGCCGTGTGCAACCGCCACCACTCGGTCGACCAGCAGCTTTGCCGCTGGCTGCTCCT
>DATLDY010000166.1:0-10173 GCA_035525655.1 Burkholderiales bacterium
AACGCCTCGGCCAGCTTCAGGATCGCCTTCACCCCCAGGTCGCCCTCGTCGCCTTCGAGCGCCTTTAGCGCCGAGCCGATCACGATCGGGGTCTTGTCGCCGGGGAACTCGTACTTGGACAGAAGCTCCCTCACCTCCACCTCGACCAGCTCCAAGAGCTCCTTGTCGTCGACCATGTCGGCCTTGTTCAGGAACACCACGATGTAGGGCACCCCCACCTGGCGCGCCAGAAGAATGTGCTCGCGCGTCTGCGGCATCGGCCCATCGGCCGCGCTCACCACCAGGATCGCGCCATCCATCTGCGCCGCGCCCGTGATCATGTTCTTGATGTAGTCCGCGTGCCCCGGACAGTCCACGTGCGCGTAGTGCCTCTTCTCCGTCTGGTACTCCACGTGCGCCGTGTTGATCGTGATGCCGCGCGCCTTCTCCTCCGGCGCCGCATCGATCTGGTCGTAGTTCTTCGCCTCCCCGCCGAACTTCTTCGCCAGGATGTGCGTCATCGCCGCCGTCAGCGTCGTCTTGCCATGATCCACGTGCCCGATCGTGCCCACGTTCACATGCGGTTTGGTGCGCTCGAATTTGCCTTTTGCCATGGTTTTGCGCTCCTACTTCTTTTCCTTGTCTTTATTGATGATCGAGTCCGCCACGTTCTTCGGCGCCTCGGCGTAGTGCTTGAATTCCATCGTGTACGTGGCGCGTCCCTGCGTGAGGGAGCGCAACGTCGTCGAGTACCCGAACATCTCGTTGAGCGGCACTTCCGCCTTGATGGCCTTGCTGCCCGGCAGATCGTCCATGCCCAGGATCACGCCGCGCCGGGACGAGAGGTCGCCGATCACGTCGCCCATCTTTTCCTCCGCCGTCTCGACCTCGACCGCCATGATCGGCTCGAGCAGCGTCGGGCTCGCGGCGCGCATGCCGTCCTTGAAGGCGAAGATGGCCGCCATCTTGAACGCGTTCTCGTTCGAATCGACCTCGTGGTACGAGCCGTCGGTGAGCGTGGCCTTGACGTCGACCACCGGGTAGCCCGCGAGCACGCCTTCGTTGATGGCCTCGTCGACGCCCTTCTTGACCGCGGGGATGTACTCCTTCGGCACCCGGCCGCCCTTGATGGCATCCACGAACTCGTTGCCCTTGCCCGGCTGCGGCTCGAGCTTGAGCCAGACGTGGCCGTACTGGCCGCGGCCGCCCGACTGCTTGACGAACTTGCCTTCCATCTCGATCGACTTCTTGAAGGTCTCGCGGTAGGCGACCTGCGGCTTGCCCACGGAGGCCTCGACGCTGAATTCACGCTTCATCCGGTCGACGATGATCTCCAGGTGCAGCTCGCCCATGCCGGAAATGATGGTCTGGCCCGATTCCTCGTCGGTATGCACGCGGAACGACGGGTCCTCCTGCGCCAGGCGACTGAGCGCGACGCCCATCTTCTCCTGGTCCACCTTGGTCTTCGGCTCGACCGCTTGCGAAATGACCGGCTCGGGGAAAATCATGCGCTCGAGCGTGATCGACTTCTTAACGTCGCTGATGGTCTCGCCGGTAATCACGTCCTTGAGGCCGACGACAGCGGCGATGTCGCCGGCGCGCACTTCCTTGATTTCCTTGCGCTCGTTCGCGTGCATCTGTAGCAGGCGGCCGATGCGTTCCTTGCGTCCGCGCATCGACGTCAGCACGGTATCGCCCGATGCGAGCACGCCCGAATACACCCGGATGAACGACAGCTGGCCGACGAACGGATCGGTCATGATCTTGAAAGCCAGTGCGGAGAACGGCTCGTCGTCGCCGGGCTTGCGGGTGTCGGGCTCGCCTTTTTCGTTCTCGCCTTTGACCGGCGGGATGTCCACCGGCGAGGGCAGGTAATCGATCACCGCGTCGAGCATCGCCTGCACGCCCTTGTTCTTGAACGCGGTGCCGCACAGCATCGGCACGATCTCGTTGTTGATCGTGCGCAGCCGCAGGCCCTTCTTGATCTCCTCGACCGACAGCTCGTTCGTCTCGAGGTACTTGTTCATCAGCTCTTCGTTCGCCTCGGCAGCGGCCTCGACCATCTTCTCGTGCCACTCTTTCGCCTCGGCGAGGAGCTCGGCCGGAATCGGCTTCTTGTCGAACTTCATGCCCTGGGAAGCTTCGTCCCAGTAGATCGCCTGCATGCTCACCAGGTCGATGACGCCGGCGAACTTGTCTTCCAGGCCGATGGGCAGCTGGATCGGCACCGGATTTCCCTTGAGGCGGGTGCGGATGTGCTCGTAGGACTTGAAGAACGTGGCGCCGACGCGGTCCATCTTGTTGATGAAGGCAAGGCGCGGCACGCGATATTTGTTAGCCTGGCGCCAGACGGTCTCCGATTGCGGCTGCACGCCGGCGACCGCGTCGTACACCATGCACGCGCCGTCGAGCACGCGCAAGGACCGCTCGACCTCGATGGTGAAGTCGACGTGCCCCGGGGTGTCGATGATGTTGATGTGATGCTCGGGATAGGAAAGGTCCATCCCTTTCCAGAAGCAGGTGGTGGCCGCAGACGTGATGGTGATGCCGCGCTCCTGCTCCTGCTCCATCCAATCCATGGTCGCGGCGCCGTCGTGGACCTCGCCGATCTTGTGGTTCACGCCGGTGTAGAAAAGGATGCGCTCGGTCGTCGTGGTCTTCCCGGCGTCGATGTGCGCCGAGATGCCGATGTTCCGGTACCGCTCGATGGGAGTCTTCCTGGGCACGGCCATTTCCTCAGAACCTGTAGTGGGAGAAGGCCTTGTTGGCTTCCGCCATGCGATGCACCTCTTCCCGCTTCTTCATCGCACCGCCGCGGCCTTCGGCCGCTTCCTGCAACTCGCCCGCCAGGCGCACCATCATCGATTTCTCGCCGCGCTTCTGTGCGGCTTCCCGGATCCAGCGCATGGCGAGCGCCACGCGGCGCACCGGACGAACTTCGACGGGTACCTGGTAGTTGGCGCCGCCGACCCGGCGGCTCTTCACTTCGACGATCGGCTTTACGTTCTGCACCGCCTGCGAGAAGACCTCGATCGGATCCTTGCCGGACTTCGACTTGATGGTGTCCAGGGCGCCGTAGATGATTCTTTCGGCGACCGACTTCTTGCCGCGCGTCATGAGCACGTTGACGAACTTCGCCACTTCGACGTTGTGGAACTTCGGATCCGGCAGGATCTCGCGCTTCGGTACCTCGCGGCGACGGGGCATCTATCTTCCTTAAGCTGACTTCGGCGCCTTGGCACCGTATTTGGAACGTCCCTGCTTGCGATCCTTCACGCCTTGCGTGTCGAGAGAGCCGCGCACGATGTGGTAGCGAACCCCGGGGAGATCCTTGACGCGACCGCCGCGGATCAGCACTACCGAGTGCTCCTGCAGGTTGTGCCCTTCGCCGCCGATGTACCCGATTACTTCAAAGCCGTTGGTCAGGCGGACCTTCGCCACCTTACGCAGCGCCGAGTTCGGTTTCTTGGGCGTCGTCGTATAGACGCGGGTGCAAACCCCACGCTTCTGCGGCGAACCGGCGAGCGCCGGGACTTTCGACTTCGGGCGCTTGGCAGCGCGCCCTTGGCGCACTAACTGGTTGACGGTGGGCATGTTTTTGCTGTTCCAGAAACGAAACCGGGCGGCACGATCACTTCTTCGTAGCCGCCCAGGGGCTAAAAAAGAGGCCGGATTATAAAGAGGAAATTGGCACGGCGCAAGAAATGAAGCGGGCTCGATTCAGGCCGGTTTCGGCTCCGGAACGAAGGCGAAGCGGCTCGCAATCTCGGCCCGCATGATGCGCTGCAGCGATTCTGCCAGATCCACGAAACGAAAGAGGTCCCGATCGTCGAGCAGGGCGATCGTGCCCGCACCCTGCATCACGACGGACCCTTCGTCATCGATGTAGGTCTGTTCGAGCTGGAAACGCCGCCCGCAATGATCGATCAAAGCGTCGCCGTCGTAATGCACGACGAGCGGCGTGTAGGCAAGCGCGACGTAAACACGCTGCGGTCCGTTCTGGAAATACCAGCAGCCGGTTGCGTCGGCTTCGTAGTTGCGCGAGATGAACTCCCGCAGCGCCTGGTTGGCGATCTTTTCACCCTTGATCAGCCAATTGCCGCGCCGGTCGAGCGAGAGCCAGCCGTACACGGCGGGAACGTTCGGCCACTTGGCCATTGCCTGGGCGACGACGGCATCCATCGGTCTAGAATCTTCGCGAGGAGGAAGGATGGGCGCAACCGAGATCTATCTTTCGCGGCCCTGGCTAGCGCACTATGCCCCGGGCGTGCCGGCCGATGTAGAGGTCCCGCAGAAGAGCATCGGCCAGGCCTTCGACGAGGCGACGGCGCGCGCGCCCGAGCGCACGGCGGTCGTCTTCTACGGGCGCTCGATCGCCTACCGCGAGCTGCGCGATGCGACCGATCGGCTCGCTTTTGCGCTCGCCCGCCTTGGCGTCAAGAAGGGCGATTGCGTCGCCCTCTATCTCCTCAACAGCCCGCAATTCATCATCGCCTATTTCGCCGCGCTGAAATGCGGCGCGTTCGTCACGCCGATCAGTCCGGTCTATACCAGCCATGAGGTGCGCTACCAGCTGGAGGACAGCGGCGCACGCGCGGTGATCTGCCAGGATCTGCTCTACGACAAAGTCACCAAATCGGGCGCGAAGCTCGATTTCGCCATCCTCACGAGCATCAACGAGTACCTGCCGGCGCTCAAGCGCTGGTTCGGCAAGAAAGTCGACATCGCGCCCGAGCCCAACCTGCACTGGTTGCAGGATTTGGTGAAGGCGAGCCCGCCCGAGGCCCCCCAGGTGCCCATCGATCCGAAAGCCGATCTGGCGGCGCTGCCTTATACGGGCGGAACGACGGGCAGCCCGAAAGGCGTGATGCTCACGCATTACAACCTGATGGCCTCGCAGGCGAGCGGCCAGGCCGCGTTCTCGAACTTCGAGCCGGGGAAGGAAGTGGTGCTCGCATTCCTGCCGTTTTTCCACATCTACGGCCAGGTGATCATCATGCTGAACGCGATGATCCAGGGAAACCTGCTCGTGCTGTTCACCAGTCCCGACACCGAGGCGATCCTCGCCGCCATGGAGCGCTACCAGGCAACCGTGTTCTACGGCGTGCCGACGCTCTATGAATACCTGAAGGAGCACAAGGACACGGACAAGGCCAACTGGCGGCGGCTCAAGCTGCTCGTTTCAGGCGCCGATACGCTGCACGAATCGACGATGAAAGGCTGGGCGCGCCGCACCGGCTCGCAGATCACCGAGGGATACGGCCTCTCGGAGACCGCCGCCTCCGGCCATATCAACCCACTGCACCGGCCCAAGCCCGGCTCCTTCGGCTGCCCGGTGCCGAGCATGCACGCCGCGATCATCGATCCGCAGACGCTCGAATTCGCCGCGGCTGGCTCTACGGGCGAGCTCGTGCTCGCCGGGCCCAGCGTGATGCGCGGCTATTGGAAAAGGGACGAGGAGAACGCGCGTGCCTTTTTCGAGCGCGCAGGGCATCGCTGGATGCGCACCGGAGACATCGTGCGCATGGACGACGAAGGCTACTTTCATTTCTACGACCGCTCCAAGGACTTGATCAAATTCAAGGGCCATTCGGTGTTCGCGAAGGACGTCGAGGACGTGCTCTATGGTCATCCGCAGATCAAGGCCGCCGGCGTGGTCGGCGTGGCGGACGCATCCGTCGGCCAGCGCATCAAGGCGATCGTCGTCCTGCAGAGCGACGCGCGTGGCAAGGTGAGCGAAGAGGAGGTGAAGACCTTCTGCCGCGAGCGCCTCGCAGACTACAAGGTGCCGCACATCGTGGAATTCCGCGGTGAGCTGCCGAAGACCGACGTAGGTAAAGTGTCGCGGCGCGAGCTCCGGGAGGAGCACGCTTAACGGTCAGGCCGGCGCCGGGACCGCGAGCGAATCGATCGGGTGCGGCTGGAAGATGCCGAACCCCTGGGCATACGTGCACCCGAGGGCCTTCAGGCGCATGAGGACGTCCTGCTCCTCGACGCATTCCGCGACGATGGAGAACTTGAGCGCTTCGCTTACCCGCAGGATGGCGTTCATCTTGGTGCGCGCGACGTCGCTCGACAGGAGCTTGCGCGTGATGCTGCCGTCGACCTTCACGTACTGCACGCCCATTTCCTTGATCGGCATGAACGAGACCGAGCGTCGGCCGAATCCGTCGAGGAGCACCGCGCAACCGTTCGCGCGCTGGGCTGCAGCGAACGCCTTTGCCGCATCGATGCGCAGCAACGCATCGCTCTCATCGATTTCGAAAAGCAGCCGTTCCGCACCCACTTTCTGGGAAGCGAGCTGCGCCGCCACGAAGCGAGGGAATTCCGCGTCTTCCAGCGTCTGGCCGTGGACGTTGACCGTGAAGCGCGGGATGCGCGAGCCGAGCGCGAGGCGCTTGACGGTGTGGGACACCACCCAGCGGTCCAGCTGCGGCATCATGCGGTAATGCTCGAAGACCGGCAGGAACTCCCCGGGGGGCACCAGGGCCTTCTCTTCCTCATGCAGCCGCACGAGCACCTCGGCCATCGGATAGCGCTCGGCCTCCTGCAACGCGAGGATCGGCTGGCAGTAGAGCTCGAAATGGTCCTCGTCGAGCGCCGTGCGCAGCCGCTGGATCGGATCGGCCCAGCCGACCAGCTCCGAGTCCATGCGCTGGATGAAGTCATCCATGGCTGCGATTCTAGCCACCGCCCCCGCCCATAAAGAAGAAGCCGAGCGTGCCGCCAATCTTTTTCAAAGTGGACGGATTGACCAAACGCTTCGGCGGCCTCACCGCGGTCAACAACGTGAGCTTCGAGCTGCGCCGCGACCAGATCGTCGGCCTGATCGGCCCGAACGGCGCCGGCAAGACGACGCTCCTGCGCCTCATCACCAAGATCCTGAGGCCGGACGCGGGGCGCATCACGTTCCAGGGCGCGGACATCACCCGGCTTCGACCCTGGGAGGTCGTCGGGCGCGGCATCGCCGGGACGTTCCAGAACACGCGCCCGTTCCGCCACCTGCCGATCATCGCCAACGTGATGGTGCCGCTTGTCGCGCCGCGGGCACGCAGCCGCGGCGAATGGGTCAAGCGCATCGAGGCCAAGGCACTCGATGCGCTGGAGTTCGTCGGCATCTCCGATATGGCGCTCGAGCCCGCATCGGCGCTCTCGCAGGGTGACCTGAAGCGACTGGAGGTGGCGCGCGCGATCGCCACCGAGCCCGATCTGTTGCTGCTCGACGAGCCGCTCGGCGGCCTCAATCCCGCGGAGTCGGACCTTCTCGCGAAGTCGATCCGGCGCCTCCACAAGGGCGGGCGCTTCGGCCGCCTGCATTCCGAAGGCGCCGCGGTGCTGATGATCGAGCACAAGCTGAAGGAGCTGATGTCGATCGTCGATCGCGTGATCGTGGTCGACTACGGCGAGATCATCGCCGACGGCGCGCCTGCGGAAGTGGTGAAGAACCCGCGCGTCATCGAGGCCTATCTTGGGACCGCCCATGCCGCTGCTTGAAGTACGCAGCCTCTCGGTGCGCTATGACAAGGCGCAGATCCTGAACGGACTCTCGCTCGAAGTCGGCGACGGCGAGTTCGTCGGCCTGGTCGGTCCGAATGGCGCCGGCAAGTCGACGCTGCTGCGCGCGATCTCCGGCCTCGTGCGCTTCGAGCAGCGCATGAAGCGCGGCCTCGCGGGCGACATCGTCATCGACGGCGAAGTGCGCTTTGCCGGCGAGCGCATCGACCACTTGCCGGCGCACGAAATCCGCCGCCGCGGCCTCGTGCACTGCCCCGAGCGGCGACGGCCCTTCCGCGAGCTTACCGTGCTCGAGAACCTGATGGCGGGCGCGTTCCTCTCTCCGGATGCGGCTGCGACGCGCAAGCGCCTCGACCATTGCCTGTCGCTGTTTCCCCGCCTGGCGGAGCGGCGCGCTCAGATCGCCGGCACGCTCTCCGGGGGCGAGCAGCAGATGCTCGCCACGGCGCGCGCGCTCATGTTCGAGGCCAAGCTGCTCGCAATCGACGAACCGTCCCTCGGTCTCGCGCCGCGCATTCGCGCGGAGCTTTTCGAGGCGATCCGGCGCATCCACGCGGAAGGCGTGCCGGTGCTGCTGGTCGAGCAGGAGGTGGCCCAGGTTTTCCGCCTCGCGGCACGCAACTACGTGCTGTCACAGGGGCGCATCCTCGCCCAAGGGTCGGGCACTTCACTGATGTCGGACGAGACCCTGCGAGCGGGATACCTGGGCTTGTAGCGGCGCCTGGCAAAGGCGGCAGAGGGTCTTCCACGAGCCGTTACGCTGCTTGCAGCGCGGGCATTGCACCTCGATCTTGTCGCGCAGCCACGGCGCGAGGCCGCGCGGCATGAAAAGCAGCACGAGAAGGACGATGAGCGCGAAGATGAGCAGCCGCAGCTCGCCGAAAGCCTTGAAGCTGCCCAGCCATTCGGTCAGCGGGTAGAGGAGGAAAACCGCCGCGACCGGACCGTAGACGGTCGCGAGGCCGCCGAAGACTCCCCAGATCACGACCTGGAAGGACAGCGCGACCTCGAGCGTCGAAGGCCCGGCTACGCGCAGATAGTGTGCGAAGAGCGCGCCGGAAAAGCCCGCGGCGGCGGCGGTGATGCTGAAGATGGCCAGCTTGTAGCGCAGCGTGTTGATGCCGGAGGCGCGGGCCGCGACTTCATCGTCGCGAATGGCGTGCAGCACGATTCCAAACTTGGAGTCCGACAGCGCCCAGAGGCCAAACACGATGGCCAGCATCGAGATCGCGGCCAGGTAATAGTTGCCGCTCGGCGTGGTAGCCAGGCGGCGCACGCCGGAGATGCCGAGCTCTCCGCCGGAGAAATCCGGGAATGCGAAGAGGAGGCCGAGCGCGATGAGCGGGAAGGCGAGCGTCGCGAGCGACAGGTACGAGCCGCGCAGCCTCAAGCACAGGTACCCGGTCGCGAAGCCGAACACGGCGGCGACCGCGGGGGCGGCCCAGATGGTTGCCCACGGACTGATGCCGAGCTTGAGCGACAGCAGCGCCGAGGTGTAAGCCCCGGCGCCGAAAAAAAGCGCGTGGCCGAAATTCACCTGGCCGGTGTAGCCCGCGAGCAGATCCCAGCTCGCTGCGAGGATCGCGAAGATGCAGGTCATCGTGAGGATACGCAGCACGTATGCGTCGCCGTAGACGAGCGGGAACAGGAGCAGCGCGCCAACCCAGAGGAGCACCATCGTGCGCGACGGCAGCACGAAAACCTCGTTGCGCAGCTCCGCCCACGCGCGGCGCACCAGATACATCAGCGCTCTTCCTCGAACGCCACGCCGAACAGGCCTTCGGGCCTTATGAGCAGCACCGCCACCATGATGGCGAGGGCCACGGCACCTTTGAGATAGGCGCCGGCCGGCAGCGCAAATACGGTGATCGCTTCGACATAGCCGATGGCGAGCGCCCCGATCAGGCTGCCCTTCATGCTGCCCAGGCCGCCGAGCACGACGATGGCGAGCATCGTCACGAGCGGCGCGAGCCACATGAAGGGGTCGACCACGAACACCGGCGCCACGACTACGCCCGCGACGGCGGCGAGCGAGACCGAGAGCGCGACGGTGGCCATCGCGATGCGATGGACGTTCATGCCCATGAGGTTGGCGACTTCGAGGTCATTGGCCGTCGCCCGGATGGCGAGCCCGACCCGGGTCTTGTAGAGCACGATCCAGACAATGAGCAGCATTACCGCGGCCACCGCGAGGATCAGCATGCGCTGGTAGGGGATGCTCACGCCCATGAAGCGCACGCCGCCTTCCAGCGTCGACGGAATGCCGAGGTAATGGCCGCCGAAGGAAAGCAGCATCAGCTCCTGGAAAATGAGTGCCAGGGCGATCGTGGCGATCAGCACCGCGGCTTCGTGCTCGCGCACCGGCTCGATCACCAGGCGATAGCAGACGACCGAGAGAAGCGTTACGCCGATTACCGAGATCGCCGCGGCCGGAACGAACGGAAGGCCCCCCTTCACGAGCAGCGCGTAGAAGCAGTACGCCGCGAGCATGTAGAAGGCGGTGTGCGCGATGTTGACGATGCGCGCCACGCCGAAGATCAGCGAGAAGCCGATCGCCAGCAGGGCATAAACGCCCCCGTTGACGAGGCCCGTTACGAGGATGTCTTGAAGCAAAACGCGCTAGCGCGCGGGCATCTTGAAGGGCTGCATGCCTTTTACGTTCGGCGGCCAGAAGGGCAC
>DATLDY010000185.1:0-5155 GCA_035525655.1 Burkholderiales bacterium
CGCCAGCGCCGCGAGAACATCGGCGAGAGCCTCGTGGGCGCCCTGCACCCAGGCGACGCCCCAATAGCGTTCGGTCACCGACAGCCATCCGCTCGCCACCGTCAGGATCACCCCGGCGAGGAGCGCCACGATCATCCAGCCCCCGAGCGGGTTATGGCCGAGGTAACGCGGCGCGCGGCCCGCTGCCACGGCACGTGCGTAGGCGAGCGTGGCGGCCGGCGGACGCACGAACTGGCTGAACCGCGCGTAGCGGGAGCCGACGAATCCCCACAGGATCCGCAAGGCGACGAGCGCGCCCGCGGTGTAGCCGGCCCATTCGTGCACCTCGCGCCGGGTGAGCCACGCCGCGACGATGCAGATGGCGAGCGTCCAGTGCGCGGCGCGCACGAACGCATCCCAGACCGGCACTCAGCCCTTGTGGTTTTTCGCGCCCACCGGCACGGGCACAAGCGACACCGGATGGAAATACCTCTCCACGCGCTGGCCCTTCTCGTCCAGTGCGTAGACCTCATAGCAGCCGCCGTCCTCCTTGATGCGGCGCACCTGCCAGCCCTTTTCCTTCAGGGCGGCGGCGAGCTTTTCCGGAGGCTGCCAGCGCTCGCGCGGCCCCGAGTCGCAGGATGCAAGCCCCGTCGCTTGCGCCGCCGAAGTTGCGAGCACGAGCGACGCACAAAGTAGCCATTTCATGAGGGACCTCACGAGGGATCGAAGGGGTGGCGGCGCACGATGGTTTCCTCGCGGTCGGGGCCGGTGGAGATGAGGTCGATCGGCACGCCGGCGAGCTCCTCGATGCGATCGAGATACGCGCGCGCGCCCGCGGGCAGGCCCGAGTGCGATTTCACGCCCACCGTGCTTTGCATCCAGCCGGGAAGCTCCTCGTAGACCGGGTGGCAGCGCTCGAGCTCTTCCGCGCCGACCGGCAGGATCTCGGAGAACGCGCCTTCAAGCTTGTAGCCCACGCAGATCTTCACCGCCTCGACGCCGTCGAGGACATCGAGCTTGGTAATGCACAGGCCGGAAACTCCGTTCAGCTGGATCGAGCGCTTGAGCGCCGCGGCGTCGAACCACCCCGTGCGGCGCGGCCGCCCGGTGGTGGCGCCGAACTCCTTGCCGACCTGGCGCAGGTGCTCACCGACGTCGTCGGAGAGCTCGGTCGGGAATGGGCCGCCGCCGACACGGGTGCTGTAGGCCTTGGTGATGCCGAGCACGTAATGCAGGTGCATCGGCCCGATGCCGGCGCCCGCCGCGGCTGCGCCCGCCACGCAATTGGATGAGGTGACGAACGGATACGTGCCGTGGTCGATGTCGAGGAGCGAGCCCTGCGCGCCCTCGAACAGGAGATTCTTCCCGGCCCGATTCGCGTGGTACAGGGCGCGCGGCACGTCGGCGATGAGCGGCGCAAGCCGCGGCGCGAGCGCGAGCGTCTCGTCGAGCGTCTTCTGGAAATCGACGCGCGGCTGCTTGTAGTACTGCTCGAGCACGAAGTTGTGGAACTCGAGGAGCTCGCGCAGCTTGTCGGCGAAGCGCGGCGGATCGAAAAGATCCTGCAGGCGGATCGCACGCCGCGCCACCTTGTCCTCGTAAGCCGGGCCGATGCCGCGGCCGGTCGTGCCGATCTTCTTCTCGCCCTTCGCCGCCTCGCGCGCGATGTCGAGCGCGCTGTGATACGGCAGGATCAGCGGGCACGCCTCCGAGATCGAGATGCGCGCCACCACGCCGCGCACGCCGCCCGACTCGAGCTCATCCATCTCCGCCACCAGCGCCTGCGGCGAGACGACGACGCCGTTGCCGATGAAGCAGTCCACGTCGCCGCGCAGGATGCCGGAGGGAATCAGGTGCAGCACCGTCTTCTTGCCGCCGATGACCAGCGTATGGCCGGCGTTGTGCCCGCCCTGGAAGCGCACCACGCCCTGCGCGCGGTCGGTCAGCCAGTCGACGATCTTGCCCTTGCCCTCGTCACCCCACTGGGTGCCGATGACGACGACGTTGCGCGCCTTCATTGCCATAGCGCTCATTTCACCACGCCTGCAACACTTCTTAAATCAATGGAAAATCCCGTCGCCGGCCTTGCCCGTCCGAAGGCCTTGCCGACTTCATCGTAGCGCCCGCCGCGCGCAATGAGAATAGAAGCAGAGGCGGGTCCCGTTCCGCCGGCGCAATAGGCGTCGAATACGACGCCCGAGTGATAGTGATAGCCGCGCAGCTCCGCGAGGTCGAAGCTCACCGGCACGGGACAAGCCTTCGCGAGAGAGCGCAGGGTGGCGAGGGCCTTGCCGAGTTCCGGCAGCTTCGGCAGCTTCTTCTGCGCCGTGGCGAGCACTTCGGCGCCGCCATAGAGCTCGGGCAGCAGGAGCAGCGCGGAGCGCGTCTTCGCGTCGAGCTTTTTCGAAAGGTCGCGCAGCTCCGGCAAATCCTTTTTCTGCAGCGCCTCGAAGAGGCGCGCCTCGAGCTCGGCGCCCACCCTGGCCGCCTGCGCAATCGAGCGGAACACGGCGACGTGGCCGACGTCGAGGCGCACCTCGCGCAGCGCGGCGAGCTTGAGCGCCTGGCACAGCAGCTTCTGGATCTCGAGATCGGCGTCGACGCCGGCCGCGCCATACACCTCGGCGCCGATCTGGATCGGCTCGCGCGTGGCGCCGGGGCTGGCCGGGCGCGTGTGCAGCACGCTGCCGCAGTAGCAAAGGCGCGTCACGCCCTTGCGGTTGAGAAGGTGCGCATCGATGCGCGCGACCTGAGGCGTGATGTCGGCGCGCACGCCCATCATCCGGCCGGACACCTGGTCGACGACCTTGAAGGTGCGCAGCTCCAGGTCGTGGCCGGTGCCGGTGAGAAGCGAGTCCATGTACTCGAGCAGCGGCGGCATCACGAGCTCGTACTGGTTCTTGAAGAACAGATCCAGCATGCGCCGGCGCAGTGTTTCGATGCGCATCGCCTCCGCGGGCAGGATGTCCTCGACGTACTCCGGGAGGAGCCATTTCATGACCGTGCCCAGAGCAGAAGCAGCAGGCCCACGATGATCGACGACAGCCCGACGAAGCGGATCTGCCCGTCGCTCATCTGGGTGATGCGGCGAAACGTGTCGCGCCACAGGTTAGGCGCGACGAACGGCAGGACCCCTTCCAGCACGAGCATCAGGGCGAACGCCATCAGGAACGTTGTGCCCATCGCTACTTTCTGGCTTGCGAGCGTCCCAGCGAATCCCTGAAGTAGCGCAGAAAGTCCGAGTTGGTCTCGAGCAGCATCACGTCATTGCGGCCGCGGAAGGTCGAGCGGTACGCCTCCATGCTGCGATAGAAGGAGAAGAACTCCGGGTTCTGGTTGAACGCGCCGGCGTAGATGCCGGCGGATTTCGCGTCGCCTTCGCCGCGCACGCGCTGCGCGTCGCGATACGCCTCGGCCAGGATCACCTCGCGCTGCCGGTCGGCATCGGCGCGGATCTTCTCGCCTTCGGCGGCACCGGTGGAGCGCAGCTCGTTGGCGATGCGCTTCCTTTCGGCTTCCATGCGGCGGTACACCGACTCGCTCACTTCCTGCGGCAGGTCGACGCGCTTCAGGCGCACGTCGACCACGCCCACGCCGATGCGCTTCAGGTCCTGGTCGACCTTCTCGCGCACGCGCGACATGATCTGCTCGCGCTCGCCGGAGACCACCTCGTGCACGCCGCGGATGCCGAACTCGTCGCGCAGCGTGCCCGACACCGTCTGGCGGATGCGCGTCTGGGCGCGGAACTCGTCGCCCTGCACGCTGACGTAGTACTGGCGCACATCGATGATGTGCCACTTGACGAACGAGTCGACCAGCACCGGTCGATTGCCCTGGGTGAGGAAGCGCAGCGGCTCGGCGTCGTCGTACGTCAGGATGCGCATGTCGAAATGACGCACGTTCTGGATGAGGGGCAGCTTGAAGTGCAGGCCGGGCTTGGTCACGACGTCCTTCACCTCGCCCAGCTGGAACACGATGGCGTTCTGCCGCTGGTCGACCGTGAAAAGCGTGCCGGAGACGGCAAGCCCGACGAGGATCAGGATGGCGAGGATCGGGCCGACGGCTCTCATCATCGGTCCGCCCGGTCGCGGTTTCTCAGCGTCTCGCGCGAGCGCGGGCCCGCGTCGGGCGCCGGCGCCGGCTCCGAGGGGCGCTGCGACGCCTGCGCCTCGGTCGGGTTCACGTTGCCGCCCGCCTGCTGCATCAGCTTGTCGAGCGGCAGCATCAGCAGGTTCCCGGAACCGCGGTAGTCCATCATGATCTTGTTCGTGGAAGAGAGGATCTCGCGCATCGTGTCGATGTAGATGCGCTCGCGCGTCACCTGCGGCGCCTTGGCGTACTCGGTCAGCACCTGCTTGAAGCGCGACGCATCGCCCTCCGCGTTGGCGATGACGCGCTGCTTGTAGCCGTCGGCTTCCTGGAACAGGCGCGCCGCCGCGCCGCGCGCGCGCGGGATCACGTCGTTGGCGTACGCCTGGCCTTCGTTCTTCTGCCGCTCGCGGTCCTGCCCCGCCTTCACCGCATCGTCGAACGCCGCCTGCACCTGCTCGGGCGGCTGCGCGTTCTGCAGCGTCACGGCGCTGATGGTGATGCCGGTGTTGTAGCGATCGTGGATCGCCTGCATGAGATCGCGCGTGCGATTGGCCACGTCGACCTGCGTCTCGTACAGGATGGCGTCCATGCGGTTCTTGCCGATCACCTCGCGCATCGCCGTCTCGGCGATCTGCATGGCCGACTCGTCGGGGCGGCGCACGTTGAAGGTGTAGGCCTGCGCGTCCTTCACCAGGTATTGCACCGCGAACTGCAGGTCGATGATGTTCTCGTCGTCGGTGAGCATCAGCGACTCTTTCAGCACCTTGGTGCGCACGTTGTTGCGATAGCCGACTTCCAGCGTGCGCACCTGCGACAGGTTGACGATCTCGTGCGACTGGATCGGCCAGGGCAGCCGCCAGTTGAGGCCCGAGGCCGTCTCCTTCGAGAACTTGCCGAAGGTGAGCACCACGCCGCGCGTGCCCTCGACGACGATGTAGAAGCCGCTCGCGAGCCACCCCGCGATGACCAGCGCGAACAGCGCGCCCGCGCCACCGCCGATGCCGCGCACCGACGGCGGCCGCGGCGGCTCGTCACCCGCACCGCGCGGGCGGCGACGGAACAGCTCGCCCAGGCGCCGGTT
>DATLDY010000002.1:0-4981 GCA_035525655.1 Burkholderiales bacterium
CTATGGCCTGCGCGCGAATCTCGAGCCGATGCCGTGGGTCGATGTGTCGAACATCGCGAAGGCGCTGCGCGTGCTGCACGCTGCCGGAAAGGCAAATAGCGGCCTGCTGGTCGATGCGATCCATTTCTTCCGCGCCGGCGACACGCTGGCCGATCTGGCGAAGGTGCCTCGGGAATATCTGCACTACGTGCAGCTGTGCGATGCGTGGGCCGAGCGACCCTCCGACATGCAGGAGATCATCCGCCAGGCGCGTGGCGACCGCCTGTTCCCCGGCGAGGGTGGGCTCGACCTTCGCGGGCTGCTGCGCGCGCTTCCGGCGAATATCCCGCTCAGCCTGGAAGTTCCGGTGGCGCAGAAGATGGCGCCGCAGGAGCGCGCGCGGCGGGCGATGGATGCGACCAAGGCTATACTCGCCGCCGGAGGGAATGCATGATTTTCGATCTGCGCATCTACACGCTGCACAACAACAAGGCTGCGGCGTGGCTCAAGCTCTACGAGGAGTCGGGGCACCCGACGCAGGTGAAGCACTGCGGCGAGCCGGTGTTCTACGCCACGACTGAAGTCGGGCCGCTCAACCAGGTAGTGCACGTCTGGAAGTACGCGAGCCAGGCCGACCGGGAGAAAAAGCGCGACGCGCTGATGGCCGACCCGGCGTTCAAGGAATACCTCGCGAAGAGCCGCGAGCTCGGCGCTCACCAGAGCCAGGAGTGCCGCATCCTCAAGTCGACTTCGTTCTCGCCGCTATAGATGGCGGCACTGCGGCGTGCCTGCATCATGGGCCATCCGGTGGCGCATTCGCGCTCGCCGATGATCCACGGCTACTGGCTGAAGGCGCTCGGCATCCCGGGCGCGTATGAATTCAAGGACCTCTCGGCGGATGAGTTCGTTCCTTTCATTTCCGACCTCGCGGCCAACGGCTACGTGGGCGGCAACGTCACCGTTCCCCATAAGGAGGCGGCCTATCGCACGGTGAGCTCGCGCGATGCGGCCTCCGAGGCGGTCGGCGCCTTGAACGTGCTCTGGCTGGAGAACGGCAGGCTGATGGGCGGCAACTCCGACGTCCATGGCTTCATCGACAACCTCGACGACCAGGCGCCGGGCTGGAAGGTCGCGGGCTGCAAGGCGCTCGTCCTCGGCGCGGGCGGCGCGGGCCGCTCGGCGGTGTATGCGCTCAAGCAGCGTGGTGTCGACGTGCATATCGTGAACCGCACCCTGTCGCGCGCGCAGGAGCTGGCGCAACGCTTCGGTGCGACGGCCCATGGCTGGAGCGACGTGCCGAAGCTGCTCGCGCAGAGCGATGTGCTGGTCAATTGCACCTCGCTCGGGATGACCGGGAAGGACCCGCTGCAGGTCGACCTCGGTCCGCTGAAGAAAAGCGCCGTCGTCTACGACATCGTCTACGTTCCGCTGCAGACGGCGCTCCTCGCCCAGGCGAAGAAGCGCGGCCACCGCACGGTCGACGGCCTGGGCATGCTGCTGCAGCAGGCGGGGTTCGGATTTCGCAAATGGTTCGGCGGCGACCCCAAGGTCACCCCCGAGCTGCGCAAAATCGTCGAGGCCGACATCGTCGCCAAGACGCCGAAATAGTTTCCACCAGGGAGGAGAAGCACCATGAAGCGAAGTCTCGTCGCACTAGCGCTGGCGCTCGGTACCGCAGGCGCCGGTGCCCAGCAAACCGTGAACATGCCGATCGTCATCGAGCTCTCGGGCGCGGGAGCGGTGTCGGGCACCAACTTCCGCGACGGCGCAGTGCTTGCCATCGAGGAGATCAACGCCAAGGGCGGCATCCTCGGGCGCAAGATCAACGCGCCGCAGTCCGACACGCAAAGCAACGCCGGCACCTCGCGCGCGCAGGTGCAAAAGGCGATCGACGGCGACCCTTATGTGATCCTCGGGCCGGTGTTCTCCGGCTCGGTGAAGGTGAACATGATCCTCTGCCAGCAAGCCGAGGTGCCGCAGATCACCGGCGCCGAGGCAGCCGACATCACGCAGGCCGGCAATCCGTACATCTTCCGCACCTCCTTCGGGCAGCAGATGAGCATGCCGAAGATCGCCAACTACATCCGCGACGGGCTGAAGGCGAAGACGGTGTCCGTGCTGTGGGTCAATAACGACTTCGGCAAAGGCGGGCGCGACACCTTCGTGAAGGAGATGGCCGCACGCAACATCAAGGTGGTGAGCGACATCTCGACCGAGTCGGGCCAGGTGGACTTCGCCGCCGACGTCGTGAAACTGAAGGGCACCAATGCCGACGCGATCTTCGTTTATACGAACGAGGAAGAGAGCGCGCGGTTCCTGCGCGAAGCGCGCAAGCAGGGCATCACCAAGCCGCTCATCGGCGAGACGACGCTCCTCGGCCAGAAGGTGATCGACATGGCGGGCCCCTCCGCCAATGGCGCGCGCGGCCACGTCGGCCTGAGCGCGGATGCGCCGGTGCCCGCGGTGCTCGCGTGGAAGGAAAAGTTCGTCAAGCGCTTCGGCTACGTGCCGGACCACAACGGCATCAAGGGCTACACCGGCGTGTATGCGGTGAAGCACGCCACCGAGAAGCTCGGCAAGTTCGACCGCAAGGCGCTCGCGAAGACGATGCACGGCCTCACCGTCACGCCGGAGCAGGAGCCGGGCATCCTGATGGAGACGACCTGGGACCAGAACGGCGACATCGACCGCATCAGCTTCCTGGCCGAAGTCGTCGACGGGAAGCAGAAGATCGTCCAGACGCTGCCAAAGCTCGGTAAATAGGCCGGCTAAACGTCGTCCCCGCGAAGGCGGGAACCCATTTTTTTAAACTGGGCCCCCGCCTTCGCGGGGGCGACCCTGCGGACCATCCATAGGTAAATAGAGCCTGTCCGACGTCCTCCAGCTCCTTCTAGCAGGGCTCGCGACCGGCGGCATCTACGCGCTGGTCGCCATCGGCTTCGTGCTGCTGTGGCAGACGTCGCAGACCATCAACTTCGCGCAGGGCGAGTTCGTCATGCTGCCGGCGTTCTTCGTGCTGGCGGCGATGAAGCTCGGCGGGCTGTCGTTTCCGTGGGCGATGGTCCTCGCGCTCGCCATCTCGCTCGTGGTGCTCGGCGTGCTCTTCAAGCGGCTGGTGGTCGATCCGATCCTGCCGCACGGCATGCTGCCGCTCGTCATCTCGACGATTGCGCTCGCCATCCTGATGAAGGAGGGCGTCAAGGAGTTCTACGCCGCTGACGCGCAGCCGTTCCCCGCAGCGTGGGCGACCACCAACCTCGAGCTCGGCGGTGCGGTGGTCTCGGTGCAGAACCTGGTGATCATCGGCGTCGCGGTCGTCGCCGTTTCGTTCCTGCAATACTTCCTGCACGGCACGAAGACCGGGCGCCAGATGCAGGCCACGGCGCAGAACCCGACGCTCGCCCGCGTGCTCGGCATTCCGGTCGGGCGCATGGTGCTCTACACCTTCCTCATCAACGCGATCCTCGTCGCGCTCGCCTCGTTCCTGGTGAGCCCGATCTATCTTGCCAAGTTCACCAACGGCGAGACGCTCGGGATGGTGGCCTTCGTCGCCGCCATCGTCGGCGGCTTCAACCAGGTGCGCGGCGCCATCGCCGGGGGACTGCTCCTCGGCGTCGTCGACAACTTCGTGGCGGCGTACTGGTCGGCGCAGTACCGCGCGGCGATTCCGCTGTTCCTGTTGATTGCGGTCATCCTGTTCCGCCCGCAGGGGCTCTTCGGGCGGATGGAGGAGCGCACGGTATGAATAAATGGGGTCTGTCCCTAATTTTCATGATCGTGGTGCTCATCGCGGCCCCGTTCGGCCTGAAACCCTATGGCATCTACCTCCTGAGCCTGTGGGCGGTCATGACCATTGCGGCGATCGGCCTCAACCTGACGCTGGGCTATGCCGGCCAGATCTCGCTCGCGCAGGCCTCGTTCGTCGGCATCGGTGCCTACACGGCGGCGCTACTCACGACCAATGGCTGGCCGCTCGCAGCGGCTTTCGTGCTCGCAGCGCTCCTCAGCTTCGCGATTGGGTGGCTGCTCGGTTATCCGGCGCTGCGCGTGGCGCACCACTATCTCGCGTTCGTGACGTTGTCGTTCGCGACGCTGGTGTTTCTCATCCTGAGGAACGAAGAGTGGCTCACGAAGGGTGTCTACGGCATCAGCGGCATCCCGCGACCGACGCTCTTCGGCTGGTCGACCAAAGGCCCGATCGATTTCTACTTCTTCTGCCTCGGCACCCTGGCGCTCGTCTCCATTGCAGCCTGGTGGCTGGTCCATTCGCCCTGGGGGCGCGCCTTCACCGCGTTGCGCGAAAACCCGGTCCGCGCGCTTTCGCTGGGCGTCGATACGCGGCGCTACACGCTGATGGCGTTCGCCATCGGCTCTGCCCTCGGCGGCGTGGCCGGCGTGCTGTATGCACCGCTCGTGCAGTTCATCGAGCCGACGGCGTTCGCGCTCGGCCTGTCGTTCAACCTGCTGCTGATGGTGATCGTCGGCGGCTCGGGGCGCTTCTACGGGCCCTTCCTCGGTGCGGCGGTGTCGGTCCTGCTGCCGGAATGGCTGCGCTTCAGCGAGGGCCTCTACCTCATGGCGTACGCCATCTTCGTGATGATCCTCCTGGCGTTCTGCCCCTCGGGCTTGCTCGGTCTCGCCGAGCGCCTGCGCGCTTCATGGCCGCGGTCCTCGAAGTCCGCGACGTAAGCAAGTCGTTCGGCGGCATCCGTGCCGTCGACGGTGTCTCGTTCGACGTGCACGAGGGCGAGATCCTCGGCTTGATCGGCCCCAACGGCTCGGGCAAGTCGACGCTCTTCAACTGCATCCTCGGCCAGCTCACGCCGTCCTCGGGCGAGGTGCGCCTCGGCGGCACGCCCATCACCGGCATGCGGGCCTGCGATCTGAATAAACTGGGAGTGGGACGCACGTTCCAGCTGCTGCAGGTGTTCTCGCAGCTTTCGGTGCGCGAGAACCTGGTGCTCGCCGGCCAGGAGCACGAGGGCGGCATGTGGTCGCGCCT
>DATLDY010000210.1:0-13126 GCA_035525655.1 Burkholderiales bacterium
GCGGATGGCCTTCGCGATGGCGCGCAGGTCGCCTTTGACGAGCGTGACGCTGGCGCTCTCGATCGCGACATCGGTGCCCGTGCCCATGGCGATGCCGACGCTGGCCTGGGCAAGCGCCGGCGCATCGTTGATGCCGTCGCCCGCCATGGCGACGACGCGGCCGGCGCCTTGCAGCGCCTTGATCTTCTCCACCTTCTGCTCGGGCAGCACCTCGGCGATGACTTCGTCGATACCGAGCTCGCGGCCGACGGCCTCGGCTGTTCCGCGCGCGTCGCCGGAGAGCATGACGATGCGTACGCCTTCCGCCTGCAGCGCTTTCACCGCTTCCGGCGTGGTTTCCTTGATCGGATCGGCCACCGCGATCTGCGCCACGATGCGCCCGTCTATCGCGCCGTACATCGAGCCCCGGCCTTGCGGCAGCGCGCCGAATCGCTCCACCGCACGGCGGCTGCCCACGACGACGCGATGGCCGGCGACGGTGCCTTGCACGCCCTGGCCGGTCGTCGATTGGAATTCGGCGACGGGCTGCAGCGCCACGCCGCGCTGCTCGGCCGCATTCACGATCGCCTGCGCGAGCGGATGCTCGCTCGCGCGCTCGAGGCTGGCGATGAGGCCCAGCGCCTCGTTCTCGTCCATTCCCTGGACCGCGAGCTCGACGAGCTCGGGCCGTCCGAGCGTAAGGGTGCCGGTCTTGTCGACGACCAGCGTATCCACGTCGCGCAGCCTTTCCACGGCCTCGGCATTGCGGAACAGGATGCCGTTGAGCGCGCCCTGCCCCATCGCCACGGTGATCGAGATCGGCGTCGCAAGGCCCAGCGCGCACGGGCACGCGATGATCAGCACGGCAACCGCGTTGACCAGCGCGAAGATGGCGCGCGGCTCGGGGCCCATCACCCACCACGCAGCCGCCGTGAGCACCGCAATCGCAATCACCGCCGGCACGAAGTACGCCGCGACGCGATCCGCGAGGCGCTGCACCGGCGCGCGCGTGCGCTGCGCCTGCCCGACCAGGTGCACGATCCTGGCGAGCAGCGTGTCCGAGCCGATGCGCTCGGCGCGCATGACGAGCGTGCCCTTGCCGTTGATGGTGCCGCCGGTCAGGCGCTCGCCCGGCTTCTTCGGCGCCGGCACGGGCTCGCCCGTGATCATCGATTCATCGACGTTGGAGGAGCCTTCGATGCAGGCACCGTCGACCGGAATCTTCTCGCCGGGACGGATGCGCAGGCGGTCGCCGACCCGCACCTCGGCCAGGGCAATTTCCTTCTCCGTGCCGCCTTCGATGCGCAGCGCGGTCTGCGGCGCGAGCGCAAGCAGCTGCCGGATCGCCTGGCTCGTCTCGCCCATGGCGCGAAGCTGCATCACTTCGCCGACGCTCACCAGCGTGACGATGATCGCCGCCGCCTCGAAATACGTGCCCACCGCGCCGCCATGCACGCGGAACTCCGCCGGGAAGAGATCGGGCGCCGCGATCGCCGCCACGCTGTACAGGTACGCGAGCGCGACGCCGAGTCCGATCAGCGTGTACATGTTCGGGCTGCGGTTCTCGAGCGACGACCAGAATTTCCGGAAGAACGGCCACCCGCCCCACAGCACGACGGGCGTGGCGAGCAGGAATTCGGCGTAGGGGTGCGGCTTCAGCCCGAGGCCCACCATCGGCGCCATGGCGATGAACAGGAGCGGCAGGCTCAGCGCCGCGCTCACCCACAGCCGTCGCGTGAGATCGCGCAGCTCGCTGTCGTCCTGCTCGCCGCCTTCCATCGGCACGAGGGCCATGCCGCACTTCGGACACGAGCCTGCTCCGACCTGCACGATCTCCGGATGCATCGGGCACGTGTACTGCGCACCGGGTTTCTCCGCCGGCGCGGGCGCGGGTTTCGGGTCGAGGTAGCGCTGCGGATCGGCCTTGAACTTCTGCAGGCAGCCGCTCGAGCAAAAGTAGTACGTCCGGCCGTTGTGCTCGTGCTTGCCGGCCGCCTTTGCGGGGTCGACCTTCATGCCGCACACCGGATCCTTCTTCGGCACGGACGGCATGGCGACATGCGCATGCTGCGGCATTGCGGGTTTGTGCGTGCCGCCCAGATACTTCTGCGGATCCGCACTGAACGCGTGCGCGCAGTGCCTGGAGCAGAAGTAATAGGCCTTGTCGGCGTGGTCGACCTTGGCGGCCGCCGTCGCCGGTGCCACCGTCATGCCGCAGACCGGGTCGATCCTGTTGCTCATTTCGCTAATTCCTCGAGGATGGGGCACTCCGGCCGATGGTCGCCGTGGCAGTGGCGCACGAGGTGCTCGAGCGTGCGCACCATGGCCTGTAGCTCGCCGATCTTCTGCTCCAGCTCCTCGATGTGCTTTCCGGCGATGCGCTTCACCGCGCTGCTCGAGCGCGCCCGGTCGTGCCAGAGGCTGAGCAGCGTCTTGATGTCGGCCATGCTGAAGCCGAGCGTCCGCGCGCCCTTGATGAAGCGCAACACGTGAACCTCATTGTCCGAATAGGACCGATAGTTCGATGGTGTCCGGCGCGGCGGGCGGATGAGCCCGCTTTCCTCGTAGTGCCGGATCATTTTCGCGGAGACGCCGGATGCCGCTGCGGCCTGACCTATGTTCATTGCCGCAGTTTGAACCTTCCCACTGCGGGAAGGTCAAGCCACGCTATGGACGAGGTACAGGCCGCCTGCGCCGGCCACGATAAGCAGCGCAGAGCTCGTCGCCACGATGAGCGCCGTCTGGCGGAACTCCGGTGCCCGCCCGCTCACGGACAGGTGCCGCATGAGCACCCCGATGCCGACGATGACCGCAATGATTCCGAGCCAGGCGATCAGCCCGCCGGTACCCGTCATCCATTCCATTAGCGCATCGACCATGTCGGGGACGCTTGCAACAAGCGTTCCGCTCGACCGGCGCTTAAACTCTCCGGATGCGTGGACTGAAAGGCAAGACCGCGATCGTCACGGGCGGCGCCGCTGGCATCGGGGCGGCGATCGTCGAGCGCTTCGAGGCGCAAGGCACGCGGGTCGTCGTGTTCGACCTCAACGGGGAGTCGAAGGTCGACATCACCGATTACGCGGCCGTGCAGAAAGCGGTGGCCGCGGCCGGACCGGTCGACATCCTGGTGAACAACGCGGGCTGGGATCTTTTCCGCCCGTTCCTGAAAACCGATCCGGCTTTCTGGCAGAAGATCATCGCGATCAACCTCGTCGGACCGCTCAACGTCCTGCATTGCGTGCTGCCTGGCATGGTCGAGCGTGGCGGCGGCAAGGTGGTGAGCATCGCTTCCGACGCCGGCCGCGTCGGCTCGTCGGGCGAAGCGCCCTACTCGGCGTGCAAGGGCGGCATCATCGCGCTGACCAAGACACTCGCACGCGAGCTCGCGGGCAAAGGCGTGCGCCTGAACGTGGTGAGCCCGGGGCTTACGGAGACCGGAATGCTCGAGCAGTTCATGCAGGGCGCCGGCAACCCCGACAAGCTGCGCGAGGCTTACCGCCGCGCGGTGCCGGTGGGACGCCTCGGCAAACCGGAGGACATCGCCGGCGCAGTGCTCTTCCTCGCGAGCGACGACGCGGACTTCATCACGGGGCAGGTGATTTCAGTCTCGGGCGGTTTGACCATGCACGGCTGAAATAAATGGGGACAGACCCCATTTACCGCTACGCAGGGTAAATGGGGTCTGTCCCCATTTATTTATTCGCAACTCTTCGACGGTGGACTCTCGCTGAGCAATTTCCTGAGCTGCGGCAGGTCGGTCTCCACGACCTGGAGGTTGTACGTCGGCACCGCCTTGTCCTGGGCCCGCTCGAGGACGTATTCAGGCCGGACGCGGAAAACGGTGACGGTCTTCTCGCCATGCATCACCTGCACGGTGGCATAGCAGCGCATCTTGAGGTCGGCCTGCCGCCAGCGCTTGCCGCGCAATCCCTCGAGCTCGCCCATGATGGCGCTGACCTCGTGGGGGGTCGAAATCAACCGGGAAGGCGCGCCGTAATTCGAGATGCGCACGGCCGATGCGCCTTTGAGCGGCGGGCGCTCCTGCGCTTGGGCCGTTCCGGTAATAAGGACCGATGCGATCACAACGAGTGCGGGTAGGACGGTCATGGCTCCGATTCTAGGGCTGGTTTTCATGCAGGCGGCGCGCGGTAGACAAGTTCGCACAATCCCCGTTTCACTTCACGCTTTCCGAGGAGGCCACGATGCACTATCACTACTTCACCCTGGAGCAACGCAGCACCCTCGAGCAGGCCATCCGCAGCCGCCTGGCCGAGCCCGGCATGAAGATCGCCCTAGCGCGCCTGCACCGGGCCGAGTACGGCGTGTGCCGGTCCTGCGGCGGCGACATCCCGTTCGTCCGCCTGGCGAACGACCCGACCGAGAAGCGCTGCGGGCGCTGTACCCCGAATTCCTGACCGGCCTCTTTGACTTCGCCCGCCCAGGCCCCATATTGGCGGGATGAAGTACAAGGACTATTACAAGGTTCTCGGCGTGGAGCGCACCGCGAGCGAGGACGAGGTCAAGAAGGCCTACCGCAAGCTCGCCCGCAAGTACCACCCCGACGTCTCGAAGGAGACGAACGCCAAGGAGCGTTTCCAGGAGGTCTCGGAAGCCTACGAGACGCTGCGCGATAAGGAAAAGCGCGCGGCCTACGACAGCCTCGGCAGCGGCTTTCGCCAGGGCCAGGATTTCCGCCCGCCGCCCGACTGGTTCGACCGCTTCGGCTCGGGCCGCCAGGAAGACCTGCGCGATGTCGACCTGTCGGATCTCTTCGAGCAGATGGGCATCTTCGGCCGCGCACAGGGGCGGCGCGGCTTCGGCCGCAGCGTGCCGATGCCCGGCGAGGATTTCGAGACCCCCGTGCGCATCACGCTGGATGAGGCGTACCGCGGCGCCGAGCGCGAATTCCAGCTCGACGGCCGCACGATCCGCGCTCGCATTCCCAAAGGCGCAACGGACGGACAACGCCTGAGGCTGCGCGGCAAAGGCGGGCCCGGAGCGAATGGCGGTGCGCCGGGCGACCTGTACCTGCAGATCGTGCTCGAGCCGCATGCGCTTTTCCGCGCGCGTGCGCATGACCTCGAGATCGAAGTGCCGATCGCGCCGTGGGAAGCGGCGCTCGGGGCCCAGGTCGAGGTGCCGACGCTCGAAAGCCGGGTGACGATGAAGATTCCGCCCGGCTCGAAAGGCGGCCAGAAGATGCGCCTCGCCGGCAAGGGCCTGCCCAAGCCCGGCGGCGGCGCGGGCGATCTCTATGCGGTGCTGGAAATCGTCGTGCCGGCCACGCTCGCCGAGCCGGAGAAGAAGCTGTACGAAGAGCTGCGCGACGTATCCAAGTTCGATCCCCGCTCGCGGTTCGGGCATTAGTCATGGCGGAGCCGTTCAAGTTCCTGTCCAAGGCTGAATTCAGCACGCTCGGACCCGAAGAAAAAGCCGCCTACCTCACCGAGGCGGTCAAGCAGCTTTGCAAAATGACCGAGACGCTGCAGAAGGATATCGACGGCCGGCCCGCGGAAGAGTGAGGAACGTCGCTTGCAGGCAGAGCGGCATGATTCGATCACCGTGGAGATTGCAATGCCGTTGACCGACAAGCAGAGCAAGGAATTGAGTGGCCTCATCGATCAGCGGCGCGACGCGCTCATAGCGGAGCTGCGCGAGGACGCCGCCCGGGTGCGCGACCAGCCCTATTCGGAGCATGCCGGGCCGGCACCGGACACAGGCGACGAATCGGTGGCCTCGCTGTTCGCCGACCTGGAGCAGGCCGACGTCGGTCGCGACCTGTACGAATTCCGCGCGCTGGAAGCCGCGCGCGATCGGCTGAAGGGCGGCGAATACGGCATCTGCGCCGACTGCGGCGGCGACATCGCATTCGAGCGCCTCAAGGCGACGCCGTCAGCCGCGCGCTGCATCGACTGCCAGACGCGCCACGAAAAAACCTACGGCGGCGATCCGAAGCCGAGCCTCTAGTCAGGAAAAGGGGTCAGAGCAATTTTAAAAATTGCTCTGACCCCTTTTCCGTTCAGTTCGGCTTGAAAACCAGGAAGTACTGATTCGGCAGGAAGTCGTGCTCGGCGGCGAGCGCAAAGCCCGCCGCGGCCAGCTCGCGCTTCACGCGCTCGGGTGAGAGCCGCGCGCGCGGCGGCGGGCCGATCTCGGAGTCGAGGTTGAAATCGACGATGGCGATGCGCCCGCCGGGCTTCAGCGCGTCCTTCAGTTTCCCGAAATAGCGCTCGCGGTCGCCGATGTGGTGGTAGACGTCGACGAGGAGAGCGAGGTCCACCTTCTCCGGCAGCTTCGTATCGTCGGGCGCCGACTGCACGGCGATGACATTGGCGAGCTTCTCGCGTTTGGCGCGCTGCGCCAGGTGCTGCACCATGTCGGCCTCGAGGTCGACCGCATACACCTTGCCCTGCGGCAGCATGCGCGCAAGGCGCACCGCGAAGTAGCCCGTGCCGGCGCCCACATCCGCGACCACGGCGTCTTGGGGCAGCGCGAGCGCGCCGATCACTTCATGCGGCTTCTGCCACTCGTCGCGTTTCGGATCGTCGAACACGTGCGCCCACTTCGCCGCGTCGTCGAAGCGATGCTCGTGGTCGTGCGGCGCCTGGGCAAGAGCGCCCAGCGCGGCGAAAAAGAAAGCTAGTGGCGCAGCACGCATTTGTCGTAGAGCTTCGGAAAGGCTCCCTGCGGATCGTACTTGGCTTTCAGCGCGCGGTAAGCATCGCCGCCGTAGAAGCGGTCGAACTCTTCCGGTGTGAAGTAGCTGTCCGAGTAGAGCGACTTGATGCCGCCGAGCTCGACCACCTTGCGCTCGATCAGGCGGTTGAAATGGCCGGCCGGATGCGCCTCGCGCGTGCGCTTCACGTCCCAGAACCCGAAATTGACGTACCACTCGTTCCTGACCGGATACAGGGAGAAGCGCCCCGAATGCGCCTGCGGGCCGATCGGGCAGATCCACTGCGGCCACAGTGCAATCTCGCGCGCATAGAAGTCGAGGAACTCGGCCGCGCGCGAGAGCGGGATGTCCACATCCTGGATCACCGATTCCGAATTGAGGCCGATCACGCGCTCGATCTTTTTAGTGATGCCGACGCGGCTGTTCCAGCGCATGATCTTTGTGTAAGTGCGCGAGCCGAGCCGCTCCTTGCCGTAGAGGCGGCGCACGAGCGGGTTCTGCGCGAAGACGTTCTTCGAGCACCAGAACCAGTCGGTGTCCCAGCGCCAGATGTAGTCCTGGGTCGTGAGGTAGTCCTCGCGCTTTTCGGCGATCGAGCGATAGTAGATGTGCTGGTAGGTGTAGTCGCTCGTCCACGGCGCCGTGTCGGCGAACCGGCCGAGCGTGAGATACATCTGCGTCGGCGAGAACACCGTACCGTCGACGAAATCCGCGTCGCCGGCGCGCAGCCTGTCGCCAAGCGCCTGGAAGAATTTCTGGGGCGACTGGAAAGGCAGGTGCTCGAGGCGCACGTAGGGCTTCACCGGAACGGTGCGCGCCTTGACGCGCAGCGCATAGCCCAGCGTGCCGTACGAGTTGGGGAAGCCGAAGAAGAGATCGGCGTGCTCGTTATCCGCTCTGCACGTGACTACGCGCCCATCGCCAAGAAGGACCTCGAGCTCGAGCATCGTGTCGTGCACGAGACCCTGGCGCCAGGAGGAGGACTCGATGCCCACGCCGGCGACGGCGCCGCCCAGCGTGATGGTCTTCAATTGCGGCACCACCGCGGGCATGGCGCCCTGCGCGAGGCACGCGCGCGTCAGGTCTTCATAGGTGATCATGCCCTCGCTGTCGACGAAGCCGCTGCCAACCTCGAGCACCTGGTTGAACGCGCGCACGTCGAGGCGGCGCCTCGCGGCGCCCTCGCGGTCACGGAAAAGATTCGACGTTTCCTTGGCCAGGCCGACCGGCCCAGCGCCTTCCCTAAGCCGCGCGGCCAGGGCTTCTTTTTTCTGGGCGTGCAGGCTGCTCGGAGCGTCGCTGCTCACGTTCTTGTTCGTAGAGGAAACTCCGCGTCATCGGGTAGCTCGTCGTCGAGACATTGCCCTTCGAGAACACCACCTGGAAAAGGTGCGTGCGCCCGACCGGGCTGCGGAACATCTCCGCGCAGCCGTACAGGTAGACGCGCCAGATGCGGCGGAAGCGCTCGTCGAACCTTTGCGGGTCGATGGCCTTTATGCGCTCCCAGTTCTTGTCGAAGCGCTCGCCCCAGGCGTCCAGCGTCAGCGCGTAATGGCGCCGCAGGTTCTCGACGTCGATCACCTCTAGGCCGGCTTTCTCCATCTCGACGACCACGTCGGCGAGGCTCGGGATCCAGCCGCCCGGGAACACGTACTTGCGGATGAAGTAGTCGGTCTCGAAATGGCCGACGTGGCCGATGAAGTGGATGAGGCCGAGGCCGCCGGGCTTGAGGCAGCTCGCGTGCGCGCGGATGAGATCGACGAGCCCGTCGCGCCCGGCGTGCTCCAGGCAGCCGATCGAGACCACCTTGTCGAACTGGCGGCCGAGGCTGCGGAAGTCCCCCGCGAGGGACAGCGTGTGGCCGAGGCGGCGCTTCTCGATTTCGCGGCGCGCGTGCTCCACCTGCGAGCCCGTCGTGTTGATGCCGGTGACCTTCACGCCGAAGCGCTCCTCGGCATAGAGGAGGAAGCCGCCGAAGCCGCTGCCGATGTCGACCACGTCCTCGCCCGGCTTGAGGAGCACCTTCCTCGCGACGTGATCGAGCTTGCTGCGCTGCGCTTCCTCGAGCGTGCGCGCGCCTTCGCTCCAGTACGCGCACGTGTACAGCATCAGCGGATCGTCGAGCCAGAGGCGGTAGAACTCGGGCCCGAGCGCATAGTGGAACTCGGCGTTGTGCTTGGCGCGCAGCCAGTTCGAATTCGAATGCACGAACTCGTGCCAGCGGTTGGCCATGCGCACGAGAAGAGTCGGGTTATCGGCGCGTCCCGCCATGCCCGCGGCGAGCGCCCGCGGCAGGCTGCCTTCGACGTCGACCTCGCCCGCGAAATACGCTTCGAGCATTCCGACGTGGCCGAAGGCGGCCATGCGCCAGTAGGCGCGCGGATTGCGAAAGACCAGGGTGAACTCGGGACTGGCCTCGCTGCTGCGCCATTCACGGGCATCGGCGAAGCGCACCGCGAACGCGATCCCGGAGCGCTCGGCGATCTGACGAAACGTTTGTTCGGCTAGGGATTTCAACGGTCCGGATTGTAACGCCCGATGGAAGATGGCATGCAAGTTTGCTAGCCTCGGCAGATTGGTAATCGGCGCTTCAACGTAGGAGAAAAGCTACATGGCCAGAGGTAAAGACGGCCCCAACGGGAAAAAGGCGGGGCCCGCCAAGACCGTCAAATCGGCCGGGGTCCGCACATCCCCTGCCACTGCAATTCGCCGGCCCGTGAAAGCCGCGCCCGCTGCAACCGGAAGTGAGCGAGCCCACCTGTCCCACGAAGAGGTCTACAGGCTCATCCAGGAGACGGCGTACTACAAAGCCAAGGCGCGCGGCTTCGCGCCGGGCCACGAGGTGCAGGACTGGATCGAGGCCGAGGCCGAGGTGCGCCTGCGCCTGGAGAGCCGCGCCTAAAGTGCCGTGCTCGCGGCGCCCGCGAGCCCTTAGTGGGATCCGCGTTCCAAACGGATCATCGTCCCAGAGCGAAACTTGCTTGTGATGGGCACACACTACTCTCCGGCGCCAATGAAAATCTGTGTCCATAGCATCCGTGGTCAGCGAGGGGAAGAGACCCCTTGCGCCTTTCACCTGGGCGGTCGTCGCCTTCCCGTCACTGTGGTGCTCGAGCGCTGGACCGACTCTACGCATCGGTACTTCGAGGTGGCGGTGGATGACGGCCGGCGCTTCGTCCTGCGCCTGGAGCCGGGGCTTCGTTCGTGGGAGCTCGCCGCCGTGTTCGCGCCCGCGCCGCGGAAGTCCGTGCCGAAGCCAAAGCCGGTGAAGGCGGTAACTCCTGCCGCGCCTCGTAAGTTCTTCTTCCCGCACTACGTAAAGTAGCCGTTCGGCTACAACGAGGGGGCTTCCGGCCCCCGGTCCTGCAGGCCGCGTAGCACAATCCCGGCGCTCATCCACCGGGAGAACCCCCCATGCTTTTCGGTATCGCCATCGGTCCGATCGTTGCCCTGATCGCCGGGATCCTCATCCTCTTCATCCCGCGCCTGCTGAATTACATCGTCGCCCTGTACCTCATCATCATCGGCGTGCTCGGCCTGTTCGGCAAATACGTCGGCATGACCATCTAGGCTGGCGCGAGCGCCGCGCGCAGGTAATCGGCCGCCCGGCGCGCACTCATGATTTCGAAGCCGCGGCGCGCCATCCGCTCGCGTTCGGCAGGCGCATTGATCAGCTCACGCGCGCGCTGCGCGAGCTCGTCGTAATCGGCGAACGCGACGCCTTCGCCGAGCGCCCGATCCTCCGCCGGATCGGCGCTGCGCTCGGACAGGACGGCGCACCGGTTGGCGAGCAGATACGAGATGCGCACGATCTCGAGCACTTTCGCCTCGTAGTAGTGGACGTTGAGCAGGAGCTTCGCCCGGCCGATGAGCGCATCGCGCTCCTTTCCATACATCCCGGCGACGGCGTTCACGCGCAGCCCGGCTGCGTCCATCCGATCGAGGATATCGGCGCGGCGCTGATTCATCGAGCCGAAGAACAGCACGTCGATGTCCTGCGCTGGCGCACGCTCGATGCGCGTGAGCTCGTCCACATAACCAACCGGGACGATACGGGCGACCTTCACGCCGAGCGCTTCGAGCTTGGCGGCGTTCAGCGGGTTGTAGTCCCACACGGTATACCGGCGAAGGATGTCCACCAGCTCGGGACGCAACCAGCTCGAGCCCGCCTCGACCTGCTCGAGGTTGTAGAGGATGGCATCGTCATGCAGCGGAAGCGGATAGTGCGGCAGGAGGTTCGAGCCGAGAACGATGTGCTGTCGGCCCGGCAGTGCGCCTTCGGTCGTCAGCACGCAGTCATGGCCGAGCGATCGCAGCCCATGGTGGATCGTCTCCGCCACCTCGGCGAAGACGGCGGAATGGACATAGCCCGGAGGCGAAACGACCGTGACCGCGAACTTCATCGGCGCCATCTTATAGAGCGCCTCAATAAGGCGAATTGCGATTTTCGATTTGATCTATTCGCGGCGCAGTCGTAGCCTTGCCATCCCCTAGAGGAGATCCCACATGAAAGCGCTGAAAGGCACCAAGACGCACGACAACCTCAAGGCCGCATTCGCCGGCGAATCACAGGCGAATCGCCGCTACCTTTATTTCGCAGCGAAGGCCGACGTGGAAGGCCAGAACGACGTCGCGGCGCTCTTCCGCTCGACTGCCGAGGGCGAGACCGGGCACGCGCACGGCCACCTCGAGTACCTCGAGGTCGTCGGCGACCCCGCCACCAACCTGCCCATCGGCCGCACGCGCGACAACCTGAAGGCGGCAGTCGCCGGCGAGACCCACGAGTACACCGACATGTATCCCGGCATGGCGAAATCGGCGCGCGACGAAGGCTTCGGCGAGATCGCCGACTGGTTCGAGACGCTCGCCAAAGCCGAGCGCAGCCACGCCAACCGCTTCCAGAAGGCCCTCGACCAGCTCACCGACTGATGCAGGAAGGATCGCTCGAGGCTCCGACCCGGCACCCGCTCGGCTGGAAGACAGCCGAGTTCTGGGACCCCGCCAAGGCCGAGAAGGAGCTCGAGCGCATCTTCGACATCTGCCACGGCTGCCGCCGCTGCGTCAGCCTGTGCACGACCTTCCCGACGCTCTTCGACCTGGTCGACAACTCCAAGACGATGGAGGTCGACGGCGTAGCCAAGAGCGATTACGCGAAGGTGGTCGACCAGTGCTACCTGTGCGACCTCTGCTACATGACGAAGTGTCCGTACGTTCCGCCGCATCCGTGGAACGTCGACTTCCCGCACGTCATGCTGCGCGCCAAGGCCATCAAGTTCGAGAACGGCCGCAGTTCAACCTCCCCGTTCCGCGATCGATTGCTCTCCTCCACCGATGCCATGGGCAAGCTCGCCGCGATCCCGGTCATCGCGCAAAGCGTCAATGCCGTTAACCACCTGAAACCTGCCCGGGCGGCGATGCAAGCCATGCTCGGCGTGCACAAGGATCGCGAGCTGCCGCCGTATGCACCGCGAAAATTCCGCGCGACCGCCGCGCCGGCGAAGCGGTTTCCGGTGAAGGATGGAGCGAAGACGCCCGGCAAAGTCGCCATCTTTGCCACCTGCTACGCGAACTACAACGAGCCGGTGATGGGGCACGACCTGCTCGCGATCCTCGAGCACAACGAGATCCCGTACGTGCTCGTCGACAAGGAAGCCTGCTGCGGCATGCCGAAGCTCGAGCTCGGCGACCTGAAAGGCGTAGACGCCCTGAAGCAGAAAAACATCCCGGTCCTCGCGCGCTACGCCCGCGAGGGCTACGCCATCCTCGCGCCCGTGCCGTCCTGCACGCTGATGTTCAAGCAGGAGCTGCCGCTCATGTACCCGGACGATCCCGAAGCGGCCCTGGTGCGCGACGCGATGTTCGATCCGTTCGAGTACTTCGTGCTGCGAAAGCGCGATGGGCTGCTGAAGACCGATTTCAAGACCGCCCTCGGCAAGGTCGCGTATCACATCCCCTGCCATTCCCGCGTGCAGAACATGGGCCAGAAGACCCGCGAGGCGCTGGAGATGATCCCCGGCACCGAGGTCACCGTGGTCGAGCGCTGCTCAGGCCACGACGGCACCTGGGGCGTGAAGACCGAGTACTACGAAAACTCGATGAAGATCGGCCGCCCGGTGTTCCGCCAGATGGCGGCGGTCGAGGCCAAGTACGTGAGCTCCGACTGCCCCATCGCCGCCCGTCACATCATCCAGGGAATGGGCAAAGAGGTGGGCAAGGCCGAGAAGGCCCACCCGCTTTCCCTTCTGCGCCGCGCCTATGGCATCTAGCATTTAGGGCAAGCAGGGACAGCTGTCGCTGCCATGCGACAGCTTTGCCGCCGAGGTCGATAGGGCGCGCGTAACGGACGCTCGGCAAAATTTCGCCGATGCAGCGACCCGATGCGGCGGCCCCGGCTTTCCTGGCAAAGCTCGCGCGGCCGCGATACACGCAGGTCCTGCCGCGCGAGCGGCTCTTTCGCCTGCTCGATGAGCA
>DATLDY010000239.1:0-6505 GCA_035525655.1 Burkholderiales bacterium
TGGCGAGACGCCGGTCGCACGGTCGATTTCTGGTGGCGCGACGACGACGCCACGGCGCCGACGCCGCCAGTCAGGCGGCTGCTTTCCCTGTCGCGGAGCGCGGGCGTGCCGCTTGCGCTGGCGGTGATACCCCTGGATGCGCAGGCCGAGCTGTTTGCAGATCTCGAGGCGAGCGTGCTGATGCACGGCACCGATCATCGCAATCGGGCGGGACCGGGGGAGAAGAAGACCGAGTTCGCCGCCGAAGCGGACGACGACATGCTCGTGCGGCTTTCCAAAGCGCGCGAGCGGCTTGCCCGCCTCGCGGGTGCGCGTTTCGTTCCGGTGCTCGCGCCGCCCTGGAATCGATTCAAACGAGGACTTATTGCACGTTTGGGCGAGAGCGGCCTGCGTGGGTTGAGCGCCTATGGGCCGCGTCCGACCGCGCGGGCCGCAGGGATATCGGAGGTCAACACGCACGTCGACATCATCGATTGGCGCGGCACGCGCGCGTTTTGCGGCGAGGAGAATGCGCTCGGCGCCGCGGTGGCCCATCTCGCGGCGCGCCGCGGCCGAGCGGCGGATCCCGGCGAGGCGACGGGCTGGCTCACGCATCACGCGGTGCACGATGGTGCGGCGTGGGATTTTCTCGAACGTCTGTTCGAGCGCACACGCAAACTCGGCGTCCGCTGGGCGGACGCAGAAACCTTATTTACTTCGTCGGCCTGAGCGCCGCCCGTATACTCGGCCAGAGCGCGGAGGAAGTTTGCCGGATCTGCTGTCCATTCGAGATCTGAGGGTCCACATCGACGTCGACGCCGGCACGGTCAAGGCGGTCGATGGCGTGTCGTTTCGCGTGCCGGAGCGCGGCACCGTGGCGCTCGTGGGCGAGTCGGGCTCGGGGAAATCCGTGGTCGCGCAGTCGATCATGGGCATCCTGCCGCGCATTGCGCGCATCGAATCGGGCGAGATCCTGTTCCGCGACCCCAAGCAGCCGGAGGTCGTCATCGACCTGGCGCGGCTGCACCCGGCCGGGCCGCAGATGCAGGCGATCCGCGGCGCGCGCATCTCGATCATCTTCCAGGAGCCGATGACGGCGCTTTCCCCGCTGCACACCATCGGCAACCAGGTCGGGGAGGCGCTCGCCCTGCATCGCGGCGGGCTGGGTCGGGCCGAGCGACGCGCTGCCGTGATCGAGACGCTGCGGCTCGTCGGCTTCCCGGACCCGGCGAAGGCGGAGCATACGTATCCCTTCGAGCTTTCCGGCGGGCTGCGCCAGCGCGCGATGATCGCCATGGCGCTCGTCTGCCGGCCGGCGCTGCTCATCGCGGACGAGCCGACCACCGCTCTCGACGTTACGATCCAGGCGCAGATCCTGCAGCTCATCCGCGACCTGCAGCAGGAGCTCGGCATGGCCGTGCTCCTCATCACGCACGACCTCGGCGTGGTGGCGAACATGGCGGCGGAAGTGGTGGTCATGTTCCGCGGCCGCGTCATGGAAGCCGGGCGCATCGAGGACATCTTCCGCGACCCGCAGCATCCTTACCTGCAGGCGCTGATGCGCGCGGTGCCGCGCTTCAACATGGCGCCGGGCGAACGCCTCACGCCGATCCGCGAAGTGCTGGTCACCGAGGATTCGCTGATCGCCACGCGCGGCGGAAGACCGCAGCCCGCTTCAGAAGGCGCGCTCCTGCAGGTCAAGCATCTCACCAAGGGCTACGCCATCCGCAAGAGCGGCATCGTGGGCAGGAAGACCGTCGACAAGGTCACCGCGGTCGACGACGTGAGCTTCGACGTCATGACCGGTGAATGCCTCGGCCTCGTGGGCGAGTCCGGCTGCGGCAAGACCACGACCGCCCGCATGATCCTGCGCTCGATCGCGCCGGACGCCGGGTCGATCGTGTTCAACGACCATGGCGTGCCGAAGGATGTGCTCGCCCTCAAGGGAGCCGAGCTCTTCGCCTATCGGCGCAAGGTGCAGTTCGTCTTCCAGGACCCGTTCAGCTCGCTCAACCCGCGCATGACCGCGTACGACATCGTGAGCGAGCCGCTGGTGATCCATAAGATCGGCGACTCCGACGAGCGCTTCCAGCGCGTGAAGGAGATGATGGGCCTCGTCGGCCTCGACATGCGGTTCCTGCGGCGCTATCCGCACAGCTTCTCCGGCGGCCAGCGCCAGAGGATCGGCATCGCGAGGGCGCTCGCCCTCGGGCCCGAATTGCTGTTGCTCGACGAGCCCGTCTCGGCGCTCGACGTCTCGGTGCAGGCGCAGGTGCTGAACCTGCTCCTCGACCTTCGCAAGGCGCTCAACCTCACGTACATCTTCATTTCGCACAACCTGGCGGTGGTGAATTACCTCGCCGACCGCATCGCCGTGATGTGCGCCGGGCGGCTGGTCGAGATCGCTCCGGCGGCAGAGCTGTTCCGCAATCCGCAGCATCCGTACACCAAGGCGCTGCTCGCCGCGGTACCGGACCCGAACCTCGATCGCAAGCTCGACTTCGACGCGCTCATGGAAGGCAAGGCCTCCGACCCGTCGGCCTGGTCGAGCGAGTTCCGCATTGCCCAGGGCAGCTCCCCGGGCATGCTGGACCTGGGTAACGAGCACCTGGTGCGAGCGCGGGAATGAGAATCTTCGTCCTCGCATTGCTCTTTGCCGGCTCGGCGCACGCATTCATCGAGACGCCGCTCCTCATGGAGCAGGTGAAGGCGGGCAAGCTGCCGCCAGTGGACAAGCGGCTGCCGCAGAAACCGCTCGTCGTCCCTCTCGGCGAAGCCGGAACGAGTATCGGCCGACATGGCGGCACCATCAACACGCTCGCCGGGCGCAGCCGCGACACGCGCCTTTTCACCGTGTACGGGTATGCGCGCCTCATCGGCTATGACCGCAACCTCAAGCTGCAGCCCGACATCCTGGAATCGTTCGAGGTAGAGGAGGGCCGCGTGTTCACGTTCCGGCTGCGCAAGGGCCATCGCTGGTCCGACGGCCATGCCTTTACCGCCGAGGATTTCCGCTACTACTGGGAAGACGTGGCGAACAACAAGGAGCTCAGTCCAGCCGGGCCGCCGCGCGACATGCTGGTCGACAACGAGCCGGCGAAATTCGAGGTGCTGAACGAGACCACGCTGCGCTACACCTGGTCGAAGCCCAATCCGCAGTTCCTGCCGCGGCTCGCCGGCGCCTCGCCACTCTTCATCTTCCGGCCGGCGCATTACCTCAAGCGCTTCCACAAGAAGTATTCGGTCAAGGTGCAGCAAGAGGAGGCCGATGGCACCGCGAAACGGCGCTGGTCAGCCGTGCACAACCGCGTGGACAACCTCTACGAGGGCGACAACCCCGAGCTGCCGAGCCTTCAGCCGTGGGTGAATACCACGCGGGCGCCCGCCGACCGCTTCGTCGCGGTGCGCAATCCGTATTTCCACCGCGTCGATGAGAGCGGGCGCCAATTGCCGTACATCGACCGCCTGGTGCTCGCCATCGCGGATTCGAAGCTCATACCCGCCAAGACGGGCGCGGGCGATGCCGACCTGCAGGCGCGCGACCTCAACTTCAACAACTACACTTTCCTCAAGCAGGGCGAGAAGACCAACAGCTACCACACGCTCCTGTGGCGCGCGGCGCGCGGCGCGCACTTCGCGCTCTTTCCGAACCTCAACGTGAACGATGCGGTGTGGCGCACGCTCCTTCGCGACGTGCGTTTCCGCCGCGCGCTCTCGCTCGGCATCGACCGCGCGCTCGTCAACCAGGTGCTTTATTTCGGCCTCGCGATAGAGGCCAATAACACGGTGCTCGAGGCGAGCCCGCTGTTCAAGCCGGACTACCGCACGCGGTGGGCGCGCTACGACCGCAAGGTCGCCAACCAGCTCCTCGACGAGCTCGGTCTGAAGCGCGGCAGCGATGGCGTGCGCCGACTGCCCGATGGGCGCCTGCTCGAAGTGATCGTCGAGACCGCCGGCGAGAGCACGGAGCAGACCGACGTCCTCGAGCTCGTGCGCGAGACTTGGCGCGAGATCGGCGTCAAGCTCTTCAGCAAGCCCTCGCAGCGCGAGGCCTTCCGCAACCGCATCTTCTCCGGCGAAACCGTCATGTCGGTGTGGAGCGGCCTGGAGAACGGGCTGCCGACCTCGGACAGCGCGCCGGACGAGCTCGCGCCGACCAGCCAGCTGCAGCTGCAATGGCCGAAGTTCGGCCAGTACTACGAGACCGCGGGGAAAGCAGGCGAGGCGCCGGACATCGCCGAAGTGAAGGAGCTCGCCCAGCTCTACGTCGACTGGCACGCGGCAGGCAACGCAGGGCAGCGCGAAAAAATCTGGCACCGCATGCTCGAGCTGCATGCCGACCAGCAGTTCATCATCGGCGTCGTCTCCGGCGTGCCGCAGCCGGTGGTGGCGCGCACCAAGCTGATGAACCTGCCGAAAGAAGGCTTCTACAACTGGGATCCGGGGGCGTTCTTCGGAATCTATCGGCCAGACACGTTTTGGTTTAAGCAATAGGGATGCTGCGCTACACGCTGCACCGGCTGCTCGTCATGATCCCGACCCTGCTCGTGATCAGCTTCATCACGTTCGCCATCATCAAGCTGCCGCCGGGGGACTTCCTGTCGAACGAGATCGCCGAGCTGAAGAGCCAGGGCGATCGCGCGGCGCTCGAGAAGGTGGAGTTCCTGCGCCGCCAGTACGGCCTCGACAAGCCGTTCGTCGAGCAGTACGCGATCTGGGTCGGCCTGTGGCCCGCGGATGGCCGCTTCTCGGGCCTCCTGCAAGGCGACCTCGGCTGGTCCTTCGAGCACGACATGGCGGTGAAGGAGGTGGTGGGCGACCGCCTGCTCTTGTCGTTCATCCTGAATTTCTCGGTGATCCTGTTCACGTGGGCGGTGGCGTTCCCGATCGGCGTCTATGCCGCCACGCACCAGTACAGCTGGGGCGACCACGGCCTCACCTTCCTCGGCTACGTCGGCCTGGCAACGCCGAACTTCCTGCTCGCGCTCGTCCTGATGTACTTCGCCAATGCGCAGTTCGGCCTTTCGATCGGCGGCATCATGGGCGCCGAGTTCCTCGGCCAGCCGTGGACGTGGGCCAAGGCGCGCTCGGTGCTCGAGCACCTGTGGATACCGGTCATCGTGATCGGGACGTCCGGCACCGCCGGCATGATCCGGCGCCTGCGCGCCAACCTGCTCGATGAGCTGCAGAAGCAGTACGTCGTAACGGCGCGCTCCAAGGGCATGCCGCCCTTCCGGCTGCTGGTGAAGTATCCGTTGCGCATGTCGCTGAATCCCTTCATCGCGGACATCGGCAACCTGTTGCCGAGCGTGATCTCCGGCTCCGCGATCGTGGCCGTCGTGCTGTCGCTGCAGACCTCCGGGCCGATGCTGCTCGACGCGCTGCGCAGCCAGGACCAGTACCTCGCCGGCTCGTTCCTCATGTTCCTCGCCTTCCTCACGGTGATCGGCATGTTCATCTCCGACCTGCTGCTCGCCGCGCTCGACCCGCGCATCCGCCTGACCGGAGGCGTGGCGAAGTGACCGTAAAGGAGGAGGCTCTCCCGCACTACGTGGCGCGCGAGCCGTTCGACCCGAACGTCAGCGAAGCGCTGACGCCCGAGCAGGAGCGCTTCTACCGCGCTTCGCAGTGGCAGATCATGTGGTGGAAGTTCCGGCGCCATCGCATCGCGGTGGGCGCGGCGCTGGTGCTCGCTTTCTTCTACGCCTCCACGCTGGTAAGCGAGTTCATCGCGCCCTACAACCTGCACACGCGCGACACGACGCACATCTACTCGCCGCCGCAGCGGCTGCATTTGTTCCATGAGGGGCGCCTCGTCGGGCCGTTCGTCTACGGCTACAGCATGAAGCTCAACCTCGAGAACCTGAAGCGCGAATACACCGACGACCCGGCAAAGATCTACCGCGTCCGCTTCTTCTGCCTCGGAGACGAATACCGCTTCTGGCAGCTCGTCGACGGCCGCTTCCATTTCTTCTGCCCTGCCGAAGGCGGCACGCTGCACCTCCTCGGGACCGACCGCCTGGGACGCGATCTCTTTTCCCGCATCGTCTACGGCACGCGGATCTCGCTCACCATCGGTCTCTTCGGCATCGCGGTGAGCTTCATCATCGGCCTCACGCTGGGCGGCGTGTCCGGGTATTACGGCGGCTGGATCGACAACGTGATCCAGCGCTTCATCGAGATGGTGCGCTCGTTCCCCGAGCTGTCGCTGTGGATGGCTCTCTCGGCGGCGCTGCCGGTGAACTGGAGCCCGATCCTCGTGTACTTCGGCATCACCATCATCCTCGGCCTGCTCGACTGGCCGGGATTGGCGCGCGCCGTCCGTTCGAAAGTGCTGGCGTTGAGAGAAGAAGACTTCGCCACCGCCGCCATCCTGATGGGCGCAAGCCCCGCGCGCGTCATCGGCCGCCACCTGCTGCCGTCCTTCGCGAGCCACCTGATCGCATCGGCCACGCTTTCCGTCCCGGCGATGATCCTCGGCGAGACCGCGCTGTCCTTCCTCGGGCTGGGATTGCGACCGCCCGTA
>DATLDY010000277.1:0-2037 GCA_035525655.1 Burkholderiales bacterium
TCCTTGTGGCGCCGCTTGGTGGAAGTCTGTCGCAGATGCGGGCGGGGATGAAGGGCACGGCGAACTCGCGCTCGAGCTCGTGGAACCGGCCGCCCATCGACCGCATGGCCAACCTCAACGTGGAGCCGGGGACGAGCTCGCTTGACGAGGTGGTGGGCTCCATCGAGCGCGGCGTGCTGATGCGCACCAATCTCTCATGGTCGATCGACGATTCGCGGAACAAATTTCAATTCGGCTGCGAGTGGGGCGAGCGCATCGAGGGTGGGCGGCGCGTCGGGGTGGTGAAGAATCCGAACTATCGCGGGGTGTCGGCGACCTTCTGGCGCAGCCTCCGTGCGGTGGGTGATAGCGACACTTTCGAGGTCCACGGCACGCAGTACTGCGGGAAGGGCGAGCCGAACCAGGCGGTTAGCTGCGGCCACGCGGCGCCGGCGTGCGTATTCGCGGAGGTCGAAGTCTTCGGCGGCAGCACCTAGGCAGGTCGTCGCTAAGTGCCAGACAAACTTATCAAGCGTTCGATGACAAAATTCGGCACGGCGCGTGCACCAGGTCTGTCAAACCCTGGAGGAACGACCGATGCCCCATCGCTTCAACCCGCAGTTCGTCCAGCTCGTGCCCGAGGAGACCGGCATTTTCCGCCTGTTCCACGACGCCGACCTCGTGTACGTCGGGCGCACGCCACCCCGCGCCACCCTGCGCGCGGAGCTCGACCATGCGCTCACCATGGCCATGGCGGGCGATATGTCCGCCACGCACTTTTCCTTCGAGGTCACCGCCACGCCGAAGACGCGCGCCGCGGAGGAGTTGCGCGATTATTGCGAGCGCTGCGGCTGCCCGCCGCGCTACAACGCATCGGCGCCGCCGCGACAGGATGAAGGAGAGGTTCAACGGCCTCATCGCGCGGCTTGAGAGGGCGCTCGCCCCCGGCGAGACGCTCCTCTGCAATCTTTCCGCCGAGCGCTCGGCGTTCGTGCGCTTCAACAGGGCGCTCGTGCGCCAGGCCGGGACGGTCGAGCAAAGCTACCTCAGCCTGCGTTTGGTGCGCGAGCGGCGGCAGGCATCGGCGACTGTCGCCCTCGGCGATGAAACGGCTGCCCTGGAAATGCTGGCGACGCTGCGCGCAGCGCTGGGGGACCTGCCCGAAGATCCGTGGCTGCTGATCAACGAGGAGCCGAGGTCCACCTCGAGCGAGCGGCGCGGCAAGCTCGCGAGCGCCGAGGCGGTGATCGACCAGGTGGTGCACGAGGCGAAAGGGCGCGACCTCGTCGGCTTCTATGCCGGCGGCACGATCTACCGCGGCTTCGCCAATTCGCTCGGCCAGCGTAACTGGCACGAGGTCGATACCTTCAACTTCGACTGGAGCCTCTACCGCCAGCGCGATGAAGCGGTGAAGACGAGCTACGCCGGCTTCGACTGGGACCCGCGCGCCTTCGCCGCGAAGATGGCCCGGGCCGGCGGCGAGCTCGAGCTCCTCGGCGCGCCGCGCCGGACCATCGAGCCCGGCGACTATCGCGCGTACCTCGCGCCGGCCGCGATGCTCGAGCTGATGAGCATGCTGTCGTGGGGCGGCTTCTCAGCGCGCTCGCGGCAGACCAGGCAGAGCCCGCTCCTCCTGATGCAGGAGGGCCGCACGCTCTCGCCGCAGGTCACGCTCAGCGAGAACACCGCCGCCGGCATCGCGCGCGGATTCCAGGCCGACGGCTTCCTCAAGCCGCCGCAAGTGCGGCTGGTCGACGCGGGAAAGCTCGGCGATGCGCTCATCTCGCCGCGCTCGGCGAAGGAATATGGCCTGCCGACGAATGGCGCGGGCGGTGACGAGACGCCGGATTCGCTCGACATGGCGCCGGGCGGGCTCAAGGAACCCGATGTGCTGCGCCAGCTCGACACCGGGCTCTACATTTCGAACCTCTGGTACCTGAACTTTTCCGACCGGCCGGCTGGGCGTATCACGGGCATGACGCGCTTCGCCACCTTCTGGGTCGAGGGCGGGCGCATCGTGGCCCCGGTCACCCCGATGCGCTTCGACGATTCGATCTA
>DATLDY010000292.1:0-58112 GCA_035525655.1 Burkholderiales bacterium
CGCAGGTCCACCAGGCTCGGCGGCGGCTCGAGATAGATGCGTTCCAGCAGCGCGGCCAGGCGCGCCATTCGTTCGCAGAATTGCGGCCATTGCTCGGCATCGCGCGCGCTCAAGCGGCGAATGCTTGCCAGGCTGCGCGTCATGTCTGCGGAGAGCTCGAGCCCCTCGGGCGTGCGCAGCCACGGATCAGGGCGCTTGGATTCGAGCTCGCCGATCTGCCGGGGCGCCCAGCCCTCGACGCGATCGAGCGGCGCGTATTCCTGCAAGACGGTTACGCGATGCCCGCCCTGCGCGAGGAGCCGCGCCGCAACGAGCTCGTCGGCACCGCTGCCAATGACGACAACGTCGCTCAAGCGCGCACTCCGAGTATTTCCATCGCGGCATTCCGACCGGATGCGCCCATGACGCCGCCGCCGGGATGGGTGCCCGCCCCGCACTGGTAGAGGCCATGGATCGGCGTGCGATAGCGAGCCCACGCCGGCGCCGGGCGCAGGAAGAACATCTGCTGGAGCGAGAGCTCGCCCTGGAAGATGTTGCCTTCGCTCAGGCCGACGATGCGCTCGATATCGGCCGGCGTGATCACCTGACGGTGGAGGATGGCGCTCTTGATGTTGGGCGCGTACTGCGCCAGCGTATCGATGACGGTGTTGCCGAGCTCCTCGCGCCGCGCGTCGGTCCAGCCGCCGTTCAGGTGGTAAGGCGCGTACTGCACGAAGATCGACATCACGTGCTTGCCCGGCGGCGCCATCGACGGATCCAGCATCGACGGGATGACGATGTCCATGTACGGCCGGCGCGAGATCTCGCCGTACTTGGCGTCGTCGTAGGCGCGCTCGAGGTAGTCCACACTCGGGCTGATCGAAATCGCGCCGCGCATGTGCGGCCCGGGCTGCGGCAGGCAGGTGAAGCGCGGCAGCTCGCCCAAGGCGAGATTGACCTTGGCCGACGACCCTCGGAATTTATAGCGCTTGATGGCGGCAGCGAAATCGTCCGGGAGATTTTCCTCGCGCACGAGGCCGAGGAACGTGCGCCGCGGGTCGGCACCCGAGACGACGCAATCGGCGAGGAGCTCGTCGCCGTTCTCCAGGATCACGCCGGTCGCGCGGCCGCCTTTGACAAGGATCCGGGACACCGACGCCTGAGTACGGATCTCCACGCCATGCGCCTGCGCAGCCGATGCGATCGCCGCACTGACCGAGCCGTTGCCGCCTTTGGCGAACCCCCAGGCACGGAACACGCCATCGAGCTCGCCCATGTAGTGATGCAGGAGCACGTATGCCGTGCCCGGCGAGCGCGGCCCGAGGAGCGTGCCGATGATGCCGCTTGCCGACTTGGTGCCTTTGAGCGCCTCGCTCTCGAACCACTCGTCGAGATAATCGGCGGCGCTCATCGTGAGCAGCTTCCAGAGCGCGTGGAGATCTTTCTCGGGCAGCCCGCGGAAATATCGGCCGAGGCGCAGGAGGTCGAGCAGCTCGCGCGGCTGAACCGACGCCGGGTCCGGCGGCGCCATTTTGAGGATCGGCTTAACGGCGCGCGCCATGCGGTGCAGGAGGAGGCCGAACTCGTCATAGGCCTCGGCATCGCGCGGCGAGTGGCGCGCTAGCTCGCGGCGGTTCTGGTCGTGGTCGGACCACTGCGCGAGGTAGTCGCCATTCTCGAGCGGCGTCAGCGTGCTCTCGAGCGGCAGGATCTGCAGGCCGTGGCGCGACAGCTCGAGCTCGCGGATGATCTCGGGCCTGAGCAGGCTCACGACGTAGGAAAACACCGAGAAGCGAAAGCCCGGGAATACTTCGTCGCTGAAGGCTGCGCCCCCAATGCGCTCGCGGCGCTCGAGCACGAGCACCTTGCGTCCGGCGCGCCCGAGATAGGCCGCGCAGGCGAGGCCATTGTGCCCGCCGCCGACGATGATGATGTCGTGCTTCTTCATGCGCCGCATTCCGCCCGTTTGCGGGGCGGGTCGAAGAACGGCTTCTTCACCACCGTGATGGCGGCGCGTTTGCGCCGATGCTCCACGGTGATTTCCATTTCGAGCTGTGTGCCGGGCGCGGCCCACTGCGAGCGCAGATGGGCAAGCGCGATGTACTTCTTGAGGAGCGGCGACCACGCGCCACTGGTCGCATACCCGGCCTGCTCGCCCTCCGAATAGATCGGCACGCTCATGCGCCACGCGGCACCCGGTACCCGGGTGGCAAGGCCGACCTCCGAGTACAGGCGCTCGAGTGAGTTCCAGTCGACCTCGACACCGACGAACTGCCATTGCGGCCCACGCGCCTTCTCCACTGCGAGCGCATCGCGACCGATGAATCGCTCCTTGTCGAGATTCACGGCCCAGGCAAGATCGAGCTCGTAAGGCGACGAAAGCTGGCTGTCGAGCAGCACCTTGCGCGCCGGCACGTAGTCGACGTCGATCAGCATGAGGCCGGCTTCGATGCGCGCCATGTCGAGCGCGAGAAGCCCGGTGGGCATGATGCCGGATGGCCGTCCGGCATCGATGAGCGCATCCCACACCGGCACGGCTTGCGCAGCATCGACCCAGATCTCGAAGCCAAGGTCGCCGGTGTAGCCGGTGCGGGAGATGGTGACCGGGATGCCGCGCACCGAGGCGGGCGCGATGCGGAAATACTTGAGCGGTGGCACGCCCAGCGACTCGAGGATCGCCCAGGCCATCGGGCCCTGCAGCGAAAGCGCCGCCACGCTGTCGGATACGTCCGCGATGTCAACCTGCATGCCGGCGGCGTTGTCCTGCAGCCAGCGCAGGCCCGGCTCGGCGGACGTCATACGGAACAGCTGCTCGTCGAGGCGGGCGACGGTCCCGTCGTCGATCACCTTGCCGGCGTGATCGCACCAAGGTGTGTAGAGCACCTGCCCCACGCTCGCCTTGAGGACGTTGCGTGTGACGATGAGATCCAGAAGACGCGCGGCATCGCGCCCACGGATCAGATACTTGTAGAGGGGCGAGACATCGAAGAGCGCGGCGGCGGCGCGGATGACGTGGTACTCGCGCTCGTGGGTAAGCTCGTAGGAGCTCGCCACGACGTGGCCTGCCCAGCGCCGCCAGGCGTGGCTGACGCAGAGCGGCGCGGTGCGCGCGTGGAACGGCGTGGTCTTCAGCACGGCTTATTCAACCGTGACGGATTTAGCCAGATTCCTCGGCTTGTCGACATCGGTGCCACGGGCGAGCGCCACGTGATAGGCGAGAAGCTGCATGGGCACCACGTGCAGGATCGGCGAAAGGGCGCCGGCGTGCGAGCCGAGCTCGATCACGCGCACGCCCTCCGATTCGGAAAAATGCGCGCCCTTATCGGCGAAGACATACAGCTCGCCGCCGCGCGCACGCACTTCCTGCAGGTTGGATTTCAACTTCTCGATCAGGGCATCGGTGGGCGCGACGGCCACCACCGGCATATTCCGATCTACAAGGGCGAGCGGCCCATGCTTGAGCTCGCCGGCGGCATAGGCCTCGGCGTGGATGTACGAAATTTCCTTCAGCTTGAGCGCGCCCTCCATCGCAATCGGCCAGTGGATGCCGCGGCCGAGGAACAGCGCATGCTCCTTGCCGGCGAAGCGCGCGGCCCAGGATGCGACTGCCGTTTCGGTGGCGAGCGCCTCGTTCACCGCGGCCGGCAAATGGCGCAACGCCTGCAGGTGTGTTCGCTCCACCGCTGCATCGAGCTTGTTGCGCAGCTTGGCGACCACCAGAGTCAGGAGGAACAGCGCACCCAATTGCGTCGTGAAAGCCTTGGTGGAAGCGACGCCGATCTCGGGGCCGGCGCGCGTCAGGAAACGCAGCTTGGATGCGCGGATGAGCGAGCTCTCGGGCACGTTGCAGATGGAAAGCGTGGCGCGGTAGCCGAGCGCCTTGGCGTGCTCGAGGGCCGCCAGCGTGTCGGCCGTCTCGCCCGATTGCGAGATGGTGACGAAGAGGCCGTTGGGATCCGGCACTGAGCGGCGATACCGGTATTCGCTCGCGATCTCGGCACGCGTTGGAATGCCGGCGATGTCCTCCAGCCAGTAGCGCGCGATGAGCGCGGCGTGATAGCTGGTGCCGCAAGCCACGATGTGCACCGAGGTTGCGGCACGCAGCAGGCCTTCTGCCTCCGCGCCGAACAGTCCCGGCTGCAGCGAGCTCGCACCACTCACCACTTCCAGCGTGTTGGCAAGCGCGCCCGGCTGCTCGTGGATTTCCTTCTGCATGTAGTGCTTGTACTGCCCGAGGTCCACGGCCGCATCGCTAAGCTCGGAGACGTGCACGTCCCGCTGCACCGCCCTGCCATCCGCGCCGACTACGCGCCATCCGCCCGCCCGGATCTCCGCGCAATCGCCGTCCTCGAGATAGACGACGCGCCGCGTGACCGACAGCAGCGCGGAGACGTCGGACGCCGCGAAGTTCTCGCCTTCGCCGATGCCCAGAAGGAGCGGCGGACCGCGGCGCGCAACAACCACAGTATCGGGATCGCGTGCCGACACAACGGCAATGGCGAAGGCGCCCTCCAGCTCGGCCACCGCGCGGATGGTGGCGGCGAAGAGCGAGTCCTCGGACTTGCGATAGTCCGCGATGAGGTGCGCCACCACCTCCGTGTCGGTATCGGAGGTGAACGTGTACCCGGCACGCTTGAGCCGCTCGCGGATCTTTTCGTGGTTCTCGACGATGCCGTTGTGCACGATCGCGAGATCGCCGGACATGTGCGGGTGGGCATTGCGCTCGGTCGGTGCGCCGTGCGTTGCCCATCGCGTGTGCGCGATGCCGGTTCCGCCGCCGACTTTCTGCGCGGTGGTCTGCGCGGCGAGCTCGGCGACGCGTCCCGCGGAGCGCACGCGCTTCAAAGTCGACCCGTTGACGATCGCGATGCCGGCCGAGTCATACCCCCGGTATTCGAGCCGGCGCAGACCCTCCACCAGTACGGGAACGATGTCGCGCCGCGACGCGGCGCCGACGATGCCGCACATCCGCTCAGGCCTTCTTCTTCGGAGGCTTCCAGGACGGCACGGACGTCTGGCGCCCGCGCGCGAGGGTGAGCTGCCCGGCGGGCGTGTCCTTGGTGATGGTCGACCCCGCTCCGATATAGGAGCCGCGGGCGATGCGCACCGGCGCTACGAGCGTGGCATCCGAGCCGATGAAGCACTCGTCCTCGATCACGGTGCGATGCTTGGACACGCCGTCGTAGTTGCAGGTGATGGTCCCGGCGCCGATGTTGACGCGCGCGCCCACATCGGAGTCGCCGACATAGGAAAGATGATTGGCCTTCGACTGCGCGCCGAGGCGGCTCGCCTTCACCTCGACGAAATTGCCGACATGGACCTCCTCGGCGAGGCTCGAGCCGGGACGCAAACGCGCGTAAGGCCCGAGGCGGCAGCGTGCGCCGACCTCAGACTCTTCGAGCTGGGAGAAGGCGAAGACTTGGGTCCCCGCGCCGATCTTCACGTTGCGCAGGATGCAGTTCGGTCCGACGCGTACGCCGTCGCCGAGCGTTACGCGGCCTTCGAACACGCAGTTCACGTCGATGGCAACATCGCGCCCGCACTCGAGCGTCCCGCGCACATCGGTGCGCGCCGGATCGGCCAGGGTGACGCCGGCGTCGAGCAGGCGAAGCGCCTCGCGGCGCTGGTAGGCGCGCTCGAGCGCGGCGAGGTCGCGCTTGGAGTTGACGCCGGCGACCTCGTCGGCATCATCGACCATCACCGCATGGACCGGGACGCCTTCGGCGACGGCGAGGGTCACGATATCGGTGAGGTAGTACTCGCCCTGCGCATTGCGATTGCCGATTTTCTTCAGCCAACCGGCCAGGCGAGCCGCGCTGAGTGCCATGAAGCCGGCGTTGATCTCGCGGATCGCGCGCTCCTTCGCAGAGGCGTCCTTGTCCTCGACGATCCGCTCGACGCGACCGGAAGCTTGGCGCACGATGCGGCCGTACCCCTTCGGGTCATCGAGCTGCGTCGTCATGACAGCGACGCCGTCGCCCGCGGTGTCGATCAGGCGCTTCAGGCTCTCGGCGCGAACGAGCGGCACATCGCCATAGAGGATCACGACGGTGCTCTGAGGATCGACGCGCGGCATCGCCTGCTGCACCGCGTGCCCGGTACCCAATTGTTCGGCCTGCAGCACCCAATCGAGGCCCGGTTCGGGAAAAGCTGCCCGCACGCGCTCCGCACCGTGGCCATGGACCACGATGGTCTTGCGCGGCGCGAGAGCGCGCGCGGTATCGAGCACGTGAGCGAGCAGCGCGCGGCCGGCCAGGGGGTGCAGCACTTTCGGCAAATCTGACCGCATGCGCTTGCCCTGACCGGCGGCAAGCACGACTACATCGAGCAGCATCGCCAGAATTCTAGGCTAATATTGTTTCGCCAGAGGGAGCCCGCCAATGAATCGCCTTGCATTGCTCTGCGGCGCCTTGGCCGCGGTCAGTACCACACAAGTTCTCGCCCAAGAGAGCTGCAGCCACCGCGGCGATCTCGACGCGCTCTACTGCGACGAGAACCGCGACCTCGTGGCCGATCCGCCGAAGGACCCGAAGAAGCTCAAGAACCCCTCGACGCTGGTCTTCACGTACACCCCCGTGGAAGACCCGGCGGTCTATGAAAACGCGTTCAAGCCGTTCACCGATCACTTGTCGAAGTGCACCTCTAAACGCGTGGTGTTCTACCAGGTGCAATCGAACGCCTCCGAGATCGAGGCGATGCGCTCCGGCCGCCTGCATGTCGGCGGCTTCTCCACCGGCCCGACTAACTTCGCCGTGAACCTCGCGGGCGCCGTGCCGTTCGCGGTCAAGGGCGACGCCAAGGAATGGCAGGGCTACCAGCTGTGGCTGATCGTGAAGAAGGACAGTGCCATCCACAAGATCACGGACATCAAGGGCAAGAAGGTTGCGCACGTGCAGCCTTCGTCCAACTCCGGCAACCTCGCGCCGCGGGCGCTATTCCCCAAGGAAGGCGTGGTCCCCGACAAGGACTACAAGGTCCTGTACTCCGGCAAGCACGACCAGTCGGTCATGGGGGTGAACTCGGGCGACTTCGACGCCGCACCCGTGGCGAGCGATGTGTTCAAGCGCATGGCTGAGCGCGGCCAGGTCAAGGCGGAGGATTTTCGCGTGATCTGGAAAAGCCAGACTTTCCCAACCTCCTCGTTCGCCTACGCACACGATCTCGAGCCGAAGCTGCGTGACACGATGCTGAAATGCTTTTACGAGTACCGCTTCCCCGCGGAGATGCAGAAGGCGTTCGGCGGCGCGGACCGGTTCTTCCCCATCACCTACCAGAAGGATTGGGCGATCGTGCGCCAGGTCGCCGAAGGCAGCGGCGAGAAGTTCAACAAGGCCGCGTACGACGAACTGGCCAAGAGGGAAGCCGAGGCGGCTAAGAAGGCACAGAAGAAGTAGTGTCGGCGCTGGCTATTCGCGGCCTGACGAAGGAATACGTCGCGGGCCAGCCGGTCCTGCGCCGCATCGATCTCGAGTTCTCGCCGCAGGGCATCACCGCCATCATCGGCCCCTCGGGAACAGGCAAGTCGACGCTCATCCGCTGCATCAACCGTCTCGTCGAGCCGACGGCGGGCCAGATCATTTTCGAAGGCACCGACCTCGTCACGCTCGATCGCACGGCGCTGCGCGCCGCACGCCGGCGCATCGGCATGGTGTTCCAGGAGTACAACCTGGTCGAGCGCCTGACGGTCATGGAGAACCTGCTGTGCGGCCGCCTCGGCTACGTGTCGCCATTCAAGGCATGGCTGCGCCGCTATCCGCAGGGCGACATCGAACGCGCTTTCGATCTGCTCGAAACAGTCGGGCTCGCCGCGCACGCGCATGCGCGCGCCGACAGCCTCTCGGGCGGGCAGCGCCAGCGCGTCGGCATCGCCCGCGCCATGATGCAGGAGCCGCGGCTATTGCTAGCCGATGAGCCGACATCGTCGCTCGACCCGAAGACCTCGGTCGAGATCATGGGGCTCGTGCAAACGCTGGCGGGCAAACACGGCTTCCCGGTGATCATCAATATCCACAACGTCGAGCTTGCGCGCCGCTTCGCCGATCGCATAGTCGGCATGACCGGCGGGCGCGTCGTGTTCGATGGATCGCCCGCGGCGATAACCGACGACCATCTCAAGACCATCTATGGCGGCGAGGACTGGCTCCATTAGGGTAGCGTTTCCCCCTAGCTGGGCGGCGCGCGCCGCCTGGCTGGTGTTCGCCGTTTACCTTATTTACGCCGCATCGCAGCTGGAGCTCACACCCGCGCGCTTCGCAGCGGGGCTGGAACACGGCGCGAAATTTCTGGGACGCCTCTTTCCACCGGATTTCACGCGTTGGGAGCTGCTGCTGAAAGGCATGGTCGAGAGCCTGCAGATCGCGGTGCTCGCCTCGGCGCTGGGCGTACTTATCGCGACACCGCTCTCGCTCCTCGCCGCGCGCAACCTGATGCCGGCGTGGGCAAGCTGGCCGGCGCGCGCGGTGATGGTGCTCTGCCGCACGTTCCATCCGGTCATCGTCGCCATCCTCTTTGTGAAGGCAGTGGGCTTCGGCGCGCTCGCCGGCATCCTCGCGCTCACCCTGGCCTCGGTGGGGTTCCTCGGCAAGCTGATGACCGAAGCCATCGAGGAGATTTCGCTCAAGCAGGTGGAGGCGGTGCGCGCCACGGGCGCGCCCTTCCTCTCCGTCGTCACTTACGCCGTGGCGCCGCAGGTCTTCTCCCGGTTCATCGGTTTTGTTTCCTATGAGACGGACGCCAACCTGCGCAATTCCACTATGGTCGGCATCGTCGGTGCCGGGGGCATCGGCGGCACGCTGTTCGCCGCGTTCCAGCGTTTCGACTACGACTTCGTCTGCGCCATTGTCCTGACCATCATCGCGCTCATCATGGCCGGGGAAATCCTGACCATGCGCGTCAAGAAGGCGTTCAGGGCATGAGGACATGGCAGCGCTTCACGCCGATGGAGCGGATGGCGCGCTTCACGGTGTATTTCGTCGGCGTGGCGGCGATCGTGGCCTCCGTGCAGAGCGTGCAGGTCATCCCGGAGTTCCTGTCCGATGCGCCGGAGCAGGTGATGGACATGCTGCGGCGCATGTGGCCGATCGCGTGGGGCTTTTATCCCGAGGGCGTGCACCAGCCGCTCATCGATTCGCTGCACATCGCGACGCTCGGCACCGTGCTCGCCGTCCTGATGGCAGTACCGATCGCCTTCCTTGCTGCACGCAACGTCACGCGCAACGCCTGGCTCAACTACCTGGCCAAGGTGATCCTCGTCTCCGCCCGCTCCGTGAACACGCTGATCTGGGCGCTGTTCTTCGTCGCCGTATTCGGTCCCGGCGCCCTCGCCGGCACGCTGGCCATCGCGTTCCATTCGATCGGCTTCACCGGCAAGCTCCTGGGCGAGGCGCTCGAGGAGGCGAACCGCGGCAGCATTGAGGCATTGGAAGCGAGCGGCGCGCCCTGGCTGTCGATCGCGATGAAGGGTTACTGGCCGCAAGTGCGGCCGGCGTTCTGGGGCATCGTGCTCTTTCGCTGGGACATCAACGTGCGCGAGTCGGCGGTGCTCGGCCTGGTCGGCGCCGGCGGCGTCGGGATGGCGCTCGATACGGCGCTCAACCTTTTCCAGTGGGAGCGCGCCGCGATGATCCTTGCCGCGATCTTCGCCGTGGTGCTCGTCGCGGAGGTGGCGACGACTCAGTTGCGCAAGCGCATCCTCTAATGCTGACTGAAGAGCTGGCCGCACGATTCACCCGCGTCGCGCTCGCGAACATCGTTCGCGAATACCCGCGGCATGTGCAGCACCTCCTCTCAGGTCCGACGGAAGAGCGCGGCGAGCGTACGCTCCATCCCGCTTTCTACGGCAGCTACGACTGGCACTCGGCGGTGCACATGCATTGGATGCTCGTGCGAGTGCTGCGCATCTATCCGGTATCGCGTCTTGCACCGGCGATCAGCGACGCGCTCGATGCCCACCTTACGCCGCCCGCAATCGCGCAGGAGCTCGCCTACTTCCAGGGCCCCGCCGGGCGCACCTTCGAGCGGCCCTACGGCTGGGCGTGGCTGCTCGAGCTGCAGGCAGAGGCGCTAGCGCTCAAGTCACGCTGGTCCCGAGCGCTCACTCCGCTGGCGACGGAGCTCGCACAGCGATTCGGCGACTACCTGCGCGCGTCGCCTTACCCGGTGCGCGCCGGCAGCCACGGCAATAGCGCTTTTGCCTGCCTGCTCGGGCTCGACTATGCGCGCACTGCGGGCGATGCGGCGCTCGAGTTCGAGATCCGCAAGGCGGCGCGGCGATGGTATGGCTCCGATCGCGTCGCTCCAATCGCGTACGAGCCATCGCTCGACGATTTCCTTTCGCCAACGCTCCTCGAGGCTGTGTTGATGCGCGAGGTGATGGGCGAAGGCGAGTTCTTCGGCTGGCTGCAGCGCTTCGCACCACAAGGTTTCGGCGCGTTGGCTGAGCCACCGACGGTGGTGGACCATGCGGATCCGAAGCAAAGCCACCTCGACGGCCTTTGCCTGTCGCGCGCCTGGTGCTTCCAGCGGCTCGGGGACGGCGACGCGGCGCAGGCGCTGATCGATGCTGCGCTCGAACACGTCGCTGGGGGAGACTACGCGGGCGAGCACTGGCTCGCTTCTTTCGCCGTGCTCGCGCTCAGCGCGGCAGCTCTGAAAAGCCCATGAGGAATTCATCCACGGCGCGCGCGCACTGGCGGCCTTCGCGGATCGCCCACACGACGAGCGACTGGCCGCGGCGCATGTCGCCGGCAGCGAAAAGCTTCGGCACTGACGTCACGTAAGCGCCGGCGCCATCGGTGTCGGCTTTCGCATTGCCGCGGGCGTCTTTTTGCACGCCGAATTCGTCCAGCAACGATTGCAGCGGCGACACGAAGCCCATGGCGAGGAGGACCAGGTCTGCCGGCATATCGAATTCGGAGCCCGGGATTTCCTGCGGCTTGCCGTCCTTCCACTGCAGGCGCACCGCTCTCAGCGCTTTCACTTTGCCGCCCTCGCTGACGAACTGCTTGGTGGCGATCGACCAGTCGCGCTGCACGCCCTCTTCGTGCGAAGAGGATGTGCGCAGGCGCGTCGGCCAGTAAGGCCAGACGGGGTTGCGCTCGACATCCGGCGGCATCGGCAGCAGCTCGAACTGCGTGACCGAGCGCGCGCCGTGGCGATTGGACGTGCCGACGCAATCGGAGCCCGTGTCGCCGCCGCCGATGATCACCACGTGCTTGTCGGTTGCCCAAAGGTCGGGCACCGCGCCGTCGCCGGCGACGCGTTTGTTCTGCAGCGGCAGGAAATCCATGGCGAAGTGCACGCCGGCGAGCTCTCGTCCGGGGATCGGCAGGTCGCGCGGCTGCTCCGATCCGCCGGCGAGCACGATCGCATCGAACTGGCTCTTCAGGCTCTCGGGCGAAATCGTCTCGCGCGCATCGCTGCCGACGCCGGCGGGCGGCGCCTTCACGCCGACATAGACACCGGCGCGGAACTTCACGCCCTCGGCGCGCAGCTGGTCCAGGCGCCGGTCGATAACGCCCTTGTCGAGCTTGAAGTCCGGGATCCCGTAGCGCAGGAGGCCGCCGATGCGATCACTCTTCTCGAACACCGTGACCTCGTGGCCCGCACGAGCCAATTGCTGCGCACATGCCAGGCCTGCCGGGCCAGAGCCGATGACGGCAACGCGTCTCCCGGTCGGGTGGGGTGCGCGCTGCGGCCGCACCCAGCCTTCTTCCCACGCCTTGTCGGCGATCGCATGCTCGATCGACTTGATGCCGACCGGATCTTCGTTGATGCGCAGCACGCAGGCCTCTTCGCACGGCGCGGGACAGATCCGGCCGGTGAACTCCGGAAAGTTATTCGTCGAGTGCAGGACCTGGATGGCGGCCTTCCAGTCCTGGCGGTAAACCAGGTCGTTCCAGTCCGGAATGATGTTGTGCACCGGGCAGCCGCTCTGGCAGAACGGAATACCGCAATCCATGCAGCGCGCGCCCTGCACGCCTGCGGCATCGTCAGCCAGCCGGAGGTAGAACTCGCGGTAGTGCTTCTTGCGCGATTGCGGCGCCTCGTGCGGCTCCTCGAGCCGCTCGTGCTCGAGGAACCCGGTGATTTTTCCCATTTACGCGACTTTTTGCGGTGAGCCGGCGAGCTCGCCGAGTGCGCGACGGTATTCCCTCGGGAACACCTTGATGAAGCGCGGCCGATACTCTGCCCAGTTCTTGAGGACGTCCGCGCCACGCTTGGAACCGGTGAACCTGACATGCCGCTCGAGCAGGCTCTTCACGATGCTCTCATCCGATTCGCCGTGATGCCAGAAAGCGCGCGGCAGTTTTCCGTGCTGTTCCGATTCCGAAAGCAGGGGCTCGAGGTCGACCATTGCCGGGTTGCACCGCTTGGCGAACTCTCCGTCCACGTCCAGCACGTAGGCCAGCCCACCCGACATGCCGGCGGCGAAGTTACGCCCGGTACTGCCGAGAACGACAACCGTGCCGCCCGTCATGTACTCGCAGCCGTGGTCGCCGACGCCCTCGACCACAGCGCGGGCGCCGGAGTTGCGTACGGCGAAACGCTCGCCGCCGACGCCGCGGAAATAGGCCTCGCCCGCAATCGCGCCGTAGAGCACGACGTTGCCGGTGATGATGTTGTCGGCCGGGTCACCCCGGAATTTCGGCGACGGCTGCACCGAGATCCTGCCGCCGGAGAGCCCCTTGCCGCAGTAGTCGTTCGTATCACCGACCAGGTCGAGCGTCACCCCGTGCGCGAGGAATGCGCCAAAGCTCTGGCCAGCGGAGCCCGCGAGCCGAATGTGCACGGTGTCGTCCGGCAAGCCTTCATGGCCGTATCGCTTCGCGATCTGCCAGGAAAGCATCGTGCCGACGGTGCGATTGATGTTGCGGATCGGCATTTCTATCGTGACCTTCTCGCGCCGCTCGAGGGCCGGCTGCGCGAGCTCGATCAGGCGGTTGTCGAGCGCTTTCTGCAGACCGTGTTCCTGATTCTCCTGGTGGTAATGCGCGACCCCCGCCGGCATCTTCGGCATGGCGAAGACGCGCGAGAAGTCGAGCCCCTGCGCCTTCCAGTGCTCGATGCCCTGGCGCATGTCGAGCAGCTCGGTCCGACCGATGAGCTCATCCACCTTGCGCACGCCCAGGCGCGCCATCAACTCGCGGGCTTCCTCGGCGACGAAGAAGAAGTAGTTCACCACGTGCTCGGGCTTGCCTTCGAACTTCTGGCGCAGCACCGGATCCTGCGTCGCCACGCCGACCGGGCAGGTGTTGAGGTGGCATTTGCGCATCATGATGCAGCCCTCGACCACCAGCGGCGCGGTCGCGAAGCCGAACTCGTCGGCGCCGAGGATCGCGCCGACGACAACGTCGCGGCCGGTCTTCATCTGGCCGTCGACCTGCACTGCGATGCGACCGCGCAGGCGATTCAGCACCAGAGTCTGCTGCGTCTCGGCGAGGCCCAGTTCCCAAGGGGTGCCCGCGTGCTTGACCGACGACCAGGGCGCCGCGCCCGTGCCGCCATCGTGACCCGCTATGGTGACGTGGTCCGACTTCCCCTTGGCGACGCCTGCGGCGATGGTGCCCACGCCGACTTCGGAGACCAGCTTGACCGAGACCAGGGCCTCAGGGTTCGAGTTTTTGAGATCGTGGATCAGCTGCGCGAGATCCTCGATCGAATAGATGTCGTGATGGGGCGGCGGGGAAATCAGCTCGACGCCCGGCGTGGCATAGCGCAGCTCGGCGATGTATTCCGAAACTTTCTTGCCCGGCAGTTGGCCGCCCTCTCCCGGCTTTGCGCCCTGCGCGATCTTGATCTGCAGCATCTCGGCGCTGGCGAGGTATTCGGCGGTTACGCCGAAGCGACCTGACGCCACCTGCTTGATCTTCGACTTGAGCGAGTCGCCTTCGCGCAACGGAAAGTCCACTTCGACGCGCCCCTTGCCCAGGCGCGACTGCAGCGACTCGCCGGCCTTCACCGGCGCATAGCGGCGCCGGTCTTCGCCGCCTTCGCCGGTGTTGGACTTGCCGCCGATGCGGTTCATGGCGATGGCGAGCGTGGTGTGCGCCTCGGTCGAGATCGAGCCGAGCGACATCGCCCCGGTAGAGAAGCGCTTCACGATCTCGGCTGCCGGCTCCACTTCCTCGATCGGCACGGGCTTGCGCTCGCCGAAGCGGAACTCGAACAGGCCACGGAAGGTCAGGTGGCGGCGCGACTGGTCGTTGATGAGCGCCGCGTACTCCTTGTACGTGGCATACGAGTTCGAGCGCGCCGAATGCTGCAGCTTGGCGATGGCGTCGGGCGTCCAGGTGTGATCTTCGCCCCGCACGCGCCAGGCATACTCGCCCCCGGCATCGAGCATCGCCGCGAGTACCGGGTCGCGCTCGTCGAACGCCGCTCGGTGGATGCGCAGCGCCTCTTCGGCGACCTGGAAGAGATCGATGCCCTCGATGTTCGACGCGGTGCCGGTGAAATACTTCTCGACCAGCGATCTCGCCATGCCCACTGCCTCGAACTGCTGCGAGCCGGTGTACGACATGTAGGTCGAGATGCCCATCTTGGACATCACCTTCTTCAATCCCTTGCCAATGGCCTTGACGTAATTCTTGACGGCCTTCGACTGTGCCGAGGGGTTGAGGGCAAGCACGGTCTCGAGGGCGAGGTACGGATGCACGGCCTCGGCGCCATAGCCGCCGAGCAATGCGAAGTGGTGCACTTCGCGCGCACTGCCGGTCTCGACGACCAGGCCGGTCGACGTGCGCAACCCCTTGCCGACCAGGTGCTGGTGGATCGCGGAAAGCGCTAGCAGCGCGGGAATCGCCACGCGTTCGCGGTCGACGATGCGATCGGAGATGACGATAATCGAATAGCCGGAGCGCACCGCGTCCTCGGCCTGCGCGGCGAGCGAGGCCAGCCGCGCTTCGACGGCCTCCTTCCCCCACGCCAGCGGATAGGTGATGTCGAGCTCCCACGCCTTGAACTTGCCGCCGGTGTAGCGCTCGATGTGGCGGATCTTCTCCATCTCGTAGAAGTCGAGCACCGGCTGCGAGACTTCCAGCCGCAGCGGGGGGTTCAGCTCGTCGATCCCCAGAAGGTTGGGCTTGGGGCCGATGAAGGACACGAGCGACATCACCAGTTCTTCGCGGATCGGGTCGATTGCCGGGTTGGTGACCTGGGCGAAGAGCTGCTTGAAGTAGTGGTACACCGTCTTGTTCTTGTTCGACAGCACCGCGAGGGGCGAATCGTTGCCCATCGAGCCGATCGGCTCCTCGCCGGCGCTGCTCATCGGCTGCAGGATGAACTTCAGGTCCTCCTGCGTATAGGCGAACGCCTGCTGACGGTCGAGGAGCGGCACCTTCGACTTGAAGGGCTGCGTCTTCTCGCTTTCGACTTCGTCCAGCTTCACGCGGATGCGCTCGATCCACTCGGCGTAGGGCTTGGCGCTGGCGAGCGCGTCCTTCAGCTCCTTGTCGTCGACGATGCGACCCTTTTCCAGGTCGACGAGGAACATCTTTCCGGGCTGCAGGCGCCACTTCTTGACGATCCGCTCTTCGGGGATCGGCAAGCAGCCGCACTCCGAGCCCATGATGACGAGGTCGTCGTCGGTGACGATGTAGCGCGACGGGCGCAAGCCATTGCGATCGAGCGTGGCGCCGATCTGGCGGCCGTCGGTGAACGCGATCGACGCGGGGCCGTCCCACGGTTCCATCATCGCGGCGTGGTATTCGTAGAACGCGCGCCGCTGCGGATCCATCAGCGTGTGGTTCTCCCACGCTTCCGGAATCATCATCATCATGGCGTGCGCGACCGAGTAGCCGCCCATGACGAGGAGCTCGAGCGCGTTATCGAAGGAGGCCGAATCCGACTGGCCGGCGTAGATGAGCGGCCAGATTTTCTCCAGATCGTCGCCGAGGATTGGAGAGGCGATGGCGCCCTGGCGCGCCCGGATCCAGTTCACGTTGCCGCGCAGCGTGTTGATCTCGCCGTTGTGGCTGATCAACCGGAACGGATGCGCCAGGTCCCACGACGGGAAGGTGTTGGTCGAAAACCGCTGATGCACCATCGCGATCGCCGACTCGACACGCGCATCCTTCAGATCGAGGTAGTACTCGCCGACCTGGTTGGCGAGCAGCATGCCCTTGTAGACGATCGTGCGCGCCGACATCGACGGCACGTAGAACTCCTTGCCGTGCTTCAGCTTGAGCGCCTGGATGGCGTGCCCCGAGCTCTTACGGATGATGTAGAGCTTGCGCTCCAGCGCGTCGGTCACGGTCACGCGGCGGCCGCGGCCGATGAACACCTGCCGGATCACGGGCTCGAGCTGGACCGCCGGCTGGGCGAGGTCGGAGTTGTCGACCGGCACGTCGCGCCAGCCGAGGAGCACCTGGCCTTCGTCCTTGATGGCACGCTCGATTTCGTATTCGCAGGCGATGCGCGAGGCCGGGTCGCGCGGCATGAACACCATGCCGACACCGTACTGGCCGGCGGGCGGCAGCTTCACGCCCTGCTTCGCCATCTCTTCGCGGAAGAAGCGATCCGGGATCTGGATCAGGATGCCGGCGCCGTCGGAGAGCTTCGGGTCCCAGCCCACCGCGCCGCGATGAGTGAGGTTGCGCAGCACCGTCAGGCCCTGCTCAACGATGGTGTGCGACTTGCGGCCCTTGATGTTTGCGACAAAGCCGACGCCGCACGCGTCGTGTTCGTTTTCGGGGCTGTAGAGCCCTTGCGCTTCTAAGCCCATGATCTCAAAAGAACGTTGCGGCTCTGCACAAAAAATTGGGTCGAACCGTTGAATATACCTTTGTAGTCTGCGAGCTACAAGGGTTACTGCGCTGCAGCGGCGATGGCGGCTTCCACCAGAGGTGCATCGATCGGCGTCTGCTTTGCGCGGCCGATGGCCTCGAGCACGATGAAGCGGACCTCGCCACGCGCGCTCTTCTTGTCCAGCGAGATCAACTCGCGCCAGCGTTCAGGCGACAGGCTGGGCGCCTTCGTTTCCAGGCCTGCGCGGGCGATAAGCGCCCGCATGCGCTGCGCTTCCTGCGGCTTGAGGAGCCCGGCGCGCACGGAAAGCTCAGCGGCGATCACCATGCCGGCGGCAACCGCCTCGCCATGCAGCCAGGGACCGAAGCCAGTGGCGGTTTCGATGGCATGCCCGAAGGTGTGGCCGAAGTTGAGGAACGCCCGTACGCCGGACTCGCGCTCGTCTTGCGCCACGATGGCGGCCTTCAACTCGCACGAGCGCCTAACTGCGTAGGCGAGCGCCTCGCGGTCGCGCTCGAGCAGCTTTTGGATGTTGCGCTCGAGCCAGTCGACGAAGGGGGCGTCGAGCGCGAAGCCGTGCTTGATGACCTCTGCAAGGCCGGCGCGCAGCTCTCGCTGCGGCAGCGTATCGAGCGTCGCCATGTCGGAAATGACCGCGCGCGGCTGGTGGAAGGCGCCGACCATGTTCTTGCCGCGCGCATGGTTGATCGCGGTCTTGCCGCCCACGGACGAATCGACCTGGGCGAGCAGCGTCGTCGGCAGCTGGAGGAAGGGAATGCCGCGCTGGTAGGTCGCCGCGGCGAATCCCGCGAGATCGCCGATGACGCCCCCCCCGAGGGCCACGATCACCGTGTCGCGTCCCAGGCGCGCCGCGAGCAAGGCGTCGAAGATCCGCTCGAGATTGGCCCAGCGCTTGGCTTGCTCGCCGTCTTCGACCACCACCTCCACGAGGCGTGCAGCGCCTGCCGATTGCAGCGCAGCCTTCACCCGCGCGAGGTAGAGCGGCGCAACGACCTCGTTGGTGACGATGGCCGCGCTGCCCGCAAAATGCGGCGCATAGAGCTCGGCACGTTCCAGGAGGCCGGCGCCGATGTGGATCGGATAAGCCCGCCCGCCCGCGGCGGGCAAGGCTACGCGGAGGCTTTCCACAGGTCTCCGAGCTGCTCGGTCAGCGAGCGGGCGAGCGACTGCACCGTCTGCCGTCCGGTATCGACCACAACATCCGCGACGCCCCGATACAAGGGATCGCGTTGCCCGTAAAGCTCGTGCAGGCGTGCCAGCGGATCGGGCGTGGCGAGGAGCGGGCGGTTGCGGTCCTGCCGCACACGCTCGTAGAGATCTTCGGGCTTCGCGCAGAGATAGATCACCGTGCCGCGCGCGGCTAACCGCTGGCGGTTATCGTCGGCGAGTACAGCGCCCCCGCCGGTGGCGAGCACGATGCCCTCGAGCGCGGTGAGATCGGCCAGCACCTGGCTCTCGCGCGCACGAAATCCGGGTTCGCCCTCGATCTCGAAGATGAGCGGCACCTTGACGCCACAGCGGCGCTCGATCTCGTGGTCGCAGTCGACGAAGCGCAATTTGAGCCGGCGCGCGAGCAGGCGGCCGACCGTGGTCTTGCCGGCCCCCATCATGCCCACGAGATAGAGATTGCCCGGACGCTTCATAGCGGCATTGTAGAAACAAAAACGGCCGGGCGAGCCCGGCCGTGTCAGTGCCACAAAGGCGGCGATCAGCGAATGGTCAGGCGTTCGTTGACGATGCGCGGGGTGATGAAAATGAGGAGCTCGGTCTTCCCGGTTGCGTTGGCGGTGTTCTTGAACAGCCACCCGACGAGCGGCAGGTCGCCGAGGAAGGGCACCTTGGTGATGTCGGTGCGGTCGTTCTGCTCGTAGATGCCGCCGATCACCACCGTGCCGCCGTTCTCCACCAGCACCTCGGTCTTCACGTGCTTGGTATTGATCTGCACGCCGAAAGTGGTCACCGGCCCGGGCTGGTCCTTGTTGACGTCGAGCGTCATGATGATGTTGCCGTCAGGGGTGATCTGCGGCTTCACCTTGAGCGCGAGGTTGGCCTTGCGGAACGCAAGGGCCGTAGCGCCGGAAGAGGTCGCCGTCTGGTACGGGATCTCCGTGCCCTGCTCGATGATGGCCTCGACCTGGTCGGCGGTCAGCACGCGCGGGCTGGCGATAATCTTGCCCTTGCCGTCGGCCTCGAGCGCCGAAACCTCGAGGTTGAGAAAGCGCGTCAGCTGCGTGTTGAACAGGATGAAGGAGAACTGTCCCGCATTGAAGCCGTTCAAGCCGGCGGCGCGCATGTTGCTGTTGAGCGAATTGCCCGCGAAGTCGGGCGTGTCAATGATCTGCCCGGTGCGAAAGCCGGTGGCCTCGAGACCGCCGCCGATCGTGCCGCGTGCGCCCATTCCCACCGGGAAACCGCTGCCGACCTGATTGAAGCCGAGTCTCGCCCCGAGGTTACGGCTGAAGGTCTCGTTTGCCTCAACGATGCGCGCCTCGATCATTACCTGGCGCACGGCGATGTCGATCTTGGCAAGAAGGCGCCGCACCTCTTCCAGTCGGCTCGGGGTGTCCTGTACAAACAGCGTGTTGGTGCGGGCGTCCACCACGGCGCTGCCGCGCTTGGAGAGAATGCGCTGATTCGGATCCGACAGCAGCTTCTGCACGTCGACCGCTTTCTGGTAGTTCATCTGGAACGACTCGGTGCGCGTCTGCTCCAGATCGGAGATCTGATTCTGTGCTTCGAGCGCGAGCTTCTCGCGCGTGGCGAGCTCGTCGCGCGGCGCGATCCAGATCACGTTGCCGCTGCGGCGGCTATCCAGGCCCCGCGTCTGCAGGATGATCTCGAGCGCCTGGTCCCAAGGGACATCTTTCAGGCGCAGGGTGATGTTCCCCGCCACCGTGTCGCTCGTGATGATGTTGAGATCGGTGAAATCCGCGATGACGTTCAGCACCGCGCGCACTTCGACGTTCTGGAAGTTGAGCGACAGCTTCTCGCCGGTGTAGCGCCCGCGCTGGGAGACGCGCGACGGATCGACCACGACCGGCTTTACTTCCAGCACGAACTGGGTGTCGGTCTGGTAGGCGTTGTGCTCCCACACGCCCTTGGGCTCGATCACCATCCGCACGTTGTCGCCCTGCTGGAATGCGGCGACGGTGTTGACGGGGGTGCCGAAGTCGACCACGTCGAGGCGACGGCGCAGGTTGTCCGGTAGCGTGGTCTTCAGGAACTCGACGACGATGTTCTGGCCTTGCTGGCGGATATCGATGCCCGTGGTGCTGTCGGACAGGTCGACGACGACCCGGCCTTCGCCGCCGCGCCCGCGGCGGAAATCGACGTCGCGGATGGCGTGCTTCGCATCGGCCTTGCCCTCGGCAAAGCGCGCGACCTGGCCGCCGGGCGCCGTCTGAGCGACGGCCGGCTCCGACAACGTGATCAGCACGTTACGGCCATCAATCGTCGCTTCGTGCGACACGGGGCGCCGCAGGTTCAGCACCACGCGGGTGCGGTCGCTGCCCTGCACGACGTTCATGCTGCGCAGCTCGCCCTCTGCAATGTCCTGCGTCGAGCGGCCTAGGCCGTTCACCGTGTTGGGAAAGTCGAAGGCGATGCGCGCAGGGTTGGCGACCGCGAAATTCGGCGGCACGCTGCGTAGCGGCTCCTTCGTCGTGATCCGCACCACGATCTTGCCCGCCTGCTGGGTGACGTCGAAGGAATCGATGCTGTTGGACTGTGCTGCTGCGAGCCCCGTCCATAAGAGGCACAGCCCGAAAATGTAGAGAATTTTTCTGGTTTTCATTTTTGTCCCTCCACCAATTGCAGCCCGCTTGCGCGCTCGACCCACTCGCCGCCGCTGTCCTGCACCAATTCCTTCAGCTTGATGCCACCCTCGTCAATGCCGGTGATGACGCCGAAGTTCTGGCCCATGTAATTGCCCTTCTTTACGCGGTACAGGTTGGGCCCCGCCTTCACCAGCGCGAAGGTTTCCTTGTCCTGCGTGATCGTGCCGAGCATCTGGATCGATTCGAGAGGGAAGGATTCAAGCGGCTCCTTCACGCGCTTTTCATGCTCGGCGAGTATTTCAGGCACCTTGGCACCGCGATCGCCGCCTTGCGCAATCTCGATGCGGTCGAGGCGGAACGGGTCCACCTGGCCTTCACTCGTGTAGGGAACCGGCTCGTAAGGCCGCACCTGGGGCAGCGGGGGCACCTGGCCGCGGAAATCCTTCGTGAGCTCCGCGAGCTCCTGCTTGAGGTCGCCGTGCTCGTCGCCGCTGCAGCCTGCAAGGAACGCGGCACCGCCGCAGAAAGCAAGGATGAGCGCGCGCCTCATTTCTTGGCGGCTCCCTTCTTCGCCGACGACCTGCGCTGTGCCGCGACTTCCTCATCGTCAAGGTAGCGGAAGGTGCGGGCCGTGACGTCCATCGTGAGCAGCCCGCCGTCCTTGCCGGTGCCCGCCGTGATGGCGACGTCATTCAGCGTAACGATGCGCGGCAGCTGGCCGACGTCGCTCGCGAACGCGCCCATGTCGTGGTACGTGCCGGTGACCTTGAGCGTGATCGGGCGCTCAGAGTAGAACTCGCGCGTGATCTCGCCAGCCGAGGGCCGGAACAGCTCGAACTGCAGGCCGCGGCCAAGGCCCGCCTGGTTAATGTCGACAAGCAGCGCATCCATCTGCGAACGGTTCGGCAGCTGGCGCAAGAGAGCGCCGAACTGCGTGTCGATCTCACGCAGCTGCTGGCGATGCAGATCCAGGTTGACGGCCTGCTTTTTCTTGTCGAGGTACTGCTCCTTCAGCTTGGCTTCCTCGCCCTGCATGCGTTCGAGCTCGTCGATCTGCGTCTGCGTATCGGCGAAAAAGCCGGCGACCGGGATCGCCACCAGGATCGCGAGGAGGACCAGGAGCTTCGGCGCCGCGTGCCAGGTGCCCGGATCCTTCCAGTTAGTTCGCTTGATCTCCTCGAGGATGCCGTTGAGGTTGATGTTGATCGCCATGGCTAACCTTTCTTCGCCGCGGCCGGTGCCGGGGCGGCGGGCGCGGGCGCTGGCGCCGCCTCGCGCTTCAGGGAGACGAACATCGTGAACTCGGACACCTTGCGCTTCTCGAGCGGCGTCGCGCGCACCTCGATCAGCTCCGGGCTGGCGAGCCAGCGCGACGCTTCGATATTGCGCATCAGCGTGGACACGCGCGCGTTCGACTGCGCGTAGCCGAGGAGCTGGATGCGCGTGCCCCGCTGCGTGACGGACTTGAGGAAAACGCCCTCCGGCATCTGCTTCACGAGCTCATCCAGAAGGTGCACTGTCTGCGCCCGGTCAGCCTGGAGGGTCTCGATGACTTGCTTGCGTGCGAGGAGCGCCTGGATCTCATCGCGCAGCTTGTTGATCTCGGCGATCTCCTTGTCGAGCTTCGCCATCTCGCTTTTTAGGAACGCATTACGGCCTTCCTGCGCGCTGATTCGCTCGGCGTAATAGCTGTGCATCAGGCCGACGATCAGCAACCCGACGATAGCGGTGCCGGCGGAGACGACGATGAAGTGCTGCTTGGCCCGCTTGCGCTTCTCGGCGCGGTGCGGCAGTAGGTTTACACGCGCGATTGTCATTGCGGGTCGAACCTTCTCATGGCGAGACCGCAGGCAACGATGAGCGAAGGCGCGTCGGCCATCAGGCGCTTGAGCGGCACCCGCGGCGAGGTCTGCATCTGCGCGAACGGGTTCGCGACGCTGGTGGGCACTTGGGTGCGCGTGCTCACCACCTCGTCGAGGCCCGGAATCACGGCCGAGCCGCCCGCGAGCAGGATGTGTTCTATCGTGTGGTACGTCGTCGAGGTGAAGAAGAACTGCAGCGCCCGCTGCACCTCGCCCGACAGGTTCTCCATGAAGGGCTTCAGTACTTCGGTCTCGAAATCGTCGGGCAGGCCGCCATTGCGCTTGGCGTTTTCCGCCTCTTCCGCGCTCATCCCGTAGCGGGTCACGATCTCCTGCGTCAGCTGGTTCCCGCCGAAGGCCTGCTCGCGTGTGTAAATAGACTGGTCGTTGCGAAGGACCGTCACGTTCATGACGTTCGCGCCGACATCGACGATGGCGACGTTCTGGTCCTTGCCGCCGCTGGGCAGCGCCTGCACGACGAGCGCGAGCGCGCTCTGCTGCGCCAAGGACTCCACGTCCATCACGAGCGCCTTGAGGCCAGCCGAGTCGGCAACCGCGACGCGGTCCTCGACCTTTTCCTTGCGCGTGGCGGCGATCAGTACCTCCTGCTCTTCGGGCGTCGCCGCGGAGGGGCCCACCACCTGGAAGTCGAGGTTCACTTCCTCGAGCGCGAAAGGAATGTACTGGTTCGCCTCGCTCTCGACCTGAACTTCCAGCTCTTCGTCGCGCAGTCCGGCCGGCACGACGATTTTCTTCGAGATGACGGCGCCGGTCGGCACGGCCATGGCGACGTGCTTGGTACGCGTGCCAAGGCGCTTGTGGGCGCGACGCACCGCGTCGGTAACCGCTTCGAGATTGTTGATGTTGCCGTCGACCACTGCGTCGCGCGCAAGCGGCTCGATAACATAGCGTTCGACGCGGTAGGTCGCCTTGCCCGCGTCGACGATCTCAAGCATCTTCACGGAGGACGAACTGATGTCGAGGCCGAAGAGGGGTGGCGCCTTGGGCGTGAACAGATCGAAAGCCATCGGGTTGACCTTTAGTTATTTTCCCCTTTGCGTATCGCGAGTTAGCGGCGATACGTAGAATTCGCCTTAAATCCTAGCAACAACCCCTCCCGGTGTCTAGTTAATTATCCACGCGACGCGACCGGGTATCATCCGGCGTATCAATACCGCGCATGCAAACAGCGCAGGACCGACGGTCTAACTTCCCGATGTGGCTTCGTTTTGTTGGCCTGACGCTGGCCGCGCTGGCTGGCCTGGTCGCTGCTGCCGTGCTCGTGCTGGGCCTGCTTGTGGTTCTGGCCTACCCCAACCTGCCCGAGCTCAATGCCGTCACGGCCTACCAGCCGAAGGTGCCGCTGCGCATCTATACCGCGGAAGGCGTGCTGATCGGGGAATTCGGCGAAGAGCGGCGCGCCGTGGTGGCCATCTCGGACGTGCCGGCGCAGCTCAAGCAGGCGATCATCGCCGCCGAGGATGAGCGTTTCTATCAGCACCCCGGCATCGACTACATCGGCGTACTGCGCGCTGCGTACGCCAACCTGGTGGCGGGCGGGCGCCGCCAAGGGGCGAGCACCATCACCATGCAGGTCGCGCGTAATTTCTTTCTCTCATCGGAGAAGACGCTCACGCGCAAGCTTTACGAGGCGCTACTGGCCTTCAAGATCGAGCACAGCCTTAACAAGGAGCAGATCCTCGAGCTGTACGTGAACCAGATTTACCTCGGGCAGCGCGCTTATGGCTTCGGCGCAGCCTCCCAGATCTACTTCGGCAAGGCGCTGGACCAGTTGAGCCTCGGCGAGATCGCCATGCTTGCGGGGTTGCCGAAGGCGCCATCGATGTACAACCCGATTGCAAATCCGCAACGGGCGAAGCAGCGACAGCAGTATGTGCTGCGCCGCATGACCGAGTTAGGCCACATTACGACCGCCCAATTCGACGAGGCGCTAAAGGCGCCGCTGCGCGCCCGCCGGGAAGTAACTGAGTACTCGCTTCACGCGGAATATGCGGCGGAAATGGTGCGGCAGGCGCTCGCCGAGCACTACCCGGAGGACATTTATACCCGCGGCTTCCGGGTCTACACGACGCTGCGCAAAGTCGACCAGGAAACGGCGTACGAAGCACTGCGAAAGGGCGTGCTGGACTACGACCGGCGCCAAGGTTATCGCGGGCCGGAGGGCTTCTCGGAATTGCGGCCGAATGCCGGCGAAGACGAATACGACGACGCTCTGGTCGATCACGCGGATAGCGATGACCTGCTCGCGGCCGTCGTCCTGTCGGCGGACGGCAAGCAGGTCGAGGCAGCGCTTCGCACCGGGGAAAAGCTGACGCTCACTGGTGAGGGGCTGCGCTTCGCCGCACGCGCGCTCGACCCGAAGACGGCGATGCAGAAGCGCATTCGCCGCGGCTCCATCATCCGCGTGCAGCGCGACGGCAAGGCGTGGCAGATCGTGCAGATGCCGGAGGTCGAATCGGCATTCATTTCGCTCGATCCGCAGGACGGCGCGATCCGCGCACTGGTCGGCGGCTTTGACTTCAGCCGGGCGAAGTTCAACCATGTGACGCAGGCGTGGCGTCAACCAGGCTCCTCGTTCAAGCCGTTCATCTACTCCGCCGCCCTCGAGAAGGGATTCACGCCCGCCACGGTGGTGCCCGATGAGCCAGTCGTGCTCGAGGCAGAAGAGACCGGCAGCCAGCGCTGGGAGCCGAAGAACTACGACGGCAAATTCGAAGGTCCGATGCGGCTTCGCACCGCGCTCGCCAAGTCCAAAAACATGGTCTCGATCCGCGTCCTCGACGCCATCGGCGCCAAGTACGCCCAGGAATATGTCACTCGCTTCGGCTTCGAGCCCGAGCGCCACCCGCCTTACCTCACCATGGCGCTCGGCGCCGGCTCGGCGACGGCCTGGCAAATGGCGCGCGCCTATTCGGTGTTCGCGAACGGCGGCTATCTGGTCCAGCCGTACTTCATCCACAAAATCGTCGACGACCGCGGCAACGTGCTCGCGCTCGCCGAGCCACGTCGCGCCGGTGACGAGGCCTTGCGTGTGATCGATCCGCGCAATGCTTTCATCATGGACAACATGATGCAGGACGTGACGCGCCTGGGCACCGCGGCGCGCGCCGCCAGGCTCGGACGCTCGGATCTCGCCGGCAAGACCGGAACGACGAACGAGTTCGTCGATGCATGGTTCGCGGGTTACCAGCCCTCGATGGTGGCGATTTCGTGGGTCGGCTTCGACCAGCCAAGGACGCTCGGCAAGAACATGACGGGCGGCGTGGTCGCGTTGCCGATCTGGCTCACCTACATGGAACGCGTATTGAAGGACGTTCCGGAAATGCCGCGCGAGATGCCACCCGGCATCGTCGTGCTGCCGACCGGCCCGTTTCCGACAGCGAGCGGCGAAACGCGCGTCACGCCCGAGTTCTTCTATCGCGAGGCCGTGCCGCCACCCGAGGTCTTACACCCGCCTTTGCCCGCCGTGCCCGCCGAGCCCGCTCAGCCTGCGCCGATCCCGGCACCGCCGCCGCCCAGCCCCCCCGCCTAGGGCTTAAGAAGCACCGGCTGACCGCTTTGCGTGGACACGAGCCGCGACAGCGCCGCGAAAAGCTCGCCGCCGTCACGGGTATCGCGCCAAGTCGTCCCGTCCCAGCGAAAGTGGAAACCGCCCGAGCGCGCCGCAACCCAGATCTCGCGCGCGGCGCCGTGCCGGTTGATGACCATGCGCCCCCCGTCGACGAACTCAAGCTCGATGAGGCCGCCTTCCTTGCGCTCGACGTCGGCATCGACGCCGCACTCTTCGAGCGCAACCTCGATGCGGTCGAGCGCGGCATCCGCCAGCGCGGCAAACTGTGTCTCATCCATGCGTTAACATCGTGATTTTATGCGCTTGCTGCTGTCGGTCGTCGCATTAGCGCTGGCGGCAGGCGCCTGCGGTCAGAGGGGGCCGCTGTACCTGCGCGACAATCCGCCGCCCGGCGTGAAGCCGGAGAAGCGCGACACTTACAAACCGGTCCCGTATCCGCCGCAGGCGCCGGAAGAGACCGAGCGCTAGAAGGCCGTGTCGTTCGCCTACCGCAACGGCGTACTGTGCGCCGAAGGGGTGCCGCTCGACGTTATCGCGCGGCGCTTCGGCACGCCTTGCTACGTCTATTCGCGTGCCGCGATCGAGTCCGCCTACTCAGAGTTCATCCGCGCGCTCGAAGGCCGCGACGCTCTCGTCTGCTATTCGGTCAAGGCGAACTCGAACCTCGGCGTGCTCGCGCTGCTTGCGCGCCTGGGCGCCGGATTCGACATCGTCTCGGGCGGTGAGCTCGCCCGGGTCATCGCCGCGGGCGGCGATCCGTGCAAGACGCTGTTTTCGGGGGTCGGCAAGACCGAAGTCGAGATCGAATTCGCGCTCGCCAGGGACATCGCGTGCATCAACCTGGAATCGGAGGCCGAGCTGGAGCGCGTGGCCTCCATCGCGAAGCGGCTCGGCCGGCGGGCGCCGATCGCTTTTCGCGTTAACCCGGACGTCGACGCGGGCACGCACCCCTATATCTCCACGGGTATGCGTGAGAACAAGTTCGGCATTGCCCATGCAGATGCGCAGCGCCTGTATATGCGCGCCGCAGGCATGCCTGAGCTCGAAGTCGTCGGCATCGGCTGCCATATCGGCTCGCTTCTCGTCGAAGCAGCGCCATTCATCGCCGCCGCGGAGCGCTTGGTGATGCTCGTCGACCGTCTCGAAGCGGCCGGCGTGCGCCTGCGGCACATCGACGTCGGCGGCGGCATCGGCATCCGCTACAAAGACGAAACGCCACAGCCTATCGCGGCCTTCGTACGCGGCGCGCTGAGCGTTGTCGGCAAGCGCCGCCAGACATTGATTTTCGATCCGGGCCGCTCGATTGTCGGCAATGCAGGGCTTCTCCTCACCCGAGTCGAGTACGTGAAGCCCGGAGCCGCGCGCAACTTCCTGGTCGTCGACGCGGCGATGAATGACCTCATCCGCGCGCCGCTCTACGACGCGTGGCACGACGTGAAATCCGTGCGCGAGACGGAAGCCGGCGCCGCCGACGCTGTTTACGATGTCGTGGGGCCGATCTGCGAAAGCGCCGATTTCCTCGCCCGCGAGCGGCGCCTGGCCGCCCAGGCCGGGGACCTGCTCGCCGTGCTCTCCGCCGGTGCCTATGGGATGAGCATGAGCTCGAACTACAACTCGAGGCCGCGGGCGGCGGAAGTGCTGGTGGAGGGCGACGCGGCCCGTCTGGTGCGGCGCCGCGAATCCATCGGTGAGCTTTTCGCCGCCGAGCAATTGCCGGATTAGGGGCGCCAGACGACAATCGGCCCCTTGCGTGAGTGACACCCCGCCCATGACCCGAACCAGCCGGCGCGTACTGATCCTCGGTACGCTCGTCGCTGTTCTGATCGCGGCCGGCATCGGCGCGTATTTCAGCCAGGACAGCCGCGCGCGCGAAAGCCGCAAAGGCGGCAAAGGCCCGCCTTCCGTGCCGGTGACCGTAGCGCGCGCCGTACAAGAGAATGTGCCGGTGCGGCTGCGGGCCATCGGCAACGTCGAGGCATTCGCCACCGTGTCGCTCAAGGCGCGCGTCGATGGCCAGATCGTCGAGGTCAACTTCAAGGAGGGCGCACCGGTCAAAAAAAGCGACGTGCTCTTCCGTATCGATCCGCGTCCCTACCAGGCCGCGTTGCGACAGGCAGAGGCGAATGCCCTGCGCGACTCGGCCGCCCGGGACCAGGCGCAGTCGCAGGCGCGCCGGTACGAGGAACTGCTGCAGAAGAACTTCGTCTCTAAGGAGGCGTACGCCCAGATCCGCACCAACGCGGAAACCGCGGCGGCGGTAGCGAAGGCGAGCCAAGCCGCGCTCGAAAATGCCCGGCTCAATCTCGAATATTGCACGATCCGCTCACCGCTCGATGGCTTCGTCGGCAAGGTGCTCTCGCAGGCAGGCAATCTGGTGCGGGCGAACGACGTCAATCCGCTGGTCGTGATCAACCAGGTACGGCCGATCTACGTCAACTTCGCGGTACCGGAGCAAAGCCTGCCGGAGGTGCGCAAGCGCATGGCCGAGGGCACGATCGAGGTCGAGGTGCTGCCGGTGGACGCCGGGCAGGCGCATCCGACGGGCCGCCTCATCTTCATCGATAACGCCGTCGATACCACGACCGGAACCATCCGGCTACGCGCGCAGTTCGACAACGACGACGCTGCGCTCTGGCCGGGACAGTTCGTGAACCTCAGTGCGCGCCTTTACGAGGAGGCCGACGTAATCGTCGTGCCGACGCAAGCGGTACAAACCGGTCCGGATGGCCAGTACCTTTACATCATCGACGACGACATGACCGCCCAAGTGCGACGCGTCGAGGTGAAGCGCACCGAGGGCGAACGCGCCATCCTCGGCAAAGGCGTCGCGGCCGGCGAGCGTGTCGTGACGCGCGGCCAGCTGCGCCTGGGACCCAAGGTGCGCGTGCAGATCGGCAAGCCGGGGGCGGCGGCGGAAGCGTCATGAACTTCTGCGAGTTCTGGATCCGCCGGCCGGTTACCACCGTGCTGGTCATGGTGGGCATCCTGATCTTCGGGCTCGCGGCGTATCGCCTGCTCCCCGTTTCCACCCTGCCGAACGTCGACTTTCCGACCATACAGGTGAGCGCGGAGCTGCCCGGTGCGAGCCCGGAGACGATGGCCGCGGCGGTCGCTACGCCGCTCGAGAAACAGTTCTCCACCATCTCCGGCGTGGACGAGATGAGCTCGGTGTCGAGCCAGGGCACCACGCGCATCACGCTGCAGTTCAACCTGGGCCGCGACATCGATGGCGCGGCGCAGGACGTAAATTCGGCGATCGCCGCGACGATGCGCCAGCTGCCGGCGACCATGCCCGCGCCCCCTTCGTTCCGCAAGGTCAACCCGGCCGACTTCCCGGTGTTTTTCCTTGCGCTCACTTCGGACGCGCTGCCGCTTTCGATGGTGAGCGAGTACGCGGAGACCTATCTTGCGCAACGCCTCTCGACCATCAGCGGCGTGGCGCAGGTGCAGGTCTTCGGGCAGCAAAAGTACGCGGTGCGCGTACAGGTCGATCCCAACGCGATGGCGGCGCGCGGTGTGGGAATAAACGAAGTCGAGCAGGCCGTATCGAACGCCAACGTAAACCTGCCGACCGGCACGCTCTACGGCAAGGACCGCATGTTCGCGGTGCAGGCGACCGGGCAGCTGCAGAACGCTGCTGCGTTCCGCCCGATCATCGTCACCTACCGCAACGGCTCGCCGATCCGCCTGGAGGAGCTCGGGCGCGTCATCGACAGCGTGCAAAACGACAAGACCGCCGCCTGGTACAAGGACAAGCGCGGCATCGTGCTCGCCATCTTCCGCCAGCCCGGCACCAACACCATCCAGGTTGTGGACGACGTCAAGAAGCTGCTGCCAACCTTCCGCGCCGAAGTGCCGCCGGCAATCGACATCCAGGTGCTGTATGACCGCTCGCAGACGATCCGCGCATCGGTGGAGGAGGTCCAGTTCACGCTGATCCTCGCGCTGGCGCTCGTCGTCCTGGTGATCTTCCTCTTCCTGCGCAATGTAGCGGCGACGATCATCCCTTCGCTCGCGCTGCCGTTGTGCATCGTGGGCACCTTCGCGGTGATGTATTTGCTCGGCTACAGCCTGGACAACATCTCGCTCATGGCCCTTACGCTGTGTGTCGGGTTCGTGGTCGACGATGCCATCGTCATGCTGGAAAACATCACCCGCCACATCGAGCAGGGCAAGAGCGTCATGCAGGCGACGCTCGACGGCTCGCGCGAGATCGTATTCACCATCATCTCCATGACGATTTCGCTCGCCGCAGTGTTCATCCCGGTGCTTTTCATGGGCGGCATCCTGGGACGTCTGCTGAACGAGTTCGCGGTCACCATCATGGCCGCAGTGCTGATCTCCGGCATTGTGTCGCTCACCCTCACGCCCATGATGTGCAGCCGGATCCTCAAGCCGCATCGCGCGGACGAGCGGCACGGCCGCCTGTACATGGCGTTCGAGCGCGCCTTCGATGCGGTGCGCGACACGTACGACGTCACGTTGCGCTGGGCGCTGCGCCACCGGCGCATGGTGATGGTCCTCTTCCTGGGTGTTTGTGTCGCCACCGTCTGGCTGTTCCAGCGCTCGCCGAAGGGCTTCCTGCCGTCGGAGGACGCGGGGCAGATCTTCTGCTTCGTGGAAGGACCCCAGGACAGCTCGTTCGAGGCCATGGTGGCGCTGCAGCGCCAGGTGGCGGAGATCGTGCGCCAGGACCCGAACGTCGATGCCGTCATGTCCTTCGTCGGCGCGGGCGGCCTGTCGGCTTCGCTCAACGTCGGGCGGATCACAATCAACCTGAAGCCGTTCAACGAGAGGAAGCCGGCCGAGCAGGTGGTGCGCGAGCTGCGGCCGAAAGTCGCCAACATCCTCGGCGCCAAGGTCTTCGTGCAGAACGTTCCGGCGATCCGCATCGGTGGTCAGCTCACCCGAAGCCCCTACCAGTACGTCATGCGTAGCGCCAACGTAGAGGAGCTCTACCAGTGGGCGCCGCTCATCGAGCAGAAGCTGCGCGCCCTGCCGGGCCTGGTCGACGTGTCGAGCGACCTGCAAATCACGCGGCCGGAAGTCACCGTGCAGATCGAGCGCGAGAAAGCCTCGTCGCTAGGTGTCTCGGCACAGCAGATCGAGATGGCTCTCAACAATGCGTACGGCGCCCGCCAGGTTTCGACGATCTATACGTCGACCAACCAGTATTTCGTCATCCTCGAGCTGGCGCCGCGCTATCAGACCGACCCCTCGGTGCTGCCGATGCTGTACGTGCGCTCCTCGACCGGCGCGCTCGTGCCGCTCAATGCCGTAGCGAAGCTAACGTACGGCGTGGGCCCGATGCAGGTGACGCACCTCGGCCAGCTGCCCTCGGTCACCTTCTCATTCGACCTTCGTCCGGGCGTCGCGCTTTCGCAGGCGATCGAGCAGGTCCAGGCCGGCGCGCGCGAGCTGCAGGTGCCGGCGACCCTGACGGGAACCTTCTCCGGCACCGCCCAGGCCTACCAGGCTTCGCTCGCCGGTATGGGCATCCTGATCCTGCTCGCCATCATCGTGATCTACCTTGTGCTCGGCATCCTGTACGAGAGCTTCATCCATCCACTCACCATCCTGTCCGGTTTGCCGACCGCGGGCCTCGGCGCCCTGCTGACGCTGCTCGCCTTCAACGTCGAGCTGAACATGTACGCGTTCGTCGGCATGATCATGCTGATCGGTATCGTCAAGAAAAACGCGATCATCATGATCGACTTCGCCATTGACGCGCAGCGCACGCACGGCATGCCGGCCGAGCAGGCGATCTACCAGGCCGGCCTGATCCGCTTCCGGCCGATCATGATGACCACCATGGCGGCGCTGATGGGAAGCCTGCCGATCGCCATCGGCCTGGGCGCGGGCGGCGGCGCGCGCATGCCGCTCGGCCTCGCGGTGGTCGGCGGCCTGCTGGTGTCGCAGGTGTTGACGCTCTACATCACGCCGGTGATCTACCTGTACTTCGAGCGTCTCCAGGTCTGGCTCAACCGATCCAAGAAAGCAGAGGCGCCGCTCGATGCCGGTCAACCCAGAAGCGCGTAGCCTCGCGGTTTTCTGCGACTTCGAGAACGTCGCGCTCGGCGTGCGCGAGGCGAAGTACTCGCAGTTCGACATGGAAAAGGTGCTCGAGCGCCTCCTTCTCAAGGGCTCGATCGTGGTGAAGAAGGCCTACTGCGACTGGGAGCGCTATAAGGAATTCAAGGCCGCCATGCACGGCGCCTCCTTCGAGCTGATCGAGATCCCGCATGTGCGCCAGTCGGGCAAGAACTCCGCCGACATCCGGATGGTCGTCGACGCGCTCGACCTTTGCTACACCAAGGCACACGTCGACACCTTCGTCATCGTGAGCGGCGATTCGGACTTCTCGCCGCTCGTGTCGAAGCTGCGCGAAAACGCGAAGACGGTAATCGGCGTCGGGGTAAAGAATTCGAGCTCCGACCTGTTGATCGCGAACTGCGACGAGTTCATCTACTACGACGACCTCGTGCGCCAGGACGAGCAAAAGCGCCGCGCGGCAAAGAAGCGTCGGGATGCCGCGCCGGGCGGTGAGGAGAAAGGCGACAAGAAGCAGGAAGCGTTCGACCTCGTGGTCGAGACGTTGAATGCATTGATGACCGAGCGCGGCGAGGACGAGCGCATCTGGGGCTCGATGATCAAGCAGGCGCTGAAGCGGCGTAAGCCGGGCTTCAACGAGTCCTACTACGGCTTCCGCGCTTTTTCCGACCTGCTGGAAGATGCCGAGAAAAAAGGCCTGGTCAGGCTCGAGCCGGACGAGAAGTCCGGCGGCTATCTCATCCGGCCGGCCTAGCCCCGCCGACCTGGAGGCGGCGCGCGCCAAGAGGCTGCGCGACGTCATCGCGCCCGGACTCAAGGTCCTCTTCTGCGGCATCAACCCGGGGCTTTATTCGGCAGCGACCGGCAACCACTTCGCGCGGCCCGGAAACCGCTTCTGGCCGGCGCTGCACGGTGCGGGCTTCACGCCGCGGCGGCTGCACCCTTCCGAGAAAGATTTGCTGCTCGAGGCGGGCTACGGCCTAACTAACCTGGTGGGCCGTGCCACGGCTAGCGCAGACGAACTCGCGCCGGACGAGCTCACCTCCGGACGAACGCGTCTCGCCGCCAAAGTGCGGCGCTATAGGCCGCAAATCGTCGCTTTTCTCGGCATGGGCGCTTACCGCCATGCTTTCGGCGTCCCTAAGGCGACGTTGGGGGAGCAGCCGGAGCGGTTCGAAGGCGCGCGCGTGTGGGTGCTTCCCAGCCCAAGCGGCCTCAACGCCAGCTACCAGATGGACGCTCTGGTGACGCTGCTGCGTGAGCTGCGGCGGGCCTGAAGGTTGCTCTTAAAGGACATGGCGACCAAGCTCGACAAACCCCTGCGACGAGAGCTCACCCTCGATGGCGAGGCCTACATGGTGACGATCAGCCCCGACGGGCTGAAGATCGTGCCGAAAGGCAAGCGCAAGGGACTTGAGCTTGCGTGGAAAGCGCTGATCAGCGGGGAAGCGGCGCTCGCCACGGCGCTGAATGCCTCGCTCGAGCGCTAGCCCTCGCGACCTGCACGGCAGCGCGCCCGACGACTCGCGGGTCGTGCTGCTCGTCATCGACATGATCAACGCCTTCGACTTCGAAGGCGCGAAGGCGATGCTGCCGCGGGCGCTCGCGGCGGCGAAAGCCGTTGCACGCCTCAAGGCGCGGGCAAGGCTGGCCGGGATCCCAACGGTGTACGTCAACGATAACTTCGGCCGCTGGCGCTCCGATTTCCACGAGCTGCTGGACCATTGCCTGCGCTCGCCGGGCCGCAACATCGCGCGAATGCTCGAGCCACAGCCGGAGGATTATTTCGTCCTGAAGCCCAAGCATTCGGGCTTCCAGTTCACCACGCTCGACGTCTTGCTCGAGCACCTGGGGGCGGAGACGCTCATCCTGACCGGCGTGGCGGGAAATTTCTGCGTTCTTTTCACAGCGCACGATGCGTACATGCGCGACTATCGCGTTGTCGTGCCGCGCGACTGCATCGCTTCCCTCACCAAGGACAATGACCGCTACGCGCTGACGCACCTGGCCGGCGTCACGAAGGCGGATGTGAGAGCGTCGGCAAAGGTGGACTTGCGCGCCCTAAAGGGCAGGAAAGCGAAACGCTGAGCTACTGCTCGAGCTTCTTGTAGACGAGATTGGCGAGCTTCAGCAGCTCGTCCTTGTTGAGGTCCGCCGAGGCGAGCGCGTAGCCGATCTCGCGGTCGATCCAGTAGAACACGCCGACGTTGTTCTCGCGCGCGTAGCGGAACGCGGTCTCGCGGTTGCGCGCGGCTTCCGTGCGCACATAAAGCGTCAGACGGCGCCCGGTCGGCGTCTGGTACATGAACTGCGCCACGGGACCGTTCTCCCCCGGCAGCAGGCGGCCGCCGACAAGCGCCATACCGGCTTCGTCGAGTTGCGGCGCGCGCAGCTTCACACCGACGCGTTTCGACAGCCACGCCACGAGATGCTGCTCGTCATCGGCGCCCACCTCCACCGGATGGCGCACCTCGGGCGAATACGTGGCGTGCGCGATTGCCGCGCGGCGCGCGATGAGCGCGCTATCGGTTGGCGCCTGCGTGACCACGCGCTCGGGGCGCAATTGCCAGCCGGCCGGCGCACCGATCGCAACCCCGAGCACGATCCAGCCAACCGCCGCGGCAAGGCGCCGCACCGGGATGCGCCGCGACGCGGCGCGCGCGAGCCGCTCGGGCACCGGTTCCGAAATCATCGTGTCGTAGGCGGCGCGCACTTCCTGCGCCAGACGCCGGTAGGCAGCGATGCGTTCCGCCTCATCCGGACGCGTCGCCAGCCACGCCTCGACGAAGGCCCGCCGCGGCTCGGACAACCTGCCGTCGGCGTAAGCCTGCAGGTCGCCTTCGGTGATGGGGGTCTCGATCACTTGACGACTTTCAGCTTCGCGCTTACCGGCTGGCCGAGCATCATGGTGCGCAGCTTCTCGCGTGCGCGGGATAGGCGCGACATCACGGTGCCGATCGGGATGCCGAGCGCGCGCGCCACATCGTCGTAGCTCATCTCCTCCAGCGTGACCAGGAGCAGCACGGCACGCTGGTCTGCCGGCAGACGGGCGATTGCGCGATCGAGATCGCGTACCAGGAGCCCATCGGGCTGCCCCTGCCCCTGCGGCTGCGCGAGCTCCGGCATGTCGTCCTCGAGGGGATCGGTGGGTCGAGAGGCGCGGATACGGTTGACGTGTACGTTGTGCATGACTGTAAAGAGCCAGGCGCGCAGGTCGGTGCCGCGGCGGTAGAGGTGCAGCTTCGCCCATGCTCGCTCGAGCGTGTCCTGCACGAGATCGTCGGCCGTGGTCCGATCTCCGACGAGTGCCCGCGCATACCGGCGCAGGCGTGGAATCAACTCGACCAGGCGCTTGGCTTCTTCCATGGGAAACAGACCTCCCGAGCCGGCTATTCCACGCTATTTCGGCTCATCGGGCAATGCTGGGACGGTTTTCAGGTACGTAATCAGCGCTGCGAGGTCGGCAGCCGTTAGCTGGCTCGTCGTGTTGCGCACGACTTCGGCCATCGTTTCGCCCATCACGTCGCCATCGGGGAAAAGGCCCGATTGCAGGATGTCCTTCAGCTCGCCGTCGCCGTACTTCTTCAGGCGTGCGGACGTAATGTTCGGCGCGTTCGTGCCTTCGCCCAGTTTCGCGCCTCCGAGATAGCGGTGCTTCTTCGGACCGCCGAGCCAGTTGCGCGGCGTATGGCATTCCCCGCAGTGGCCGAGCGCGTCGGCGAGATAGGCGCCGCGGCTCGCTTCGGCATTGGCCTTCGGGTCGGGCGCTATCGGTCCTGGCGAGAAGAACAGCCACTTCCAGAAAAAAACGAGAACCCGCCAGCGGTAAAGGATGCCTAGATCGTGCGGCTGGCTGGGTTGCGCGCTCGGCTTGAGGGCGCGCAGATACGCCCAAAGGTCGCGCAGGTCTGCATCTCCGATACGCGTGAACGAAGCATAGGGGAACGCCGGAAAGTAATGCGCCCCGTCGGGTCGGCGGCCTTCGCGCATCGCGCGGACGAAATCGACCTCCGACCAGGCGCCGATGCCGGCCTGCGGATGCGGCGTGATGTTCGGGCCGTAGAAGGTGCCGAAGGGCGTTTTCAGCGCGCGGCCGCCGGCGTACGGCGCGGCGTCCTTGCGCGCCTCCGTGTGGCACCCCACGCAACCGCCCGCCTTGGAGAGATACTCGCCGCGCTTCGCGTCGCCTTGAGCGAGCGCGAGCGAAGTCCAGAGGATAAAAAAAAGCCCCGACAGCGCGGGGCTTCTCACAAGCATCTCGCGTTACTGCTTTGCGCGGAAGCTCTCGTGGCATCCGCCGCAGGTCTTGCCGACCGCGCCGATCTGGGCCTTCACCGCGGCTTCGTCGCCGCTCTGGGCCACCTGGTAAAGCCGGCTCGCCTCGTTCTCGAGGCGGCTCCCCGCCTCCTTGAACTTGGCCTGGTCGGTGAACGCCGCGGGTAGCGCTGCGCTCTTGATGTCCTTCGTGCTCGGATCGAACCCGTCCCATGCCATGCGGCTGAGGTTGTCCAGAAACGCGGCATTGCGCTTAACCACGTCGGCGTTGTAGGGCACCTTGCCTTGTGCCATCCCGGCCATCGGGCCGAAATACTTGCCCTGCAGCGTCATCACCGCCTGGCGTTGCTTCACCAAAGTCTCGGGCTTCGCTTGCGCGAAGGCGGCGCCTGCCGCGAAACCGAGCGCCAAGGCCACCACCGCTGCCAAACCGCTTCTTTTCATCAACGTCTCCTAGAGGGGGTACCTGCGAGAGAACACCGGGCGGCGCGCACTATTCCCATTCCATTCCAGAGTCAGCGCAACCCCGCTGCATATTCCGCCACCGCGCGGATCTGGCGATCGTTCATGCGCGCCGCTACGCCGCGCATCATGCTGCTGGCGTCATTACTGCGCTTGCCTTCACGAAAAGCCGTGAGTTGCGCGGCCAGGTACTCGGCGTACTGGCCGGCGAGGCGCGGGTACTGGGCGGGCATGCCGGCGCCCGCAGGGCCATGGCACCCGGCGCACGCCGGGACTCCATTGGCGGCATCGCCGCCGCGCCAGAGTTTCTGGCCGAGCGCAGCCTGCTCCTTGTCGGCCGCAGCCGCGGGCTTGAGCGCCTGACCGGCATAGAAGGCGGCAAGGCCCTTCATGTCGGCCTCGGAAAGGTTCGCCACCATGCCATTCATGATCGGGCTCTCGCGCCGCGGCTTCTTGCCGCCGGCGGCCTTGAAGTCGCGCAGCTGCTTATGCAGGTAATCGGCGCCTTGGCCGGCGATCTTCGGGTTGGCAGGTGCCGTGCCGTTGCCGTCCGGCGCGTGGCAGGACGCGCACACCTGGGCGGCAATGCCTGGGGCTTTGTCCTGCGCGACTGCCATGCCGCACACTCCCAACGCGATTGCCGCAGCGAGCGCCGTTGCGCGATCCATTCCCCATCCCCGAAAGGCGAAAGGCGCGATTTTATTAGAATTTCCCGCCTCCCATGACGCTGTTCGCTAATGCCGCGTTTCTGCGCGCTGCCGGGCGCATTGCCGACCTGCCGCCCCCCGGGCCGGCCGAGGTCGCCTTCGCAGGGCGCTCGAATGTCGGCAAGTCGAGCGCGATCAATGCGCTCACAGGGCGACGAGCGCTTGCACGCACCAGCAAAACGCCCGGCCGTACCCAGACCATCAACTTCTACAGCCTTGGCGATGACGCCCGCTTCGTTGACCTCCCCGGGTACGGTTTTGCGCGCGTGCCGCAATCGATGCGCGACGCCTGGCGCGAACTGGTCGGTGCGTACTTGCGCTCCGCCCAGACGCTGGTCGGCGTCGTCATCATCATGGACGCTCGCCATCCCCTGACGCCGCTCGACATGCAGCTCATCGCATGGCTGGGAGAGATGCCCCGGCACGTGCTGCTTTCCAAAGCCGACAAGCTCTCGCGTCGCGAGCAGGCCTCGCTCATGGGCGACGTCGAGCAGCGGCTCGGTCGCCATGGCGCGACACTTTTTTCCAGCGTAACGCGACAAGGCGTAGAGGAATGCAAAGGCCTGCTGGAGCGATGGCTCCAAGCAGGCCGGCGAGAATAAAAGGCCCCCGGCAAAGGGGAAGTAAACCGGGGGCGAAACGCCTTAACTTTGGGATTAAGGCACCCGCTCAGGGAGGAGAAGCGGGAGACGATTAACTCGTCTGAAGGTAAGATGAGGTCGCGGGGCAAAAGTTCCAGTCCCAAAAGACGCAAAAACCCGAATCCCATGAAGGTCTACGGCAGCTTCCCCGGCGTGCGCATGCGGCGCATGCGGCGTGCAGAATTTTCACGCCGGCTGATGCGTGAGAACCTCGTTACCGCGGACGACTTCATCTATCCGGTGTTCGTCATCGACGGCAAAGCCCGCACGGAGAAAGTGGATTCGATGCCGGGCGTGGAGCGCTTCACGGTCGACAAGCTGTTGCCGATCGCAGACCAGTGCCTGAAGCTCGACATTCCTGCGGTTGCGCTTTTTCCCGCGATCGAAGCGCGGTTGAAAACCCCCGACGGGCGCGAGGCTTTCAATCCGAAAGGCCTGATTCCCCGCGCCGTGGCGGCGCTGAAGAAACGCTTTCCCGAGCTCGGCATCATGACCGACGTCGCCCTCGACCCGTACACGTCGCACGGGCAGGACGGGGTGATCGACGAATCGGGCTACATCATCAATGACGCCACGCTCGACATCCTCGTCAAGCAGGCTCTCGCGCAGGCCGCCGCGGGCGTGGATATCGTCGCGCCCTCGGACATGATGGATGGCCGCATCGGACGAATCCGCGCCGCGCTCGAGAAGGGCGGGCACATCCACACTCGCATCATGGCGTACTCGGCGAAATACGCCTCCGGGTTCTATGGACCGTTTCGCGACGCCGTCGGCTCCGCAAAGTTTCTGGGCAAGAGCGACAAGAAGAGCTACCAGATGGATCCGGCGAACGCCGATGAGGCGCTATGGGAAGTCGGCCTCGACCTCGCCGAAGGCGCGGACATGGTGATGGTCAAGCCCGGACTGCCGTACCTCGACATCGTGCGCCGCGTGAAGGACGAGTTCCGCGCGCCGACCTTCGTCTACCAGGTGTCCGGGGAATACTCGATGCTGCGTGCGGCGATCGCCAATAAATGGCTGCCCGAGTCGTGCATCATGGAGGCGCTCCTCGCCTTCAAGCGCGCCGGTGCCGACGGCATCCTCACTTACTTCGCGATGGATGCGGCGAAGGCGCTGCGCAGGCGCTAAACGAACGCCAGGCTCACGCCGTGCGCTTGCGCGGCTTTTCCCGCTCCTCGGAGTCGCAACGCCGCCGGCGCGTTCCAGTGGATGCCGGCGGGCAAACCCTCGAACGGTTGCGGCGCGGGCACGTGGATCCCGGTGAGCTCCGTCGCACCATTCGCGTGGCGCTGCCAGGGCGAGCGCCATACCAGCTCCGGCGTGAGGTGCTGGCACACGAACACGCTGAAGCCCTTCGTATTGTCGATCTGCACGAGGCGAAAGCGCGCAACCCCGTCTTCCACGGGACGGGAAAGGTCCATCGGCGCGCGCACCGGCACGCCTCGCTCCTTTAGCTCGCGATAAGCCTCATCGGCATCGGGCGTCGCGAACGCGACGGCCGCCAGTCCGTCTCCGCCTTCGAGGAACCTGCGGTAGTAATCGAGCCACGGATGCGATTTCGGCGCCGCGAGGAGCTCGACGTACGTGGCGCCGAACATGATGCAATGGTTCTGCGAGCCTATGCTGTGATGGCCGCGCGGCGTGAGCGTGAACCCGAGCGCGCGGAAACTCGCCGCGGCAGCGTCGAGATCGCGCACGGCGATCACGACGTGATCAATGGCCAGCGGCACTGCCAAGCGTCTTCAGGAAACGTTCCGGCGGCTGGTAGCCGATGACGCGCAGTCCTGGAATCTCGCGCCCCTGCGCGTCGAAGAAAATGATTCCGGGCGGTCCGAAGAGCGAGAAACGCTTGAGAAGCGCGCGATGCGACTCGGTGTTCGCCGTGACGTCGGCTTGCAGCAGTAGCATGCCCGCCATCTGCCCCCGTACGCGCGCATCGGAGAAGGTGTAGCGCTCCATCTCCTTGCACGACACGCACCAGTCGGCATAGAAGTCCAGCATCACGGGGCGTGCGGCGGCTTGCACCTTCTCGTCGAGCTCGGCGCTGGATGCGACTCGCGTCCAAGGCGTGGCGGGCAACTCTGGCTGCGCCTCTCCCAGCACTCCCGCGAGCGGGCGCAGCGGATCGCGGCTGCCGGCGAGGGCGCCGACGAGCATCGCCACGCCGATCACGAGCGCAATCACACCTGCGCCTTTCCATACGCGCGCCCAACCCGACACGCCCGCCGGCAGTGCGTCCAAGGCGCGCAGGAACACGCCCGAACCGATGAGCAGCGCCGCCCACGCGAACATCTGCACTGCCGGCGCCAGGATCGGAGAAGCGATCCAGAGCGCCACCGCCAGGAGCAGCACGCCGAAAAACCTGCGCACGCCCTCCATCCAGGCGCCCGCCTTCGGAAGGAGCGCGCCCTCGGAGACGCCCATGACGACGAGGGGGATTCCCATACCCAGCGCCATCACGAACAGCGCCGATCCGCCGAGCACGACATCGCGCGTCTGCGAGATGTAGAGAAGGGCGCCCGCCAGGGGCGCGGCGACGCACGGACTCACGATGACCGCGGAGAGCACGCCCATGGCGGCGACGGAGGCGATGCGCCCGCCTTTCAGGCTGCTATGTGCGCCATGCAGCCGGTGATGGATGAAGCCCGGCAGCCGCAGCTCGTAGAAGCCGAACATCGAAAGCGCGAGCGCGACGAACACCAGCGCAAAACCACCAAGCACCCACGCGTTCTGCAGCGCCGACGCAAGCAAGGTGCCGGAAAAGCCGGCGGCGACGCCGGCTACGGCATAAGCCACGGCCATGCCGAGCACGTAAGCGAGCGAAAGCGCGAGCGCCTGCAGCTTGTTCGTCTCGCGCCCCTCTCCCGCGATGATGCTGGACAGGATCGGGATCATCGGCAGCATGCACGGCGTGAACGCGAGAAGCAGCCCGAAGGCGAGAAAGCTCCCCAGCACCAGAACCACGCTGCCTTCGAAAAGGCGGGCGATGTCCGTATCGGCGGAGAAGACGGATGTTCGCGTCGCCGACCCTGTCGCCCCGGTTGTCTGCAGGCTGGCGACGGAATCCATGGGCACGTAGCACACGCCGACGTCCGCGCAACCCTGCGACGTGACCTTTAGGTCGAAGCGGCCCGCGCCCTCTACCGGAATGCGGATGGCGACCTGCTTGCGGTAGGTCTCGACGGAGCCGAAGAACTCGTCCTTGTGCGGGATGCCGCGCGGCAGCTCGGGCGCCCCGAGGCGGATGGCGGGATTGCCGTCGGCGCTGAACTTGAACCGCTCCCGGTAGAGGTAGTACCCATCGGCGATGGCGAAATGCACCTCGATCGCCTGGTCGTCGACCAGCCGCGCGGAAAACCGGAAGGCCTTTTCCGGCTCCAGCAGGTCCGCGGCGCTGGCGCTTGCCGCCAGCAAACACGCAATGAGACAAAGAACCCGCATCAGCCCTTCGTCTCCGCGGCCACCCAATCCAGATAGGCCGGCAAGCCGCGCTCGACCGGGAGCGCGATGATTTCCGGCAGCTCGTAAGGATGCCCCGCGCGCAACGCCTGCTCGAGCGCCGCATAACGCTCGGTGGTCGTCTTGATGAGCAGCGGATGCTCTTCGTCGTGCTGCACGGCGCCCTTCCATCGGTAAACGGAGTGACACGGGGCAAGGATGTTCACGCAGGCGGCGAGATGCTGTTGCACCACGATGTCCGCCAGCCGCTCGGCCGCAGCGCGGTCGGGGAGGTTAGTCAACACCAATAGCGTGCTCATGGGCCAGGCCTTCTCGGACGGTCGGGTAGCGTAGCCGAAGGCGCAGCACGCTCTTCATGCGCCGGTTGTCGAGCCTGCGCGACTCGTTCATGAAGCTCAACGCGTCGGCGGAGACGTGGTCGGCGATCACGCTCCTCGGCAGGCGCGGCGGCTTCGGCAACCGGGCGTGCTCGGCGACCAGGTCCATCCAGTCGCCCATGCGGATCTCGCTGTCGTCGCTGATGTTATAGACCCCTGCAGGCGCATCCTGTTCCAGGGCACGCGCCGCGGCCGCCGCCAGGTCATCGGCGTGAATGTGGTTGGTGAAGACATCGTCCTCCGCTCGCAGCACCGGCGTGCCGGCATGCAGACGCTCCACGGGCAAGCGGTCGCCAGCATAGATGCCGGGTGCGCGCAGAATGACCAACGGTACGCCGCGCTGCGCACACCACCGCTCGAGCCGGCGCTCGGCGTCCACGCGCCGGCGCGCACGGCCTGTTTGGGCATTCAAGGGGCGCGACTCGTCGACGAGCGCTCCGCCGCAGTCGCCGTAGACGCCGCTCGTGCTGATGTAAACGAATCGCGAGGGCGGATTTCCCGCACGGTCGAGCGCCGCAAGGAGATTGGCGGTGCGCACATCGGTTTCGCCCGACGCAGGTGGCGGCGCGCAATGCAGCACCGCGTCGGCGCGTGCCAGCTGCAGCGTCGCCGGCCGATCGAGGTCCAGCCCGTCACGGCGCGAAAGGCGGCAGACCTCGAAGCGCGGTGCGAGGAGCGGCAGCGCGCGACGCGCTATGTCTCCGAACCCGGCGATGAGCAGGCGATCCATGCCGGTATTTTATTCGCCGAGGTAAGCCTCGCGGACGCGGGGGTTGTCGAGCAGCGCGCGCCCTTCGCCGGTGAGCGTGATCGCGCCCGATTCCATGACATAGCCGCGGCTGGACATCTCGAGCGCAAGCCGCGCGTTCTGCTCGACGAGGAGGATGGTCACGCCCTGTGCGGCGATGTCCTGCACGACTTCGAAAATGCGCGTGACCATCATCGGCGCGAGGCCCATCGAGGGCTCATCGAGCAGGAGGAGCTTCGGTTTCGTCATCAGGGCGCGCGCCAGCGCCAGCATCTGCTGCTCGCCGCCGGAGAGCGTGCCGGCAACCTGCCGCCGACGCTCCGCGAGGCGCGGAAAGCGCTCGTATTGCGCCGAGGCGTCGCCGCCGCCCTGCGCGTAGGCGCCCATCGCGAGGTTCTCCTCGACCGTGAGCTGCGCGAAGATGCCGCGGCCCTCGGGCACCATGACGAGGCCTTTGCGCGGCAGCTCGTGGACGGCGGCGCGGCTTATGTCTTCGCCGGCGTAGTGCACGCTGCCGCTGCGCGATGGGACGAGCCCGCAGATCGCCTTGAGCGTGGAGGTCTTGCCGGCGCCGTTGGCGCCGATCAGGCAGACCAGCTCGCCTTCGGCGACCTCGAGGTCGACCCCCGCGACGGCCCGGATGCCTCCGTAGTGCACCTCGAGCTGGCGAACTTCAAGCAGCACGCGGCGCGCCCAAGTACGCCTCTATGACTTTCGGGTCGCGCTGCACCTCGGCCGGCGTGCCCTCGGCGATCCTATGCCCGTAATCGAGCACCATGACCCGGTCGCACACGTTCATCACCAAGCGCACGTCGTGCTCGATGAGCAGAATCGTCACGCCCTCAGCGCGAATGCGGCGGATCAGCTTGCCGAGCGACAACCGCTCGGCGGGATTCATTCCGGCGGCAGGCTCATCGAGCGCAAGCAGCCGCGGCTCGGTGGCGAGCGCGCGCGCGATCTCCAGGCGGCGCTGGTCGCCGTAGGGCAGGCTGCCGGCGCGGTCGTTGGCCCGCGGCCGGATGCCCACGTAATCCAGCAATGCGAGGGAGCGCGCCACGATGTCGTGCTCTTCCTTCAGCGTCGCCTTGTCGCGCAGCACCGCGCCGATCACGCCCGTGCGAGTGCGCACGTGCCGCCCGATCATGACGTTCTCGAGGGCCGAGAGATTCGCGAAAAGACGGATGTTCTGGAAGGTGCGCGCGATGCCGGCCGCGGCGATCTGGTGCGGGGCGAAGCCGGCCAGATTGCGACCCCCGAAAAAGAAACCGCCCGCGTCCGTGCCATAGACGCCGGTGAGCACGTTGAAGAGCGTGGTCTTGCCCGCGCCGTTGGGACCGATGAGACCGTACACCTCGCGCTCGGCGATGGAAAAGGTCACGTCCTCGAGCGCGCGGAGCCCGCCGAAGCGCTTGGCTACCCCGCGAACGTCGAGAAGGGCGCTCATGCCACGTGCTGGGTCAGCTCGCGCTTGCGCACCGCCGAGGGAAGCAGGCCCGCCGGGCGGAAGAGCATGACGAGCACCAGCGCCAGCCCGAACAGCAGCATCCGTATGACTTCCGGCTCGATGACCGAGCGGCCGAAAAGCGCATGCTGCACGGGTTCCACCGTCCAGCGCAAAAGCTCCGGCGTAAACGACAGCAGCACCGCACCGAGGATCACGCCCCAGATATTGCCCATGCCGCCCAGCACGACCATGGAGACGACCATGATCGATTCCACGAGGACGAAACTCTCGGGCGAGATGAACGCCTGGATGGCGGAGAACATGCCGCCTGCGACGCCGCCGAAGGTGGCGCCCATCGCAAAGGCGAGGAGCTTCAGGCTCGTGGTGTTGATGCCCATCGCGCGCGCCGCGATCTCGTCTTCGCGGATGGCTTCCCAGGCGCGGCCGATGCGCGAGTTCTGCAGCCGCAGGTTGATCGCGATGACGACGAGCATCACCACGAGGAGAAGGTAGTAGTACTTGATCGGACCGCTGAAGTGCAGGGGGCCGATGGTTTCGGGCCGTGCCAGGCTGAAGGGCCCGATGGCGAACGGGTCGATGCGAGCTATGCCTTGCGGACCGTTGGTGATGTTCACCGGCCGCGACAGGTTGTTAAGGAAGACGCGCACGATCTCGCCGAAACCGAGGGTCACGATGGCGAGGTAGTCGCCGCGCAGCTTAAGGGTCGGGGCGCCGAGCATCACGCCGAAGAGCGCGGCAATGGCTGCGCCGATCGGCAGGATGATCCAGAAAGGCAGGTGCAACCCGAAATGCGGGCTCGCGAGCAACGCGTAGGTATAGGCCCCGACCGCGTAGAAGGCGATATAACCGAGATCGAGCAGGCCGGCGAACCCGACCACGATGTTCAGGCCGAGCGCGAGCAGCACGTAAAGGATGGCGTAGTTCGTAATGCGCACCCAGGTGGTCCCCACCTGGGCGAGGGCGAAGGGCAGCACGGCAAGCGTCAGCGCGATCAGCGCGCAACCGATCCAAAGGGCTGCGCGATGCTTGCGCCAGTCGGTCACGCGCGGTCGCCGACGCGCTCGCCGAGCAGGCCCGACGGCCGGAACACGAGCACGAGGATGAGGACCACGAATGCAAACACGTCCTGGTAGTTGGAGCCGAAGAGGACGAAGTGCCCGCCGTTCTCGCAATCGGCGATACGGCTGGAGAGCCATGCGTACTGGCACAGATCGGTGAAATCGCCGATGTAGCCCGCGCCAAGCGCCTCCACCAAACCCAGCAGCACGCCGCCGAGCATGGCGCCCGGAACGTTGCCGATGCCGCCCAGCACCGCCGCGGAAAACGCCTTGAGACCGAGGATCGAGCCCATGGTGTATTGCGCCACGCCGTAGTAAGTGCCATAGAGCACGCCGGCCACCGCGCCCAGCGCCGCGCCGATGAGGAACGTTGCGGCAATCACGCGGTTGGCATCGATGCCCATCAGCGCCGCCACCTGCGGGTTCTGCGCCGTCGCGCGCATGGCGGTGCCCAGCCGCGTGCGGTACACCAGGCCCGCCAGGCCCAGCATCATGGCGAAGCACAGCGCGATGATGGCGATCTGCACGGTGGTGATGCCCGCGGCGCCGAAGAAGAAAAACGTCTCGGTGCGAATGATTTGCGGGAAGGCGAGGATGTTGCGGCTCCATACCAGCAGCGCCAGGTGCTGCAGGATGATCGACACGCCGATGGCGGTGATGAGCGGGGCAAGCCGCGGGGCGCGGCGCAGCGGGCGGTACGCCAGCCGCTCCATGGCGTAGCCGACCGCCATGCAGACCGGAATTGCGGCGAGGGTGCCCAGCGTGACCGCCAGCAAAGGCGGCACGCCGGCGGCAGCGAGGAGCGTGATCACCGTGAAGGCCACCATGGCGCCGATCATCACCACCTCGCCGTGCGCGAAGTTGATCAGCTGAATGATGCCGTACACCATCGTGTAGCCGAGCGCGACGACGGCGTAGAGGCTTCCCGCGGTGAGGCCGTTCACCAGCTGCTGCAGGAAGGTTTCCATTCGCGCGCGCCTAATCTAAACGACAACGGCACCCGAAGGTGCCGTTTCGTCGATGCGCCAAGATGACTGCTTACTTCTTCGCTTCGTCTTTCTTGGCCTCGTCCTTCTTCTCGGCCGCCGGCGCGGCAGGGGCGGCAGCAGGCGCAGCAGCGGCCGCCTTGGCGAACTCCTCGAACGGAATGGTCTTGCCGCCCTTGATCACCGCCACCGGCGCGATCTTGCCGCCCTTCATGGTGAAGATGGTCATTTCGGCATCCTTGCGGTCGCCCTTGTCGTCGAACTCGATCTTGCCGGTGGCGCCGCTGTAGCTGATTTTCTGCAGCTCCGGCAGATACTTCGCCGGATCGGCCGAGTTGGCTTTCTTCATCGCCTCGATCAGCAGCTTGGCCCCGTCGTAGGTGAACGGCGCGTAGAGAATCGGGTCGACGTTGAACTTGGCCTTGTAGGCGTCGAGGAATTTCTTGTCCGCGGCCTGCGGCGGAATGCCGGCCTGCGAGCACAGCAGGCCTTCGGCGGCCTGTCCGGCCAGCTTGGCCATCTCGTCAGTGCAGGCGCCGTCGCCGAAGGAGAACACCGCCTTGATGCCGAGCTCGCGCCCCTGCTTCATGAGGGGGCCGCCGGTCGCGTCCATGCCGCCGTAGAACACCGCGTCGGGATTGCGGCCCCGCAGCTTGGTGAGCACCGCTTTCCAGTCGGTGGTCTTGTCGGTGCCCTTTTCACGCGGCAGCACCTTTACGTTCGCCGCCTTGAGCGTCTTCTCCACTTCGTTGGCAATGCCTTCACCGTACGCGGTGGCGTCGTCGATGATCGCCACCACCTTGGGCTTGTTGGTCGTGGCGAGGTAGCTTGCAATGGCCGGGCCCTGCTGGTCGTCGCGGCCGACGACGCGGAAGATGTTCTTGAAACCCTGCTCGGTGAGCTTCGGGTTAGTGGCCGAGCCGCTGATGGCAGGGATGCCGGCCTGGTTGTAGATCGCGGAGGCCGGGATGGTGGTGCCGGAGTTCAGGTGCCCGACGATGCCTGCCACCTTGGCATCCACCAGCTTCTGCGCGACGGTGGTGCCGACCTTCGGATCGGCCTGGTCGTCTTCGCCGAGCAACGTGAACTTGGCTTCCTTGCCGTCGATGGTGATCTTGGCCGCATTGGCCTCGTCGACGGCGAGCCGCGCGCCGTTTTCGTTGTCCTTGCCCAGATGCGCGATGCCGCCGGTGAGGGGCGCCACGTGTCCGATCTTGATTTCCACGCTCGGCGCGGCGGCCGGCGCCTTGGCTTCGGCCTTGGGTTCGGATTTCGGGGCGGGCTTCTGCTGGCCGCAGGCAGCGAGCGCAAGCGCCACAGCGGCGGTCATCAGGATCCTGGTGTTTTTCATCGTCGTCTCCGGGTGGGTCGAACCGGGCGCGATGATACCGCGGCGCCGTCGAATCATCACCCTCGGCGGCGCCCGGCGGGGCAGCTACGCTACTTCTGCGACAGGATCCACTTCACCAGCGCCTGCACGTCGGCGTCGGGCACCGACGGGTTGGGCGGCATCGGAATGGTGCCCCAGACGCCGGAGCCGCCCTTCTTGATCTTCTCCGCCAGCTTGGCGGGGGCGGCCTTGTCGGCGCCGTACTTGGCGGCAACGTCCTTGTAGGCGGGTCCGACCAGCTTCTTGTCGACCGTGTGGCAGGCCAGGCAGTTGTGCTTCTTGGCGAGCGCCTCGCTGGCCTGCGCCGGGACAGCGAATGCGGCAGTCAGGGCGACGAGCGCGGGGAGCGTGAGGGCAGTGACTTTCATGCTTTCTCCTGGGACATTTAAGCCGGTTTCGGCCGAAGTGTACCGTCTCTAAACGTCCCAGGCGCCGGGATGGTTGACCCGCTAGCGGATCGGCCGTGTGAAGGGAAAGATTTTGGTCAGGCCGAGGATGTCGGTGATCAGCAGGATCAGGAATACGAAGATGATGGCGCCGATGATGCCGTCGCCGCCCGCCGGCAGCGTGTCGATGCTGCGGGCGAGGCGCGAGACTTCGTCGTCCGAGAGCGCGGCCAGGCGGGCGCCGACGTCTTCGGCGCGCACGCCGTGCGCTTCGAGCCTGGCGCGCACCTCGGCCCGCTCCAGCATGGCGTTGACGCGGTCGCGGTCGCCCGCGGCGGCCACTGCGGCGTCGGTGGGCAGCAGCGCGGCATGCACCGGTGCCGATACGCCGGTAACCAGCGTGGACCCGATCAGGAAGGCTGCGACGAAGCGTCGGAAGGCGTTCATTTTTTTCTCCGCTTGGATTGTTGAGAGCGGCCCGAGCGTAGCATCGGGGACGCATGCCCGACTATCGCGAAATCCTCGATTTCTGGTTCGGCACCGGACCCGAGCGCGGCAAAAGCCACAAGCGCTGGTTCCAGAAGGACGCCGCCTTCGATGCCGAGATCGCCGCGCGCTTCACCACCCTGTACGAGCTGCTCGCGGGTGGAACAGCCTGGCTCGAGTCCGCCGAGCCTTGCCTCGCGCGCATCGTGGTGCTGGACCAGTTTCCGCGGCAGATATTTCGCGGCCAGCCGCGTGCATTCGCAGCCGATCCGCTCGCGCTGCAGGCGGCGAAGCTGGCAGTCGAGCGCGGCTACGACCGGGGCATGCGGCCGGTGGAGCGCGTGTTCGTTTACCTGCCGTTCGAGCACAGCGAGTCGCTGGCCGACCAGGAGCGCTCGGTGGCGCTGTATCTGCCGCTGAAAGACATCGCCGAAACCGCCGACACCTACCGCTATGCGGTGGCGCACCGCGACATCATTGCGCGCTTCGGCCGCTTTCCCCACCGCAACGCGATACTTGGGCGGCCGAGCACCGCGGAGGAAATCGAATTCCTCAAGACTCCCGGCTCATCCTTCTAGGTCGGTTACCGCGCCAAGCGAAGCAGTCGAGACCAGGCGCATGTACTTGGACAGCAGGCCGGAGGTGTAGCGCGGCTTCGGCGCCTTCCACTTCTTGCGCCGCGCCGCCAGCTCCTTCGCCGGGACGTTGAGCTGGATCAGCCGCTTCTTCGCATCGATGGTGATCGAGTCGCCTTCCTTCACCAGGGCGATGGTGCCGCCCACATAGGCCTCGGGGGCGACGTGGCCGACCACCATGCCCCAGGTGCCGCCGGAGAAGCGCCCGTCGGTGAGCAGGCCCACCGATTCGCCGAGCCCCGGGCCGATCAGCGCGGAGGTCGGCGCCAGCATCTCCTGCATGCCGGGCCCGCCTTTCGGGCCCTCGTAGCGGATCACCAGCACGTCGCCGGCCTTGATGCGCTTGGCCATGATTGCCCTCATGCAGTCGTTCTCGGAATCGAACACGCGGGCCGGCCCGGTGATGACCGGATTCTTCAGGCCGGTGATCTTTGCCACGCAGCCCTCGGTGGCGAGGTTGCCCTTGAGGATGGCGAGGTGGCCTTCCCTGTACATGGGCTTGGACCAGGGGCGGATCACCTCCTGCCCGGCGCGCGGCTCGTCGGGCACATCCTTCAGCATCTCGGCCATGGTCTTGCCGTGGATGGTCATGCATTCGCCGTGCAGCACGCCGTTCTTCAGCAGGATCTTAAGCACCTGCGGCACGCCGCCCGCACGGTGGAAGTCAACCGCGACGAAGCGGCCCGAAGGCTTGAGGTCGCACAGCACCGGCACCTTGCGCCGCACGCGCTCGAAGTCGTCGATGGTCCACTTCACGCCGGCGGCGGAAGCAATCGCCAGGTAGTGCAGCACCGCGTTGGTGGAACCGCCGGTGGCCATGACAAGGGCGACTGCGTTCTCGATCGACTTGCGGGTAATGATGTCGCGCGGCTTGAGATTGCGTTTGACCGCCTCGACCAGCACTTTCGCCGATTCGGCGGCCGAGTCGGCCTTCTCGCCGTCGGGCGCGGCCATCTGCGAGGAGCCGAGCAGCGACATGCCGAGCGCCTCGAACGACGAGCTCATGGTGTTGGCGGTGTACATGCCGCCGCAGGCGCCGACGCTGGGGCAGGCGTTCTTCTCGATGCCGGTGAAATCTTCCTGGCTCATCTTGCCGGCGGCGAAGGCGCCCACCGCCTCGAACGCCGAGACGATGGTCAGGTCCACGCCTTTCCACTTGCCCGGCTTGATGGTGCCGCCGTACACGTAGATACCGGGCACGTTCATGCGCGCGATGGCCATCATGCCGCCGGGCATGTTCTTGTCGCAGCCGCCGACGACCAGCACGCCGTCCATTGCCTGGCCGTTCACGCTGGTCTCGATGGCATCGGCGATCACTTCGCGCGACACCAGCGAATATTTCATCGCCTCGGTGCCCATGCCGATGCCGTCGGTCACCGTAGGCACGCCGAACATCTGCGGCTTGGCGCCGGCGCCCTCCAGCGCGGACACCGCGCGGTCGACCAGCGGCTGGATGCCGGCATTGCAGGGGTTCATGGTGGAGTGGCCGTTGGCCACGCCGACGATCGGCTTCTCGAAATCGTTGTCGCCGAATCCGACGGCGCGCAGCATCGCGCGGTTGGGCGAACGCGCCACACCGTGGGTGATGAGTTTCGAGCGACGATTCGCGGCGGAGGGTTTCGGTTCGTTCCTGGAAGCCATGGGGTGTCCTATCGGGCGGAGACTGCGCTGGGCCGCGATGATAGCAGCGGGGTGGAACGCAGCGCGAGCAGCGCGCCGGCCAGAACGAGTGCGAAGCCGGCGAAATGGTAGGCGTGCACGCGCTCGTGCAGGACAGTGATCGCCAGCAGGCTGGCGAATACCGGCATGAAATGAATGCATATTCCCGCGTGCACCGGTCCTGCCCGCTCGGCGCCGTAGCTGTAGGCGACGGTGCCGGCCAGCGTCGGCCCGAGCGCGATGAACGCCACGATGGTCAGTGTCTGCGCAGAAAATGCCGGGGCGCGATCGAGCAGCACCTCTGCGAGCGCAGCGGGCGCTCCAAGGACCACGCCGAATGCGCTCATGCATGCAACGAAGCCGAGCAGGGGCATCGGCGGGCGCCGCGGCAGCAGCAGCGTGTAGAGCGCCCACGTCAGCATGCCCCCGAACGCGTACAGGTCGCCGCGATCCAGGGATAGCGAGAGCAGTCGTTCCGACGATCCCTGGAACAGCATGACCAATACACCGGTCAGCGACAGGAGAATGCCGGCGATTTCCCGCGGCACGATGCGGCGCGCGAAGAAAAGCGCGCCGAGCAGCACGATCAGCACCGGAATAGTGGAGTTGAGCAGGCCGACGTTTACCGCGGCCGTGGTCTCGAGCCCCTTGTAGACCAGCGCGCTCTGCGGGACGTTGGCGAGCAGCGCGAGCGGAAGCAGGATGCGCCAATGGCGCCGGGCGGTGTGCGCCAGCGCGCGCCGTTGCCGCCACACGAGCGGCGTCAATGCGCACAGGACGAGTACCCAGCGCAGCCAGGAAAGGGTAATCGGGGGGATCTCGGAGCCGACCAGGCGACCGAGCACCGGATTCGCGCCCCACAGGGCGGCCGCGGCGAGAAGCGCGGCATACGGGGCGTGGCGCATGACGGCAGGGTAGGCGCGGGGAGCAACGCGATCCAATACAATTGCCTCCTGCCTGTGATACGCAATGAGTATCAATCATCCTGAAATCTGGCAATTGCGGTATTTCATCGCGGTGGCCGAGCGCCTGCACTTCGGCCGGGCGGCGCAGGCGCTGCATATCTCGCAGCCGCCGCTGTCGCGTGCCATCCGCAGCCTGGAGGAGCGCCTCGGCGTCACGCTTTTCGCACGCAATCGCCGGCGCGTCGAGCTCACGCCGGCGGGCGCCCGGCTGCTCGACGACGCGCGCCGGATGCTGGCCCAGCTGGAACGCACCACGCTCGAGCTGCGCAGCGTGGCCGCCGGCCAGCTCGAGCGCCTGCGCATCGGCTTCGTCTCGCTGGCCGACTACGGCGTGCTGCCCGGGCTGCTGAAGAGCTACAAGGCAGCGCATCCCGGCGTCGCGCTGGCGTTGCGCGAAATGCTTTCGCCGGACCAGTCGGCGGCGCTGGCCGCAGGCGAGCTCGATTTCGGGCTGCTGCTGGCGCCGGTGGCGAATACGGCGGCGCTCGAGCACGTGGTGGTGCAGCGCGAGCGATTCGTCGCCGCGCTGCCGGCGCAGCATCCGCTCGCCCGCCCCGGAAAGAACCGCCGTACGGCGTTGGCGATGCGCGAGCTGGCGGGCGAGAGTTTCGTGATGGTGCCGCGCGAGATCGCGCCCGGCCTGTACGATATCGTCACCGGCCTCGCCTCGCGCGCCGGCTTTTCGCTCAACATCGCCCAGGAAGCCATCCAGATGCAGACCGTTGTCAGCCTCGTGTCGAGCGGCCTTGGCGCTGCAATCGTGCCGGCATCGATCGCCAATCTCGGGCGCCGCGGGGTGGTGTACCGGCCCCTCGCCGACAGGCACCCGGCGCTCGAATTGCGGCTGGCGTGGCGGCGCGGCCCGCTGGGCGTTGCAGCCAGGAGCTTCTTGGCGCAGGCGCGCCGGCTGGCGGGCTAGTCATGCTGGTGCACCCGCAGATCGACCCCATCGCCTTCGCCATCGGCCCGCTCGCCGTGCGCTGGTACGGGCTGATGTATCTGATCGGCTTTGCCGCCGCGTGGTGGCTGGGTGTGCGGCGTATTCGCCTCGGCCTCGCGCCGATCACGCGCGAGCAGTTCGACGACCTGATTTTTCTGGCGGTGCTCGGCGTCATCCTCGGCGGCCGGCTGGGTTATGTGCTGTTCTACAAACCTGGCCACTATCTGTCGCACCCGCTCGAGATTCCGGCGGTATGGCAGGGCGGCATGTCCTTCCATGGCGGCCTGCTTGGCGTGATGGCGGCCATGGCCTTTGCCGCCTGGCGCAAGCGCGTGTCTTACCTCGCGTTGATGGATTTCATCGCGCCCCTGTGCCCGCTGGGCATCGCGGCCGGGCGCCTGGGCAATTTCATCAACGGCGAGCTGTGGGGGCGTACCACCGATGCGCCGTGGGGCATGGTGTTCCGCGGCGCGGGCGAGCAACCGCGCCATCCGTCGCAGCTCTACGAGTTCGCGCTCGAGGGCATCGCGCTGTTCGTGCTGCTGTGGTGGTTCTCAGCCAAGCCGCGCGCGCGCGGACAGGTGTCCGCGCTGTTCCTCATCGGCTACGGCTGCGCGCGCTTCATCGCCGAGTTCGGGCGCGAGCCCGATTCGTTCCTTGGCATCCTGGCGCTCGGCATGAGCATGGGCCAGTGGCTTTGCCTGCCGATGATCGCAGGCGGCATCGCGCTGTTCGCTTGGACGCTACGCTCGAGCCGCTCCTAGGCGCGGTCCTGCCGGTGTTCGGGCTGGTGGCGTGCGGCTATGCGGCCGGGCGGCTGCGGCTGGTGAGCCAGGCCTCCAGCAGCGCACTGAACCAGTTCGTCTACGCCTTCGCGCTGCCGGCGATGCTGTTCCTCGCCGTGTACCGCGGCTCGCTGGAGGAGATCCTCAGCGGCTGGTTCATCGCAGGCGTGGTGCTGGCGACGCTGGGCACGGCGCTCGCCGGCTTCATCGTGTCGCGCGCCTTCCAGCAAGGAACCACCCCGCAAAGCATTTTGCGCGGGCTCAACGCCTCGTTCGCCAATACCGGCTATCTCGGCATCCCGCTGGTGACGGTCGCCTACGGCGAGCGCGCAGCCCTGCCCGCGGCGCTGGCTACCGTCGCCACCAACATCGTTTCGTTCGCGCTCGCCATCGTTTGCCTCGAGCTTGCCGCCAACCCGCGAGGCGGCGGGGCGCTGCGCGCGCTGGCCGGCGTGGCGCGCAGCCCGCTCATCTGGCCCATCGCGCTTGCCGTGGCGTTGGTCGCGCTCGATGTGCGGGTGCCGCTGCCGGTGGAACGCTTCGCCGGCCTGCTCGCGGCGGCGGCTGGCCCGTGCGCATTGTTCGCCATCGGCCTGTTCGTATCGCAGCTATCGATTCGCCAAGGCGCCGCGGCGAGCTGGCCGAGCACCGCCCTCAAGCTGGTGCTGCATCCTTTGCTGATGGCCGCGCTCGCCTTCGCACTGCTGCCGATCGACCCCTTCTGGGCCAAGATCGCGGTGGTCTGCGCCAGCCTGCCGCTGGGCGCCACCGCCTTCGTGCTGTCGCAGCGCTATCAGCTTTTGGAGGAGGAAACCTCCACCGGCGCGGTGCTTTCCACCGTCGCCTCGGTGCTTACCGTGTCGCTGGTGATGGCGCTGCTGGCGGCGCGCTAAGCGCCGCCTCCAGCACGCGCGCCACGTGCCGGGCTTCGCGCCCGACGCCGTGAGCGATTTGCGCGCGGCAGCTGGTGCCGTCGGCGATCAGCATCGCGTCGGGCCTGGCGCGCACCGCCGGCAGCAGCGCCAGCTCCGCCATCTTCATCGAAACGTCGTAATGCTCCGACTCATAGCCGAAGCTGCCGGCCATGCCGCAGCAGCTCGACTCGACCAGCGTGGTCTTCAGCGCGGGCACCATGGCGAGCACCTGCTGCACCGCCGGCACGGCATCGAAGGCTTTCTGGTGGCAGTGGCCGTGCAGCAGCGCCTCGCCTTCGAGGGGGTGCAGCTTCAGCTCGCCCGGCTCCCGCGCCAGGAATTCCTCGAACAGGAATACGCCCCTGGTAAGCGCGCGGGTTTCGGGCAGCAGGACCGAATACTCGTCGCGCAGGGTGAACAGGCACGACGGCTCGAGCCCCAGCACCGGCACGCCGCGCTCGATCCAGGGATTCAGCGCCTCGGCGACGCGGCGCGCCTCGGCGCGCGCCTCGTCTATGAGCCCGACCGACAGAAAGGTCCTGCCGCAGCACAGCGGCCGCCCGCTGATCAGCGGCTCCGGCGTGTGTACCCGGTAGCCGGCGGCCTGCAGCACGCGGATCGCGGCGCGGGCGTTGGCCGGCTCGAACCAGCGGTTGAAGGTGTCGACGAACAGCACCACTTCGCGCGCGCCGCTCTTCACCCACGCTCGCTCGACGAAATGATCGCGCCGCCAGCGCGGCAGGTCGCGCTTCGCGCTGAAGCCCAGCAGCGGCTTGGCCAGGTCGGCGAGCACGTTGGTGAGCGGCGCGAAAGCCGATGCGTAGGGCGCATAGCGCGGCAGCCAGGCGATGGCCCGCTCGCGCAGGGAAGGCGCGTGTTTTTTCCGGTACTGCGCCAGGTACTCGATCTTCATGCGCGCCATGTCGACGCCGGTCGGGCACTCGCGCTTGCAGCCTTTGCAGGAGACGCACAGGTCGAGCGCCTCTTTCGCGTCCTCGAACGGAATCTGCTTCGACAGCGCCAGACGCAGCGTGTTGGCGCGCCCGCGCGTCAGGTGCGTTTCATCCTGCGTCGCGCGGAACGACGGGCACATGGTCCCGGCGTCGAACTTGCGGCAGTGGCCGTTGTTGTTGCACATCTCGACGGCCTTGTCGTAGCCGCCCCACTCGCCCCAGTCGAGGCCGGTTTTCAGCGCAATGGTCTGGTAGCCGCGCGCAAAGCGGAACAGCGACTTGTCGTCCATGCGCGGCGGATTGACGATCTTCCCGGGGTTCATCAGCCCACGCGGGTCGAGCCACGACTTGATCTCGCCCAGGCAGGCGGTCAGGCGCGGGCCGAAGAACGGCGCGATCCACTCGGAGCGCACCAGGCCGTCGCCGTGCTCGCCCGAATACGCGCCCTTGAACTGCTTCACCAGCGCGCAGGCCTCCTCCGCGATGGCGCGCATCTTCTGCGCCCCGTCGCGCCGCATGTCGAGGACCGGGCGCACGTGCAGCGTGCCCACCGACGCGTGCGCGTACCAGGTGCCGCGCGTGCCGTGCTTCTCGAATACGTCGGTGAGGCGCTGCGTGTACTCGGCGAGGTGCTCGAGCGGCACCGCGCAGTCCTCGATGAAAGAGACCGGCTTGCCGTCGCCCTTCATGGACATCATGATGTTCAGGCCGGCCTTGCGCACTTCCCACAGGTCGCGCTGGCGCTTCGCGTCGGTGATCTCCACCACGCTGCCGGGCAGGCCAAGGTCCGCCATCAGCTGGACCAGCGATCCGAGCTTCTTTTCCTGCTCGAGCTGCTGCTCGCCCGAGAACTCCACCAGCAGGATGGCATCGGGGTCGCCCTTGATGAATGCGTCCACGGTGCTGCGGAACGCGCCGATCTCGCGCGCCAGCCCGATCATGGTGCGATCCACCAGCTCCACCGCCGAGGGCCCGAGCTTGACGATGTGCTGGGTGAGCTCCATGGCGGTGAAGAACTTCGGGAAGTGGCAGACGCCCAGCACGCGCGCCGGCGGAACGCGCAAAAGCTTGAGGTGCAGGCGCTCGCTCCACGCCAGCGTGCCTTCGGAGCCGACCAGCAGGTGCGCGGCATTCGCGTGCGGCGGGCCGAGATGGTCCAGGTTGTAGCCAGCCACGCGGCGCAGCACTTTCGGGAAGCGGGCTTGGATTTCGGCCTTTTCGCGCTCGTACAGCGCTTTGAGCTTCTCGACGAACGCGCCATAGGGCCCGCCGGCGTTTTCGCCAATCGGGCCGAATTTCCAGCGCTCGCCGCCCACCGTCACCGCCTCGATGGCGAGCACGTTGTGCACCATGTTGCCGTAAGCGATGGAGCGCGAGCCGCAGGAGTTGTTGCCCGCCATGCCGCCCAGCGTCGCCTGTGCGCTGGTGGACACGTCGACTGGGAACCACAGGCCCTGGCTGCGCAGCCTGGCGTTCAGCGCATCGAGCACGATGCCCGGCTGCACGACGGCGCGCATCTGCGAGGCATCGATCTCGAGCACCTGGTTCAAATATTTCGTGTGGTCGATGATCAGCGCTGCGCCCACCGCCTGCCCGCACTGCGAGCTGCCGGCGCCGCGCGGCAGGATCGGTACGCCTTCGGCCGCCGCGATGGCGATGGCACCGCGGGCGGCCTCCTCGCTGCGCGGCACAACCACGCCAAGGGGCTGCACCTGGTAGATCGACGCGTCCGTGGAATAGCGGCCCCGCGAAGCTGCGTCGAAGAGGACTTCCGCGTCGATTTCCCTGCGCAGACGGGCCGCGAGGGCTGGCGTGCCTTGCATGGGCGGATTTTGCATGCAAAATGCGTCAATTCCCACGGAGCGCTCCGATGCCCCGCCCAGCAGGCCGTCATTTTCTGCAGATTCCCGGTCCGACCAACGTGCCCGACCGCGTGCTGCGCGCGATCGATTTCCCGACCATGGACCATCGGGGGCCGGATTTCGCCGCGCTCGGCAAGGCGTGCCTGTCGGGCATGAAGCGCGTGTTCAAGTCGACGGTGGGCGACGTGGTGATCTATCCCGCCTCCGGCACCGGCGCCTGGGAGGCAGCCCTGGTCAACACTTTGTCGGCGGGCGATCGCGTGCTGATGGCCGAAACCGGCCAGTTCGCCACGCTGTGGCAGAAGCTTGCCGCGCGGCTGGGGCTGGAGGTGGAGTTCCTCGCCGGCGACTGGCGCCACGGCGCCGATCCGGAAGCCATCGAGAAGCGGCTGCGCGCCGACGCCGACAAGCGCATCAAGGCGGTGTGCGTGGTGCACAACGAAACTTCCACCGGCGTGGTGTCGCGCATCGCCGAAGTGCGCAAGGCAATCGACGCGGCCGGCCATCCGGCGCTGTTCATGGTGGATACCATCTCGTCGCTCGCTTCGCTCGACTACCGGCACGACGAATGGGGCGTGGATGTCACCGTGGCCGGCTCGCAGAAGGGCCTGATGCTGCCGCCCGGGCTGTCGTTCAATTGCATTTCCTCCCGTGCTCTCGAAGCTTCCAAGAAATCGAAAATAGGTAAAAGTTATTGGGCGTGGGACGAGATGCTGTCGAACGGCAAGAGCGGCTATTTCCCCTACACGCCGGCCACCAACCTGCTCTACGGCCTGCGCGAAGCGCTCAAGATGCTGCTCGAGGAGGAAGGCTTGGACGCGGTGTTCGCGCGCCACATCCGCCATGCCGAAGCCACGCGGCGCGCAGTGCGCGCCTGGGGACTGGAAGTCCTAGCGCTCGATCCCCGCGAATACTCGGCCTCGCTCACCGCC
>DATLDY010000308.1:0-18075 GCA_035525655.1 Burkholderiales bacterium
GCGCAGATCGAGGAGGAAGAGGGCGAGGAGGACGAGGAAGCGGCCGAGGCCGCCCAGTCGGCGAGCATGCTCAAGCTCAAGGGCGAGGCCCTCGAGAAATTCGCGCGCATCCGCCGCCTGTACGAGAAGCTGCTCAAGGCGCTGGAGAACAAGGGCTCCAAGGATAAGGACTACCTGCGCGTTCGCGACCAGATCTCGAACGAGCTGATGACCATCCGCTTCACGGCGCGCACGGTCGAGCGCCTGTCCGACAGCGTGCGCAGCCTAGTCGACGAAGTGCGCCGCCACGAGCGCGAGATCCACGACATCTCGGTCGACAAGGCGCAGATGCCGCGGCCGCACTTCATCAAGATCTTCGCCGGCACCGAGGGCTCGAAGCGCTGGCTGTCCACCGAGCTCGGCGCGGGCCATGCATGGACCGAGGCGCTGACGCGCGTCGAGCCGTCGATCCTCGAGGCGCTTTCCAAGATCCAGGGCGTGCAGCAGAAGATCGGCATCTCGATCAAGGACCTGAAGGAGATCAACAAGCAGATGTCGACCGGCGAGGCGAAGGCCCGCCGGGCCAAGCGCGAGATGACCGAAGCCAACCTGCGCCTGGTGATCTCGATCGCGAAGAAGTACACCAACCGCGGCCTGCAGTTCCTGGATCTGATCCAGGAGGGCAACATCGGCCTGATGAAGGCAGTGGACAAGTTCGAGTACCGCCGCGGCTACAAATTCTCGACGTATGCCACGTGGTGGATTCGCCAGGCCATCACGCGCTCGATCGCCGACCAGGCACGCACCATCCGCATCCCGGTGCACATGATCGAGACGATCAACAAGATGAACCGCATCTCGCGCCAGATCCTGCAGGAGACCGGGCAGGAGCCCGATCCCGCGACGCTCGCGCAGAGGATGGAAATGCCCGAGGAGAAGATCAGGAAGATCCTGAAAATCTCCAAGGAGCCGATCTCCATGGAGACGCCGATCGGCGACGACGACGATTCGCATCTTGGCGATTTCATCGAGGACCAGTCGACGCTGGCGCCGTCGGACGCGGCCACCTTTGCTTCCCTCAGGGATGTGACGAAAGAGGTGCTCGACACGCTCACGCCGCGCGAAGCCAAGGTGCTGCGCATGCGTTTCGGCATCGAGATGTCCACCGATCACACGCTGGAAGAGGTCGGCAAGCAGTTCGACGTCACGCGCGAGCGCATACGCCAGATCGAAGCCAAGGCGCTGAGGAAGCTGCGGCACCCGTCCAGAAGCGAGCGGCTGAAGAGCTTCCTGGACCAGGAAGGCTAAAAGGAGGGGCCGCGAAAGCGGCCCTTCTAATTTGTAGGGGCCGGTAGCTCAGCCGGTTAGAGCAGGGGACTCATAATCCCTTGGTCGTTGGTTCGAATCCAACCCGGCCCACCCTATATGCGCAACCTTCTTCTGTGCATCGCCCTTCTCGCCCCCGGCTGCTCCACGCTGATCATCGATCCGCTGGAGCAGATGCGCGAGACGAATGTGCGCAATCTCCAGCGCGTGGCCGTTGGCCATACGCGCTTGGAGGTGGAAAGCCTGATGGGCAGCGACCGTGCGGGAGGCGGCCTGCCCGAGGTCGTATTCGGGCGCATCCAGTATCTGCAGGCGCGCAATCCGATGCGGGAGGAGACGGTCGCCGGCAATGACGGAGTCGACTACCAGGTCCTCTTCTATTACACGGACCTGCGTACCAAGGACGACAAGATCACGGACGACGAACTCACGCCCGTCGTGTTTCGCGACGGCAAAGTCGCCGGCGTGGGCTACGTCTTTCTGGGGGCGCTCGCGCCAAAGTACAAATCGCTTGCGCCCTAAAGTTGTAGGGTTTTACCCTACGACGATGTAAGTAATCCATTCTGTTGTAGCGGTCCAGCTACGGCCAGAAGTAGGCAGTCACCTTTCGAAATCAGCTGAGTATCCAAGGGGACCAACACGAGAAAGGTTGGTATGGATAATGTCGGGTTTATCCCGACACCATGCCGGATACATCAGGCAATCTCCTTCTCGACTTCCTGCCACTCGCCGCTCGTCGCCCGTGCGTCGAAGCGGGTGAAGAGGTCAGGCTGGCACTCGGTGAACAGATCATCACGCAGGGCGATCGCACGCGCTATGCGTACTTCCCGAAGAGCGGCGTGTGCTCGCTCACGATGGAACTCAAGTCCGGCGACAAGGCGGAATGCGCGAGCGTAGGAGCCGAGGGGATGATCGGGGTGTCGCTGCTCAGCGCTTCCACCCGCAGCGCGTTCTCGGCCATCGTCCAGATTGCCGGAGTCAGCCACCGTGTTCCGCTCGATTCCCTTGCCGACCTGGTGCAGCACCATCGCGCCCTGCGCGAGGCATTGATGGTGTACGCCGGCTTTGCGCTCAACGTCGTCGGGCGCTCGGTTGCGTGCAATTCGTATCACTCGATCGTCGAGCGTCTTGCGCGCTGGTTGCTGATGACGCACGACCGGGTCGGGCGCGACGAGCTCGCGCTGACGCACGACATGCTTTCGCAGATGCTCGGCGCGACGCGGCCGCGCGTGAGCCTCGCGGCGGGGAAGCTGCGCGCGCTGCGCACCATCGATTACCAGCGGGGGATCGTGCGCATCCTGGATCGCAAACGCCTGGAGCTCGCCGCTTGCGAATGCTACGAAGCGACGCGCAAGTACCGGCAGGGCCTGCCATGGGCGCAGCGGTAGTCCGGTCTTCTGCCGCGCACGCTATCGAGATCGACTGCGCCCGGCGCGACAGGGAAGGGCGCGTCACGCACGTTGGCGGACCCGGGACGGGCGGGCGCCGCTGGATGGCCCGTATCGAGATCGTGGTGGCCGCCGCGAAGGCGGACGAGGTGCGCTACTTCATCTCGCGCAGCCCCCAACAGCTCGGCCTGCAGGTGAGGGACGGCGAGCTCGTGACGATGATCGAGGACGGCTGGACGGTGCGCCAGCTTCCTGTCTGCCGGTCGTAGGGCCGGTCAGTTGGGCTTGCGCGCCGCCTTGCGGTCGAGCAGCCGGCCGAAGTTCTCGAGGGACATGAGGTGCATGTAGATGCGCGGCATGATGCCCTTGCGCATCAGGTTCTTCAGCTGCGCCGCATTCAGGTTCTCGAGGTTCTTCTCGACGATGCGGAACATGCCGGTCATCTGCATCGGCTTTGCGTCGTCGCGAAAGTTCGCCTGCATCGTGAAGGGCTCGAACAAGCCGTAGTCGGCGAGGATCGCGCACATCTCGCGGCTGCGCTCCAGGTCGGACTCGTATTCGCCCAGCAGGCGCTCGAGGTCTTTCCATTTCGGGTTGGGCTGCCCCTTCGCATCGAACATGGCTTCGCCGCCTTCGTCGATGCAGGTCTTCTCGATGCAGATCAGCCGGTCCTTCTGCTCCACCTGGTTCACGTTCACCTTCGCCATGCAGAACGGATAGCGGCGCGCGTAGGCAGGGATGTACACCCCGCCTGCCCACTTGCCCTCATAGAAGAGGTTCTCGCCGCTGGTCAGGCCGAGCACAGCGACCGGCGCGTAAGACTGCGCGGCGTCGGCCGTGAACACGATCGGATAATCGCGTGCGACCGGCTGGAATTCGCTCAGGCTGATGGGAATGGCATTGCCGTGCTGCACGAAGTCGGGCACCTCGCCCGGCGAAAGCAGACGCACTTTCTGCGTCTTGAGATAAGGCACGACTTCTTTGTAGCCAAAAGGCGCGGAGATCTGCATGGCAATGTCCTTTTTTACGAGCGGCGATGATAGCCCGCACTCTGGCAGTTGCGGTAGAATCCGCGCCCTCCGCGCTTCGTACTAAGGGGTGGTAGCTCAGCTGGGAGAGCGTCGCGTTCGCAATGCGAAGGTCGGGAGTTCGATCCTCCTCCACTCCACCAAATCTCCAAGCAAACGGGCCGCCGCAGCTTTCGCCACGGCGGCCCGCATAAGGCCGAACTGGGCTAACTGATTACTTGCCGGTGCTCGTGCCGCCGCCGGTCGATGAGCCGGTGCCGGTCGAAGAACCGGTTCCCGTGGACGAGCCGGAACCGAGGCCGCCCGGCGTGGTCGTGCTGGAGCCCGAGCCGCCCATCGACCCGGAACCCATCGAGCCGGAACCCGTGGTGCTGCCCGTGCCCGTGCCGCCGGCCGCGCTCGAGCTGCCTTGTTCCTTCAGGCAAGTATCCTTCTCGAGGCCGGTGAGCGTCGCGCATTTCGCCGAGCCAGCGCTCGAGCCTGCTGCAGAGCCGGCGCCGAGGCTGCCGCTGCTCGTCGAAGCGCCACCGCTGGTGCTCGTGTCCGAGCCGCTGCCGATGCTGCTGCCGGTGCTGGAGCCCGCACTGCCGCCGGCGCTGGAACCCGCACCGCCGGCGCTCGAACCCGCACTGCCGCCCGCGCTCGCGCCCGCGCTGCCGCCGGAGCTGCCGCCCGCGCCGCCGCCCGACTGTGCAATCGCGGACATAGCGAAAAGGGCCGCAGCGGTCGCGCTGACCAAAAGTTTCAATTTCATGTGGTGGTGCTCCTGTATTAGGTGGAGGAAGTTGACTGCAATGCTGACGACGCAATCGCCATGCCGTTAGCGAGGTGCGCTACCTCCGAACGTGCCACCGCCGTTGGTCGCGGAGCCCGCGCTGGACCCTGCTCCCGAGCCCATGCCGGTGGCCTCCGGGCCGCTCGATCTACGACCCGGCAACCCGGCGCGCGAGCGGAGCAGGCAGGTTTCTTTTTGCTCGCCGGAGAAGTTGTCGCAGCGCCTTTGCTCATCGCTCGCCGTGGATGACGGCGCAGGTGTCGCTGGCGGCGGTACCTCAGGCGTTGAAAGTAGTCGGCTACCGGGCCCCTCACCGAAGGCGCTGCCCGCGCAGCCGAGCGCGACGATCAACGTCAGCACGCGGGCGCGCACGGTCTATCGCCCGGAGCCGATGCGCGCCGAACTCTCGACGCCCATGGTCCCGGCACCAAGGCCGGTGCTGCCGGGCGCATGCGAGCCGCCTGCGCCTGCTGCGCGCCCCCCCTCCTTGGCGCGGGAAGTGGTGGCGTCGCCGCCGGCTCGGACAGCGGGGGCGTCTCCGCTGTGTACGCACGCAGAGGCAAGAGCTAGTACGACGATGGCACCGTAGATTTTCCGCATAGTGATGCTCCTAAGAAGGTAGTGCTTCCGAGCAAAGCCCATGCCCGGGAACGACGCTTGCTCGGCCGGAGACTCCCTCTGGAGGCCCCAATGAAGACCCTTCTCGTTTCAAGTGCTTTCGTACTCGCCAGCGCGCTCAGCGCGGGCGTCTTTGCTCAGCAGGACAAGCCGCGCGACCCGACCAACGCCAAATCGGAACAACGCGCGAAAAAGGGCGGCGATGGAGCCGCCGCGGATGCGAAGCGGCTGCGCGACATCGCGAACGCAAATCTTGCCGAAATCGAAGCCGGCAAACTGGCCGCCACGCAGGCGAGCAACGCTGACGTGAAGAAATTCGCGCAGCAGATGGTGGACGACCACACCAAGCAGCTGCAGGAAGTGCAGAAGCTAGCGCAAGGCAAGAACGTAGACCTGCCGTCAGCGCCGGACGCAAAGCACCAGCGCGCCATGAAGAAGCTGCAAGGCATGCAAGGTGCGGACTTCGACCGCGAGTACATGCGCATGCAGGTCAAGGATCATCGCGATGCGCACAAGCTTGCCGAGCGTACCGGCAAGCGCGCCAGCGATCCGCAGCTGAAGGCGGCGGCGCAAAAGGCCGCGCCCGAGATCCAGGAGCACCTGAAGATGGCGCAGCAGATTTCCGGTCAGCGAAAAGGCGGCGCGGCGCGCTGAGCTCGCTGAAGGCGCTCGATCGAACGCGCAAGCAGCGGTGCCAGGGACTTTCCGCCCGCGCCGCTGCGCCGCGCGGCACTTGCATCGCGCCGCTGCTCGCTGCGTAGCAAGGCGATGAGCGCCGCTTCGTCGGATCGCTCGCCCATGGTGCGAGCGATCCGTCCCGTCATGTAGCTTTCGATGACCGCAGGGTGGATGTAGCACTTACGGCACACGGCGCGGGTATTGCGCAGCTCGCGCGATACGGATTCGACCGCGCGTGCGACTTCACGGCGACCCGCCGTCTCGGTCGGCGGCGTCTCCAGGCGCCTCAGGCTGCGTGCGCATAGAAGCGTTCCCGCCCACGTGCGGAAATCCTTGCTGGTGAATTCGTCGCCGGCGATTTCCTTGAGATACGCATTGACGTCGCTAGAGCCGATGGCGTGCGTGCTGCCGTCGTCGTCTACATATTGGAAGAGCTCCTCCCCGGGAAGATCCTGCATCCGCCGGACGATCGACGCGAGGCGGGGATCGGTCAGCGACACCTCGTGCTGGACGCCGCTTTTGCCGCGGAAACGAAAGCGCATCTGCGCGCCCGTGACGCGCACCTGGCGCTCGCGCAGCGTGGTGAGCCCGAAGGATTCGTTTTCGCGCGCGTATTCCTCATTGCCGACGCGAATGAACGTGGTCTCGAGAAGGCGCACCACGGTGGCCAGCACCTTCTCGCGCGGCAATCCGGGCCGCGCCAGGTCCCGGCTCACGCGGCGGCGAAGGCTCGGTAGTACGGTGCCGAAGGCAATCATCCGCCCGTATTTCGCCTCGTCGCGCATCTCGCGCCAGCGCGAGTGGTAGCGGTACTGCTTGCGGCGGCGCGCGTCGCGCCCGGTTGCCTGGAGATGGCCGTCCTCGGCAGGACAGATCCACACATCGGTCCATGCCGGCGGGATGGCAAGGGACCGGATGCGGGCAAGCGTTGTGCGGTCTGTCAGCGTACGGCCGTCCGGCCGGATGTAGCGGAATCCCTCGCCCGCGCGTCGCCGCCCGATGCCAGGGTCCGCATCGCTGACGTAGCATAAGCCGGCGGCGCGGGCCGATTCGGCCGCCTGATGGGGCAAGGGGACCCGGTTCATGCGGGGGCCGGTCGCAAAGCGCGTGCCAGCGGTACCATGTGGCGTTTGCGACCGCTCGCAGCAAAACTACAGCAGCTTGTCGACCGCATCGATCCCCAGGCGGGCCGTTACCGCATGCTCTTCGAATCGAGCCCGCTGCCGATGTGGGTCGCGGACGACGAGACGCTGCGCTTCCTGGCGGTGAACGATGCGGCGTTGCGCGTCTATGGCTATACCCGCCGCGAATTCCTGGCCATGAACGCTTCCGACCTGCGCCGCTCCGACGAGCGGCGCGATTTCCTGCGCAATGAGCCCGGCGAGCCGGGCGGCACGGTGTATCGCGGGCTGTATCGGCATCGACGCAAGAATGGCGAGCCGCTCGACATCGACGGGGTCGGGCACCTCGTCAGCTGGCGCGGCCGGCGCGCGCGCCTGGTCGTCATCAACGACATCAGCGAGCGACTGCGCACGCAGCAGGCGCTCGAGCGCGTCAATCGCGAGGTCGAGCTGTCCCACGAGCGCCTGCGCGCGCTTTCACGGCGGCTGCTCGAGATCCAGGAAGAAGAGCGCGGCCGCCTTGCGCGCGACCTGCACGACGACATCGGGCAGGCGCTGACGGCGTTGAAAATCCAGCTCGAGTCGCTGCAGCTTGCCGGCGATCCCGGCCTGCGCGCGCGCGTAGCCGAGGGTGTGGAGACCGTACAGCACACGCTGGAACGCGTGCGCCAGCTCTCGCTTAGCCTGCGCCCGCCGCAGCTCGACGACCTGGGCCTCGCAGCCGCGCTGCGCTCGCATCTCGATCGCCAGTGCCGCGTCGCCGGGCTCGCCGCGCATTTCGACAGCCTCGAGGCGCCGCAGGACATCGAGCCCGATACGGAGACGGCGTGCTTTCGCGTCGCGCAGGAGGCGATCACCAACGTACTGCGTCACGCGCACGCCCAGAACCTATGGGTCCGCCTTTACGCGACCGGCGAGCGCCTTGCGCTTTCGATACGCGACGATGGGCGCGGCTTCGACCTAGAGTCCGTGCGCCAGCGGGCCGCGAGCGGCGCAAGCCTGGGTCTGGTCAGCATGGAGGAGCGCATTGCGCTTGCGGCCGGCTCACTCGAGCTGCGCTCGGCGCCCGGCACGGGCACGGTACTCGTCGCCACCTTCCCGGCGCGGCGCCAGGCTAGCGAGCAGGCAGCGTGACGATCAGGGTGCTTCTCGCCGACGACCACGCCCTGGTGCGTGCCGGCATTCGATCGCTCCTCGGGGCGATGGTCGATGTTGCGGTGGTCGGCGAGGCGGCGAGCGGCGAGGAAGCCCTCGAGCTGCTCGCTTCACGCGAGCAGCCCGACGTGGTGCTGATGGACATCGCCATGAAAGGGATAACCGGCCTCGAGACCGCCGCGCTGATGCGCGAGCGCTTCCCCGCCGTGCGCGTGGTCATCCTGTCCATGCATTCCGGGGAGGAATACGTGCTGCAGGCGTTGCGCGCGGGTGCCGCCGGCTACCTTTTGAAGGACGCCGCAACCGGCGAGCTGGAGCTCGCGCTGCGCAGCGTCATGCGCGGCGAAAGCTGGCTCAGTCCCGCGGTTTCCCGCCAGGTGGTGGAAGGGTACGTGCAGCGCAGCGGGGCCGACGCGGCGCCGGAAGTGCTCACTGCGCGCCAGCGCGAGGTGCTGCGCCTCGTGGCCGGCGGTAAGAGTACGAAAGAAATCGCTTTTTTGCTCAACCTGTCGGTGAAGACCGTTGAGACGCACCGCGCCCAGATCATGGATCGCCTGGGCATCCGCGATGTCGCAGGCCTGGTGCGCTACGCCTTGCGTACGGGCCTGGTGCCGCCCGACCGCTGACATTCTTTTTACTTTCGGCGGGCTTTTCCATTCATCTAAGGAAATACCCGATATCGCGGCGTCGTGGTCGCTGTTTATCCTGCCATCCATGGAAGAACAGCGCCTGCGCCGGGTCGTCATCGCCGACGACAGCCCTGCTTTCCTTTCCGCAGCAGCCAACTACGTGACGACTCTGCCCGGCTTCCAGCTAGCCGGCGTGGCGCGCACGGCGCCGCAGGCCATCGAGCTCGTCGAGAACTCCATGCCGGACGTTCTGCTCCTCGACCTGCGGCTCGCGCCCAAGCGAGGCGTCGAGTTCGTGCGGCAAGTGAAATCCACGCCCGCCGCACCCGCCGTGGTCGCGCTGTCGCTTTTCGATACGCCGGAGGCCGCGGCGGCCGCCAAGGTCGCCGGGGCCGACGAGCTGGTGGGCAAGGAAAGCTTTATTGCGGGTCTTGGCCGCGCGCTCGCGCGGCTTTTTCCAGGCGGCGCTTAAACACCGTCATTTCCTTCTCCGCCTGGCGGTCGCCTTTTTTGCGCGCCGCCTCGACGCCCTGTCCATAGGCCTCCAGCGCTGCAGCTTCGCGCCCCGCATCCTGTAACGCACGACCGAGCGCTTTCCACGCCGCGGAGTACAGCGGGTCGCGCTCGAGCGCGTCGCGAAAATATTGCGCCGCGCGCTCCGCATCGCCCGTCTTCGCGTATTCGAGCCCGAGCGAATAGCGCAGCAGCGCGCCGTCGCGCGCCGTCCCCAGGAGCTTTTCAAGGCCCGAAATCATTAGGCTAAGATACTCCGCCATGAAAATGGCGATCGCCAAATGAAGACCGCAATCATCACGCGCGACGCGCCCGAGGCGATCGGGACGTACTCGCAGGCGGTGCGCGCGGCCAACACGGTCTACCTTTCGGGGCAGATCGGCCTCGATCCGGCGACGATGCAGCTCGCCGAAGGCATCGAAGGCCAGACGCACCGCGTGTTCCGCAACCTTGCAGCCGTGGCCGCGGCCGCCGGCCTGAGCCTGGATCACTGCGTGCGCATGACCATCTATCTCACCGACCTCGCGCACTTCGCGCGCGTAAACGAGATCATGGCGCAGTACGTGCGCGAGCCGTATCCCTCGCGCGCCGCGGTCGGCGTCGCGGGGCTGCCGCGCGGCGCGCTGGTGGAGATCGACGCCATCCTGCACGCGGGGTGAAGCCCGCCCGGCTTGAAAAGCTGGGGCTGCGTTCGCGCTTCGATTTCGTCCTGCACCTTCCGCTGCGCTATGAGGACGAAACGTCCCTCACTGCGGTCGATACCGCGCCACCCGGTCGCCCCGTGCTCGTCCAGGCGGCTGTGCAGCGCGCAGCAATTGTTTTTCGCGGCAAGCGGCAACTCATCGTGAACGCCGAAGGTCTGGTGCTGCGCTTCTTTCACTTCCGCGGCAGCCAGCTCGCGCAGTTCAAGCAGGCCATCGATGAAGGTTTGCACGTGCGCGCCTTTGGCGAGGTTCGCCGCGGCTTGCTCGGAGCCGAGATGGCTCACCCGCGCTATCGCTTCGTCGAGCCCGGCGAGCCGCTGCCCGAAACGCTAACGCCGGTCTATCCGGCCGCCGCGGGCATCGGCCAGGGGACCTTGCGTCCGAAGGTGCTGCAGGCCCTCGAGGAGGGGCCGCTCGAGGACACTGTGCCGCCCGAGCTGCGCGCGAAGTACGCGTTGCCTCCGTTCGACGACTCGGTGCGCCTCTTGCATCGGCCGCCGCCGGGAATCGATGCGACTTCGCTCGTCGAGCGCACGCATCCGGCTTGGCAGCGCGTCAAGTTCGACGAGCTTCTCGCGCAGCAGCTCTCGATGCGCTTTGCTTACCGCACGCGGCGCCGCCGCGCGGCGCCGGTGCTGCGCGCCGACGGTCCGCTCCTCACCGCATTTGCGAACCGGCTGCCGTTCAAGCTCACGCGCGCGCAGACCCGGACAATGAACGAGGTCCTGCGCGATGTCGTGCAGCCGCACCCGATGCAGCGCCTGCTGCAGGGCGATGTCGGCAGCGGCAAGACGGTGGTCGCGGCAATCGCCTGCCTGGCCGCGGCCGATGCCGGGCACCAGGCCGCGGTCATGGCGCCGACGGAGATCCTGTCGGAGCAGCATGCGCGCAAGTTCACCGAGTGGCTCGAGCCGATCGGCGTGCGCATCGCCTGGCTGCACGGTTCGTTATCGGCGAAGGAAAAGAAGCAGGCGCTGGGCGCGATCGCTTCGGGCGATGCGCAGATCGCGATCGGCACGCATGCGCTGGTGCAAAAGGGCGTGGCGTTCGCGCGCCTCGGCCTTGCGGTGGTCGACGAGCAGCACCGCTTCGGCGTGCAACAGCGCCTTACGCTGCGCCGCAAAGGCGACAACAACGTGCCGCACCAGCTCATGATGAGCGCGACGCCCATTCCACGGACGCTCTCCATGACCTACTTCGCCGATCTCGACGTCTCGGTGATCGACGAGTTGCCGCCGGGTCGAAAGCCGGTCACGACGCGGCTGTTTGCCGCTGCGCGCCGGGCAGAGGTGCTCGCGCGCATCCGTGCCGCCTGCGCCGAAGGAGAGCAGGCGTATTGGGTATGCCCGGTGATCGAGGAGTCCAAGCAAGGTGTGCAGACAGCGGTCGAAACCTACGAGCGACTGCGCAGCGAGCTTTCCGATCTGAAGGCGGGGCTTTTGCATGGACGCCTGCCCGCCCCGGAAAAGGCCGCGGTGATGCAGCGCTTCGTCGCGGGGGAGGTCCAGCTTCTGGTTTGCACCACGGTCATCGAGGTCGGCGTCGATGTGCCGAATGCCTCGCTCATGGTCATCGAGAGCGCCGAACGCTTCGGCCTCGCGCAGCTGCACCAGCTGCGCGGGCGCATCGGCAGGGGTGCGCACGAGAGCGTGTGCATCCTGCTTTTTGGAGAAGCGCTGTCGGATACCGCGCGCGAGCGCCTGGAAATCATCTTCAAGAATGCGGACGGCTTCGAGATCGCGAAGCGCGACCTCGAATTACGCGGCCCGGGCGAATATCTCGGCGAGCGCCAGAGCGGCGAGGCGCTACTGCGGTTCGCCGACCCCGAGCGCGACCAGCAGCTCCTCGGGCAGGCAATTCAAGCGGCGGGCCAGATGTTTTCGCAGCATCCCGTTGCCGCGCGTGCGCACGTCGAGCGATGGCTGGGCCGGCGCAAGGCCCTAACCGATGCGTAAAGGGCACAACGGCAGTGTGAGTTATCCTAAGACCGTGGATCTCGCCTTCATTGCAAGGCGCCTCGACGCGTACGAGCGTCTCATCCGCCTCGACAAGCCGATCGGCACGCTGCTTCTGTTGTGGCCGACGCTCTGGGCTGTGTGGCTCGCGGCTGACGGACGCCCGACCCTCAGCATGGTGATCATTTTCGTCCTCGGCACGCTGCTCATGCGCTCCGCGGGCTGCGCGATCAACGACTACGCCGATCGCGACTTCGATCCGCATGTGATGCGCACGCGCGATCGCCCGCTCGCGGCGCGCGAGATCAAGCCCTGGGAGGCGCTCGTCGTCGCGGCCGCGCTGGCTGCGGCGGCATTCGGCCTGGTGCTCTACCTGAATGGCTTCGCGTTCGTCCTTTCATTCGTCGCGCTAGCCATCGCCGCGACCTATCCGTTCGCCAAGCGCTTTGTTTCGCTGCCGCAGGCGTATCTCGGGATCGCCTTCGGCTTCGGCATTCCGATGGCGTACGCAGCGATCCAGGATCGCCTCCCCGCGGAGTGCTGGATCCTCCTCGCGGCGAACGTGTTCTATGCGTTCGCGTATGACACGGAGTACGCGATGGTCGATCGCGACGATGACGCGAAAATCGGCATCCGCACCTCGGCCCTTACGCTCGGGCGCTGGGACGTCGCCGGCGTGATGGCGAGCTACTCGCTGCTGCTGGCGCTGCTCGTCGCAGTCGGTATCGCGCGCGGGTTCGGCTGGCCGTACTATGCCGGCCTTGGCGCAGCGGGAGCGATGATGGTCTACCACTGGCGGCTGATCCGCGAACGCAGCCGGGAAGGCTGCTTCCGCGCGTTCCGCCACAACAACTGGGTCGGCGGTGCCGTCTTCGCCGGCATCGTCGGCGCCTTTGCCATCCGATGAACGACACCGCGCAGTCGGCGCTCACGCGCTTCGATTTCACGAGCGGGGCATCCCGCGGCTCGCAACTGACGCTCTACCCGCGCTGCCTGGTCCATCGCGGCGAGTCCCACCTGGAGACGATGCCGCTCGCCCGCGTGATCGCGCTTCGCGTCGGCTTCGAGCGCAACGCTCGCCAACTCGGCTGGGGGGTCGCGCTGGTCGTCGTGGCGCTGCTCGTCCTGGCGGTTGCCGGCCCCGTGGGCAGCGTGGCGCACGGCGCAGCGCAGGAAATGGCGGCAAGCGGGCAGGGCGTGGCGCGGGCCCTCTTCAGTTTCTTCCGCTTCATCGAGATGATCGCGGCGCTGCTGCCCGCGATCGCACTTGCGTGCGCCCTCGGCGGCGCCGCGTTATCCGTGCTCGGCTGGCGCGGCTCGACCACCTTCACGCTGCTCTTCGGCGGATCGGAGCGGGTCTACGCGGTGCGCGGCCGCGATACGCTCCTTCTCGATTTTGCAGAGCAGGTGAGCGAGCGGCTGATGGCGTCTTCCCGATGAGCAGAAGAAGCAGGTGAGCTACCGGGACCTGCGCGAGTTCATCACGCAGCTCGAGGCGCAGGGCGAGCTGAAGCGGATCAAGGCGTCGGTCTCGCCGCGGCTCGAGATGACCGAAATTTGCGACCGCGTGCTGCGCTCCGGCGGGCCGGCTCTACTCTTCGAGCATCCCGCGGGGCACGACATGCCGGTGCTCGCCAACCTCTTCGGCAGCGTTTCTCGTATCGCGGCCGCCATGGGCGTGAAGGACGCGACGGAGCTGCGAGAAGTGGGCAAGCTGCTCGCGTACCTCAAGGAACCCGAGCCGCCGAGCGGGCTGCGCGACCTGTGGGACAAGTTTCCGGTGTTCAAGCGGGTACTGGACATGGCGCCGAAGGAACGCTCCGGCGCGCCGTGCCAGGAGATCGTCGTCGAAGGCAAGGACGTCGACCTTTCGCGCCTGCCGGTGCAAACGTGCTGGCCGGAAGATGCGGGACCGCTCATCACGTGGGGACTGACCGTCACGCGCGGGCCGCAGAAGAAGCGGCAAAACCTCGGCATCTATCGCCAGCAGGTCCTCGGCCGCGATCGCCTGATCATGCGCTGGCTCGCGCACCGCGGCGGCGCGCTCGACTATCGCGACCACGCCGCCGCCTCGGCGCAGCCGTTCCCGGTGGCGGTTGCGCTCGGCGCCGACCCGGCGACGATGCTCGCGGCCGTCACGCCGGTACCCGACGCGCTCGGCGAATACCAGTTCGCCGGACTCCTGCGCGGCGCCCGCACGGAAGTGACGAAGTGCATCGGGAGCGATCTGCAGGTGCCGGCGTCGGCGGAGATCGTGCTCGAAGGCACTATCGGCAAGGAAACCGCGGACGAAGGTCCGCACGGCGACCACACCGGCTATTACAACGAGGTCGACCGCTTCCCGGTATTCACGGTCGAGCGCATGACGATGCGCCGCTCGCCCATCTATCACTCCACCTATACCGGCAAGCCGCCCGACGAGCCGGCGATGCTCGGGGTGGCGCTGAACGAGCTGTTCGTGCCGCTGCTGGCCAAGCAGTTTCCCGAGATCGTCGACTTCTACCTGCCGCCCGAGGGCTGCTCGTATCGCCTCGCGGTGGTGAGCATGCGAAAGCAATATCCCGGTCACGCGAAGCGCGTGATGTTCGGCATCTGGAGCTATTTGCGGCAATTCATGTACACGAAGCTCATCATCGTGTGCGACGAGGATGTCGATGTACGCAACTGGAAGGAAGTGATCTGGGCGCTCACCACGCGCGCCGACCCCGCGCGCGATTCGGTCGTGGTCGAGAACACGCCGATCGATTACCTCGACTTTGCGAGCCCCGTATCGGGCTTGGGCTCCAAGATGGGCATCGATGCCACGAACAAGTGGCCCGGGGAGACCGGGCGACGCTGGGGCCGCCCGATCGTCATGGACGCTGCTGTGAAGCGCCGGGTCGATTCGTTATGGAGCGAGCTGGGCCTGTAGATCCGTCGTAGACCCACTCGAGCAGCGCGTCCATCGCCGCATCGGCGTCGCGGGCCCGGGCGTGGTTCACGATCATCACCACGACATGGCGCCGGCCGTGCCGGTCGAGCACATAGCCGGCAATGGCGCGCGCATCGGACAGGAGCCCGGTCTTGATGTGCGCGCTCCCGGCGACGCGCTGGCCATGCAGCCTTTTGCGCATGGTTCCGTCGGCGGCGACGACGGGCAGCGAAGAGATGAACTCGGGCATCACCGCGCTGCGCCAGGCCGCCTGCAGCACGCTCGCCATATGCTCGGCGCTGATCCGCTCGATGCGGGAGAGACCCGCGCCGTTCTCCAGCACCAGCTCCGGCGCGACGATCTTCTTTGTGGCGATCCATGCCTTGATTCCCCGCGCGGCTTCTTCCGCGCGAGCCGGCGGTCCGGCGAACTCGGCGCCGATCGTGAGGAACAGCTGGCGCGCCATCACGTTGTTCGAGAACTTGTTGATGTCGCGCACGATCTCGGAGAGCGGCTCCGATTCATGCGCGTAAACGAGCTTCGCGGCGGGCGAAGCGATCCCGTCGCGCACGTTGCCTTTCCACGTGCCGCCGACCTCGGCCCAGAGCTGGCGCATCATGCCAGCGAAATAGTCCTGCGGATCGTGCAGTGCCACGTTGATGTCGCGCTCGCCGCAGCTCAGGGGATAGGTGCCGGAAAAACTCGCGCGCGGCGGCCGCGCCTGGAACGAAGCCTGGACGAGCTCGCGGAAGGCGCGGTTGCCATCGGGGCAGGTACCGGCGCCGACCTTCAGCGCGTTGGCGACCTCGAGTCCGGGGAGCGCGGGCTCGGTGTAGATGCGCACGGCCTGATCGGTCTGCGGAACGAAGGTGAAGCGCAGCGACTTGAAATTGACGAGCAGCGCATCCGGCGTGACGTTGTAGGGGCGAAAGACGTCGTCGTCGAACGGTCCGTATTGAGCCGGCGCGAAATAGCTGCGGTCGAGAACGATGTCGCCGCTCACGTCCCGCAAGCCCCGACCGCGCAGATTGCGTAGCAGCATCCAGAAATTCTCGTAATTGAGCTTCGGATCACCGTGCCCGCGCAGGACGAGGTCGGCGCCATCCAGATACGCCTCGGTCTTCCAGCGGTACGCGGGGCCGAGGAGCTCGAGGGCCGCATACGTCGTCACCACCTTCATGGTGGAAGCCGGATTCATCGCCACTCGCGCGTTCAGCGCAATCGACGGTCGCGAGGCACCGATTTCCTGCACCCACACCGCGGTGCTCGACTGCGGAATGGCGGCTTTACGCAGGGCGTCAAGCGCCGATTTGGGCAAATCTGCGGCGCCGGCCTTGAAAACGAAGGCCGCTGCCGCTATCATTAGCACTCGTCCAAGCCGAGTGCTAACAATCACCGGCTTACAGGATTCCGGGGTTGGAGGCATCGCAACCCATTGTAATACGGGGCATTTTCCGCAGTTCATCAAATTTGGGAGCCAGCATGAAAATTCGTCCGTTGCACGACCGCGTGATCGTCAAGCGCATTGAAGAGGAGCGCAAATCGGCCGGTGGGATCGTGATCCCCGACACCGCCGCCGAAAAACCCGACCAGGGCGAGATCGTCGCCGTGGGCAAGGGCAAGAAAGACGAGGCCGGCAAGCTCATCCCCCTCGACGTCAAGGTGGGCGACAAGATCCTGTTCGGCAAGTACTCCGGGCAGACGGTGAAGGTCAAGGGTGAAGAGCTCCTCGTCATGCGCGAGGAAGACATCATGGGCGTCATCGAAGGCGCCTAAAAGGCGCATTTTCAGGAACTAGGAGAGAGACCAATGGCAGCAAAAGAAGTCCGTTTTCACGAAGGTGCGCGCGCGCGGATGGTTCATGGACTGAACATCCTGGCCGACGCGGTCAAAGTAACCCTCGGCCCCAAGGGCCGCAACGTAGTGCTGGAGCGCTCGTTCGGCGCCCCGACCGTAACCAAGGACGGCGTCTCGGTCGCGAAAGAGATCGAGCTGAAGGACAAGTTCGAGAACATGGGCGCGCAGATGGTGAAGGAAGTCGCCTCCAAGACTTCCGACGTGGCCGGCGATGGCACCACCACCGCGACCGTGCTGGCCCAGGCGATCGTGCGCGAAGGCATGAAGTTCGTTGCCTCCGGCATGAACCCGATGGACCTCAAGCGCGGCATCGACAAGGCCGTCATCGGCGTCACCGCCGAGCTGAAGAAGATCTCGAAGCCGTGCTCGAGCTCCAAGGAAATCGCGCAGGTCGGCTCGATCTCGGCGAACGCCGATTCGGACATCGGCAAGATCATCGCCGATGCGATGGACAAGGTCGGCAAGGAAGGCGTGATCACCGTCGAGGACGGCAAGTCGCTGCAGAATGAGCTCGACCTCGTCGAGGGCATGCAGTTCGATCGCGGTTACCTCTCGCCGTACTTCATCAACAGCCCCGAGAAGCAGATCGCGGTGCTCGAGGATCCGTACATCCTCCTGCACGACAAGAAAATCTCGTCGATCCGCGAGCTGCTGCCGATCCTGGAGCAGGTCGCCAAAGCCGGCAAGCCGCTGCTGATCATCGCCGAAGAAGTCGAGGGCGAGGCGCTCGCCACGCTGGTGGTGAACAACATCCGCGGCATCCTCAAGACCGTCGCGGTGAAGGCGCCGGGCTTCGGCGACCGCCGCAAGGCGATGCTGGAGGACATGGCGATTCTCACCGGCGGCACGGTGATCTCGGAAGAGCTCGGCCTGAAGCTCGAGAACGTGACGCTGAAGGACCTCGGCCGCGCTAAGAAGATCGAGTCGGCGAAGGAGAACACGACCATCATCGATGGTGCGGGCGAGAAGAAGCAGATCGAAGCGCGCGTCAAGCAGATCCGCGTGCAGATCGACGAGGCGACCAGCGACTACGACAAGGAGAAGCTCCAGGAGCGCGTGGCGAAGCTCGCCGGCGGCGTGGCGCTGATCAAGGTCGGCGCGGCCACCGAAGTCGAGATGAAGGAGAAGAAGGCCCGCGTCGAGGACGCGCTGCACGCGACCCGCGCCGCGGTGGAAGAGGGCATCGTCCCGGGCGGCGGCGTGGCGTTCATCCGCGCCAAGCAGGCGCTGCAGGGCAAGCTGAAGGGCGACAACCACGACCAGGACGCCGGCATCAAGATCGTGATGCGCGCGCTGGAAGAACCGCTGCGCATCATCGTCGATAACAGCGGTGCCGAGCCTTCGGTGGTGCTGAACAAAGTGCTCGAGAACAAGGGTAACTATGGCTTCAACGCGCAGACGGAAGAGTACGGCGACCTCGTGGCGCAGGGCGTGATCG
>DATLDY010000316.1:0-9887 GCA_035525655.1 Burkholderiales bacterium
AATTATTGATGTAGACCGTCATCAGCTCTTCCCGCCCCGCCCGGCGACTTCGAAGAACGTGTACGAGAGCGCGATGCTGTTGATGTCCTTCGGCAGCTTCGGATCGACCACGAAGGTCACCGGCATGCGCCGCGTCTCGCCGGGGGCAAGGGTCTGCTCCTTGAAGCAGAAGCATTCGACCTTCTGGAAATACTCGCCGGCGTGCGGCGGGCCGAAGCTCGGCACGGCTTGCGCGGTCACCGGCGTTGCGCGGTCATTGACCACCTCGTACTCGACCGTGGCAAGCTGGCCCGGATGCACCGCGATGTGATTCACCACGGGCTTGAAGCGCCACGGCAGGCCGTGGGCATTGGAATCGAATTCGACGGTGATCGTGCGCGCCGTGTCGACCTGCGTGTTCGTCGGCGCCGCGCGCCCTTCGCCGAAGGAGTTGATGCCCCAGGCTGCGCAGATCTGGTAGTAGAAGGGCACCAGCGCATAGCCGAAGCCGAACATCCCGACGGCCACCATGGCGAGGCGCGCGAACAGCTGACTGTTTTTGCGATTCACTTCCACTGGGGCGCGAACGCTCATCGGCGCAGAAACCAGTACTTCGCGACGATGCCGAAGAAGAAGGCCAAGGCGATGGTGGCGAGGATGAGCGCGGTCTTTGCGTTTCGCGTCACAAATTGAATGAACCCATCACTTCAGGACGGGCGGCGTCTCGAACGTGTGATAAGGCGCCGGCGTCGGCAGATGCGTCCACTCGAGCGAATCGGCTCCCTCCCACGGCAGCTGCGGAGCCGGCGCGCCGCTGCGGATGCACTTCAGCACGACGTACAGGAAGAGGAGCTGCGACAGCCCGAAGCCGAACGCGCCGATCGACGAGATCTTGTTCCAGGTCTCGAACATCAGCGGATAGTCCGGGATGCGGCGCGGCATTCCCGCCATGCCGAGGAAGTGCTGCACGAAGAAGATCATGTTGAAGAAGAAGAGGGTCAGCCAGAAATGGATCTGGCCGAGCGTCTCGTCGTACATCTTGCCGGTCCACTTCGGCAGCCAGAAATAAATCCCGGCGAACGCGGAGAACAGCGCGCCTGCCACCATCACGTAGTGGAAGTGGGCGACGACGTAATAGGTATCGTGCAGCTGGATATCGACCGGCACGAGCGACAGCACGAGGCCGGTGAAGCCGCCCAGCGTGAAGAGGAACAGGAAGCCGAGCGCGAAGAGCATCGGCGTCTCGAAGCTGAGCGATCCTTTCCACATGGTCGCCACCCAGTTGAACACCTTGACGCCCGTGGGCACCGCGATGAGCGTGGTGGCGTACATGAAGAACAGCTGCCCGGTCACCGGCATGCCCACCGTATACATATGGTGCGCCCACACGATGAAGGACAGGATCGCGATCGCCGCCACGGCATAGACCATCGACGCGTAGCCGAAGAGGGGCTTGCGCGAGAAGGCCGGGATCACCTGCGAGATCACGCCGAAGGCGGGCAACGCGATGATGTAGACCTCGGGATGGCCGAAGAACCAGAAGATGTGCTGGTAGAGCACCGGGTCGCCGCCGCCCGCGGCGTTGAAGAACGTCGTGCCGAAATGACGGTCGGTGAGCGTCATCGTGACGGCACCCGCGAGGACCGGCATCGCCGCGACGAGGAGGTACGCGGTGATCAGCCAGGTCCAGACGAAGAGCGGCAGCCGCATCATCGTCATCCCGGGCGCGCGCATGTTGAGGATGGTGGTGATGATGTTGATCGATCCCAGGATCGAGCTCATGCCCAGGATGTGCACCGCGAAGATCGTGAGGTCCATGCCGATGCCCATCTGCACCGTGAGCGGCGCATAGAGCGTCCAGCCCACGCCGGGCGCACCCCCGGGCATGAAGAACGACAGCACCAGAAGCGTGGCCGCGAAGGGCAGCAGCCAGAACGACCAGTTGTTGAGGCGGGCGAACGCCATGTCGGGCGCGCCGATCATCATCGGGATCTGCCAGTTCGCGAAGCCGACGAAGGCCGGCATGATCGCGCCGAACACCATGATCAGGCCGTGCATGGTGATGAACTGGTTGAAGAGGTCCGGATCGACGAACTGCAGGCCGGGCGAGAACAGCTCCAGGCGAATGGCGAGTGCCATGAACCCGCCGGTGAGGAACATGATGAAGCTGAACCACAGGTACAGCGTGCCGATATCCTTGTGGTTCGTCGTCGTGACCCAGCGCATGAGGCCGCCGTACGGGCCGTGATGGCCGTGGCCGTGATCGGCGTGGTCGTGCCCGTGATCGTGGGCGTGGTCGTGGGTGTGCGGGATGGAGCTCATGGCTGTTCCTTTATTTCCGGCGTGCTTTCACTTCGGCGGGCTGCACGATGCCCGACTTATTACCCCAGGAATTGCGCTCGTAGCTGACGACCGCGGCGATCTCGGTATCCGAGAGCTGCTTGCCGAAGGCCTGCATCGCGGTGTTCGGCTTGCCGTTCAGCACAATGTCGATATGGCCTTCCTTCGCGCCGGTGACGAGCTTCGATCCGACAAGGGGCGGGAAGGCGGGCGGAGTGCCCCGGCCGTTGGCCTGGTGGCAGGCGACGCAGTTCGCGGCATAGACCTTCTCGCCGCGGGCCACGAGGTCGGGGCTTTCCCACTTCTTGTTCGGATCCTCGGCCTGCGCGAGGGTCGCCTTCTGGCGCTCACCGACCCACTTGGTGTAATCCTCGCTCGATACGACGCGGACCACGATCGGCATGAAGCCGTGCTCCTTGCCGCACAGCTCGACGCATTGGCTGCGGAAGGTGCCGGTGATCTCGGGCCTGAACCACAGGTCGCGGAGAAACCCGGGGATCGCATCCTGCTTGGCGCCGAAGGCGGGCATCCACCACGAATGCACGACGTCGGCCGCGGTGGTGATCATGCGGATCTTCTTGCCCACCGGGACGACGAGCTCGTTGTCCACCTCGAGGAGGTAGTTCTCCCCCTTGGGCGCCTTGTTCTCGATCTGCTCGCGCGGCGTGGACAGCATCGATACGAAGCTGATGCCCTCGCCTTCGCCCTTGATGTAGTCGTAGCCCCATTTCCACTGGTAGCCGGTGACCTTGATCGTCAGGTCCGGGGACGATGTGTCTTTCTGCGCGATCACGACCTTGGTCACCGGCCACGCGATGCCGACGAGGATGATGGCGGGGATGATGGTCCAGAGAAGCTCGACGGTGGTGTTCTCGTGGAATTGCGCTGCGGGATGGCCCTTCGACTTCCGATGCGCGTAGCACGCGTAGAACATGAAACCGAATACGCCGACGAAGATGACGATGATCAGCCACATCACGTACTGATGCAGGTGGTCGATGTCGCGTGCGAGCTGCGATCCCGGCGACTGGAAATACCAAGCGAGGGCGTGCGCGCTGCCGGCCGCAGCGAGTGCGGCGAGGCCCGCGAAGGCCGAAAGGAGTTTGGATCCCCTCATGTTCTTCTTTCCCCGATCTAGATGCGCAGTCTGTTTTTCAGCTCGGCGGCGAAAGCGACGCGCGCTTCGTCGTCGAGGTGGCGTCCAAGCTTGAGCTCTTCCTCGGGCCCGCGCAGCACCACGTGCGGGCCGTGCATCTCGATGCGGGCGCGCTGCGCGTCGAGTTCAAAACGGGCGATCCTCTGCGCCTCGGCCACCTCGACGCGCAGCCTGCCGCGGTCGAGCTCGATGCGCTCGTAATCGGTTGCGTGGCGCGCCTGGCACACGAACGCCGCGCCGAGGAACAGCACCTCGAGCCCGGCGAACGGCAGGATGAGCCACGCGCCGGCGATCGCAAACCCGATTCCGATTCCGAGCACCACCACCGCCAGCGCAGCGAAAACGCACGCGAGCCCGCCCGGTGCAATCGAGCAATTCCGCTTGAGGGTCAGGCTGAAGCCACCGCGCTCCTCCCGGAACGCCAGCTCGCGCCGGGAAATCATGAGGCTCGGCGTGATCACAGAGGCGCGTAAATTACCACAGGCGCACGCCCCCGTCTCAAGGAACGCGCTTGAAAACATGGACTGTTTTGACGCTGCCGGTGCTCGGGGCGCGCCGCCAGGCGTGGCCGTAGACGACCTCGTAGGTCATGCGCGGCGAACGATCGAGCGCGTGGCGCAGGCGCTCGCCGAACTGGCGGCCCGAGAGACCCCGCGCACGATCGGCGCGCGCATTGGTCTGGCCGCTCGCGCGCAGGTCGTCCAGCAGCCGCGCGCCGGCCTGGTAGTCGATCGTAATCAGTTCCATGTCCATCACCGGCGCGGTGAATCCGGCCTCGACGAGCATGTCGCCAAGGTCGTGCATGTCGACGAACGCGTGCACCCGCGACGCCCCGGCCGCGGCGCGCAGCTCCTTGAGCGTGTCGGGCCCGAGCGTGCTGAACATGACGAGGCCCTCGGGCACGAGCACGCGCGCGAACTCGCGGAACACCGCGAGCGGGTCGTTCAGCCAATGCAGCGCCATGTTCGACCACACGAGCCCGATGCTGTCCGCCTGCAGGGGAAGGTGGGCGAGGTCGGCACACACCGAAGCGACGCCGGCGCCGAGCCAGCGCTCGATGCGCCCGCGTCGCGGCAGCATGGCGCGCGCGGAATCGAGAGCGACGATCTGCGCGCCGCGGTAGCGCCCGGCGAGCGCGCGCGCTTCGCGCCCGGGTCCGCTGCCGGCATCGAGGACCCGGCGCGGCGCGACCTTCATGTAGTCGAGGCGCTCGCGCATGCGCACGCCTACCTCGGTCTCCAGGCGTGCCGCCGCCTCGTATCCGGTGGCGGCGCGCTCGAACCGGCGGCGCGCCGCGCGGCGGTCAATCTCGGGAAAGCGCGCGCTCAAGCGCCGCGGCGACCGCGAGCGTATGGCGGTCGGTCCCTGCGGTGCCGCACACCATCAGCCCCACCGGCCCGGCGCCGGGCTCGTGGCAAGGCAGGCTGGCCGCGCAGCCGTCGAGGAAGTTGATCAGCCCCGGGTTGCGCAGGATGCGCATGTTCCAGCGCACATAGTCGTCGAGGCTCGCCTCGGTCTGCGCGATGGTGGGGGCAAGGCACGCCACCGCCGGCATCACGATCGCGTCGAAAGGCGCCGCGAGCGTCTCGATCTCGCGCATGAACTGCGCACGCAGATCGCCCAGCGCGATGTAGTCCATCGCGGAGAATTCCTTGGCGAGCAGGATGCGCTTGCCGACCCGGGGGTCGTATTCGTCCAGGCGGTCCAGATAGTGGCGGTGGATGTAATACGCCTCCGCGCCGGCGTACCCGCCGCCCTTGAAATATTCAGCTTGCCGGTCGAATGCCGGCACCGCGACTTCCTCGACTCGCGCGCCCAGCTTGGAGAACCGCGTGAGCGCACCCGAGAAAGCCCTGGCGACCTCGGCGTCGAGATCTTCCAGGGCGGAAGAGCGCGGCACCAGCAGGCGCAAGCCCTTGGCGTCGAGCGCAGGCAAAGGCGTAGCCGGCTCGCCGGCCAGCACCGCGTCGTACGTCGCGCAGCAGGCCACCGTATTGGCGAGCGGCCCCACCGAATCGAGCGTGAACGACAACGGAAAAGCACCGTCGCGCGGCACGCGGCGCGCGGTGGGCTTCCATCCGGTGATGCCGCAAAGCGCTGCGGGGCCACGGATCGAGCCGCGCGTGTCCGATCCGAGCGCCATGACCGACATCCCGTCCGCCTGCCCCACGGCCGCGCCGGACGATGAACCGCCTGGCACTCGCCCGGCCTTGCGATCCCACGGGTTGCGGGGCGTGCCGAAATGGGGATTGAGGCCGACGCCGCCGAAGGCAAACTCCACCATATTGGTACGGCCGAGGAATATCGCGCCGGCGGCACGCAGGCGGGCAACCGCGCCGGCATCCTGTTTCGCCTCGAGCGCGAGCACCTTGGATCCGGCGCGCGTCACGTCTCCCGCGACGTCGAACAAATCCTTGAGCGACACCGGCAGGCCGTCGATCGGCGAGCGCCGCACGCCCGCCTTCCTCAAGCGATCGCAATGATCCGCTTCCGCGCGCGCGCTGTCGGCATACACCTTTAGAAACGCGCGCTTTCCTTCGCCGTCAGGCGCCGCGATGCGGGCGAGCGCCTGCTCGACGAGCTCGCGGCTGGTCGCGCGGCCGGCGGCGAGATCGCGCTCAAGCTGGGCTACAGTCCACATGGGGCGGAGATGGTATGCGAGAAAAGCTGGCTAGCGTACTTTTTGGCGGCAGCTGCTTCCTATGCCGGGGCCGCGCGCGCGAGCTCTTGTGCGCGCAATGCGATGCCGACCTGCCGCGCCTGAACTTTCCACTTTGTCCACGCTGCGCTCTTGCGTCGCCCGGGGCTTCCGTGTGCGGTCGCTGCCTCTCGAACGCACCGGCATATGACGCCACGCAGGCCGCCCTCGCCTACGATTTTCCGGCCGATGCGCTCGTGCACGCGCTCAAGTTCCGCGGCGAGCTCGCGCTCGCGCCTTTGCTTGCGTCCCTGCTGATCGACAAGACCCGGGCCGACAGCGTCGACTGCGTGGTGCCCGTTCCGCTCTCACCGCAACGGTTGCGCGGCCGCGGCTACAACCAGTCGGTCGAGATCGCGAGGCACCTGCGCAAGCAAGGGCTGGATGTCGGCCTGTGCGAGCGCACGCGCGACGCGCCGCCGCAGATGGAGCTTCCGTACGACGAGCGCCAGCGCAATGTGCGCGGCGCCTTTCGCTGCACCCGGTCGCTGATCGGCGCGAAGATCGCCGTCGTGGACGACGTCATGACGACCGGCGCGACGCTGCACGAGCTCGCGCGAACGCTCAAAGCCGCCGGTGCGGTGCACGTCGTCAACTGGGTCGTGGCGCGCACCCTGTGATCGACGTCGTCCTTGTCCAGCCCGAGATCCCGCCGAATACCGGCAACGTCATCCGCCTTGCGGCGAACACCGGCGCACGGCTGCACCTCGTGCAGCCGCTCGGCTTTTCGCTCGACGACAAGCAGCTCAAGCGCGCCGGGCTGGACTATCACGAGTACGCGAGCCTGCAGGTGCACGCTTCCTGGACGGATTTGCGCACCGCCCTCACGGGGCGGCGCATGTTCGCGTTCACCACGGCGGCTCAGCGTCTGTTCACCGACGTGCGCTACGCGCGCGAGGATGTCCTGGTATTCGGCGCCGAGGCGTCCGGGCTTCCCACGGCGGTGCTCGACGATTTCGCGCCCGAGATGCGATTGCGACTGCCGATGCGGCCGGGCAACCGGAGCATCAACTTATCGAACGCCGTAGCGGTCGCCGTGTTCGAGGCGTGGCGCCAACTCGGTTTCGACTAGCGCTCCATCTTCGACTCGCGCGCAAGCAAACGCTCGACCGCCGCAGTTGGCGCGATGCGCCCCGCCAGCACGTCATTCACGGCATTCGTGACCGGCATGTCGACGCCGCGTGCCGCAGCCAGCCGCGCCACCTCCTTGGCGGAATGCACGCCCTCGGCGACATGGCCGAGTGCCGCCATGACTTCGCCGAGCGAGCGGCCGCGAGCGAGCTCGAGGCCGACGCGGCGATTGCGCGAGAGGTCGCCCGTCGCCGTGAGGATGAGGTCGCCCGCCCCTGCAAGGCCCATGAACGTCTCGGGCTGCCCGCCGAGCGCGGTGCCGAGCCGCGCGATCTCGGCGAGCCCGCGAGTCATCAGGGCGGCGCGGGCGTTCAAACCAAGCCCCATGCCGTCGGACATGCCGGCGGCGATGGCCATGATGTTCTTCACCGCGCCGCCAATCTCGACGCCCACGAGATCGCTGCTGTAATAAACGCGCATGCGCCCGCCGTGCAGGAGAGCCGCCGCTTCGCGCGCGAAGGCCGCATCGCGCGAGGCGAGCGTGAGTGCGCAAGGCAGGCCGCGCGCCACTTCCTCGGCAAATGACGGACCGGAGAGGGCGCCGAAACGCGCCTTTTCGCCCAGAGCAGCCGCGGCTATCTGGTGCGGCAGGTCACCGCTGCCTTCCTCGAAGCCTTTGCACAGCCAGACCACGCGGTCGGCCGCGCCGAGCTTGCCGAGGAGCTCGCGCAAGCCGGCCACCGGCGTCGCAGCGAGGAGCAGATCGGCGCCGCGCGCCGCGGCGGCCAGATCGGCGGTGACGGCTACGGTCGACGGAAGCTCGAACCCGGGGAGGTAGCGGTCGTTGCGCCGCGAGGTGGCGATGGTCGCGGCCTGCCGTGCATCTCGCGCCCACAGGGAGACGTCGAGCCGCGCCGCGAGCACGCAGCTGATCGCGGTGCCCCAGGCGCCCGCCCCGAGGACCGCAACTTTCTGAAGTTTTGAACTTACCAGGCTAGCGGGCGACTTCGATGCGCGGCCCGGGTTGCGCGGAGCCCGCGATCTGCTGCTGCTGTTGCACGTAAAGCGCCTCGAAGGACAGCGGCGAGAGCAGCAAAGGCGGGAAGCCGCCGCGCGTGATCATGTCCGACATGGTCTCGCGCAGGTACGGGAAGAGCACCGTCGGGCACGCGATGCCGAGAAGCGGTCCGATCTCGGTGGGCGGAACGTTGCGCACGGCGAAGATGCCGGCCTGCGTCGCTTCGGCGAGGAACAGGGTGCGCTCGCCCATCTTCGCGGTCACCGTGGCGGTGACGATCACCTCGTAGTACCCCTCGGCGAAGCCATCGGCCTCGGTGTTGATCTGCACCTGCACCTCGGGGGCGACCTGCTCGGTGAAGATCTTCGGCGCGTGCGGGATCTCGAGCGAGAGGTCCTTCACGTAGATCTTCTCGATCTGGAAGGTCGCCGGCTCCGGCTGCTGGGGTTCGGTCATGGTACCGCCTTGAGTAAGGGATCGAGGCCGCCTTGGCGGTCGAGGTCGTACAGGTCGTCGCAGCCGCCGATGTGGCGCTCGCCGATCCAGATCTGCGGCACGGTGCGCCGCCCGCTTTTCTGCTGCATCTCGGCGCGCAGCCCCGGCTGGAGGTCGACCCGCACCTTGTCGATCGTCACGCCTTTCTCGACCAGCAGCCGCTCGGCGGCCTGGCAGAACGGACAGGCCGCGGTGCAATACATCAAAACCTTCGGCATCACTTCTCCAGGGGCAGGCCGGCGTCCTGCCACGCCTTCAAGCCGCCCGACAGGTTGCCCAGGCGCGCGAATCCCTGCTTCTTGAGCGCCGCGATGGCCTTGCCGGAACGATCGCCCCCATCGCAGTACACGATGACCGGCCGGTCTTTTCGCTTCATGACGTCAGCGCCAGCAGTTTCCATGCGCGCGACCGGCACGTTCTTCGCGCCGAGCACGTGGCCCGCAGCGAACTCAGCGGGCTCGCGCACATCGAGGACCAGAGCGTCCTCGCGGTTGATGAGGTGCGTCGCCTGTGCCGGGCTGAGCCACGGCCCGCCCGAGCTGCGCCGCACCAGCGGCCAGAGCAGCATGCCGCCGGAAACCAGGGCGACGACGAAGAGAAGAAGGTTGTTGCGGACGAAGTCCAAAGGCAGGCCGAAATCCACGGAAGGCGGCGATTATAATTGAGCGCGATGCCGAATCCCCCACTGCGGCTCGTCCTTCTGCGCCACGGTGAATCGACGTGGAATCGCGAGAACCGCTTCACCGGCTGGACCGACGTCGATCTTTCCGCCAAAGGGATCGAAGAGGCGCGCAGCGCCGGACGTCTGCTGAAAGCAGGCGGCTACGACTTCGATGTCGCCTATACCTCGGTCCTCAAGCGCGCGATCCGCACGCTATGGCTCACGCTCGAGGAGCTCGATCGCATGTGGCTCCCCGTCGAGAAAAACTGGCATTTGAACGAGCGCCACTACGGCGACCTGCAGGGGCTCAATAAAGCGGAGACGGCGGCGAAGTTCGGTGAGGAGCAGGTCCTCGTCTGGCGGCGCAGCTATTCCGATCCGCCGCCGCCGCTCAAGCTCGACGACGCGCGGCACCCGAAGCACGATCGGCGCTACGCGGACCTGAAGGCGTCGGACCTGCCGGCCGCGG
>DATLDY010000213.1:0-9359 GCA_035525655.1 Burkholderiales bacterium
TCGGATGTCATTGGCGGCGCCGCCATCATTCGCGGCAATGCGGAGCTGAAGGAGAAGCTCGCCTTCCTGCAGAACGCGGTGGGCGCGATACCGAGCCCGTTCGACGCGTTCCTCACCTTGCGCGGCATCAAGACGCTCGCCCTGCGCATGGAGCGTCACTGCGGCAACGCCATGCACATCGCGGCATGGCTCGAGAAGCATCCGAAGATCGAGCGCGTGATCTATCCCGGCCTCGCCAGCCATCCCCAGCACCTTCTCGCGGCGAAGCAGATGAATCGCCGCTACGGCGGCATGGTGAGCGCGGTGATCAAGGGCGGCCTGGGCGCCTCGCGGCGTTTCCTCGAGCGCTGCAAGCTCTTCACACTGGCGGAGAGCCTCGGCGGCGTCGAGAGCCTCATCGAGCACCCGGCGATCATGACCCACGCATCGCTGCCGGAGGATGTGCGGGCGGGCCTTGGCATCAGCGATGGCCTCGTGCGCCTTTCGGTGGGGATCGAGGACGTGCAGGACCTCCTGGACGAGCTGAAGCACGCGCTCGAATAAATTACTGGCCATCGCGGGCGTGCTGGGCGCATTGCTTGCGGGCGGCGGGTACATGGTGATCGGCATGCCGGGCAGCTCCTATCGCGGGCCGCTCGACTTCACTGCGGAAGAAAAGGCCTTGGCTGAGCGCCTGCGCGGTCATGTCGTTGCTTTGGCGGGCAGCGAGCGCAATACAGACCTGGATAGACCGGCGCGGTATATCGCGGCGCAGCTCGGCGAGTTCCGCGAGCAAGAGTTTTCCAGCGGTGGGCGGACCGTCCGGAACGTGGAGGCGGGAGCGGGCGCCGTGGTCGTCGGAGCGCACTACGACACCGTGCCCGGGTCACCGGGCGCCGATGACAACGCTTCAGGCGTCGCGGTGCTGGTCGAGCTCGCGCGGATGAAGCTGCCGGCGCGCTTCGTCGCCTTTGCGAACGAGGAGATGCCGTACTTCCAGAGCGGCGAGATGGGCAGCCATGCCTGGGCGGCGCGCGCCAAGGCGCAAGGCGACGCGGTCAAGGCGATGATCTCGCTCGAGATGCTCGGCTATTACCGCGACGAGCCCGGCAGCCAGCAATACCCGCCGCCGTTGTCGTGGTTCTATCCGGACCGCGGGGATTTCATCGCTTTCGTCGGCGACCTCGGCGCACGCTCCCTGGTCCGACAAGCCATCGGCGCCTTTCGCGCGCATACGCAGTTTCCGTCGGAGGGTGTTGCTGCACCGGCGTCGATTCCCGGCGTCACCTGGTCCGACCACTGGTCCTTCCGGCAGCATAATTTCCCGGCCATCATGGTCACGGACACCGCGTTCTACCGCTATCCGCACTACCATCTGCCGAGCGATACGCCGGAGAAGCTGGATTACTTGCGTATGGCGCGCGTCACGCTGGGTCTCGCTTCGGTAATACGCGAGCTGACAAGATAATTACGTACCGGGTACGGAATTCATATGAAGCTGGGTGACCTGAACGTGAATCGCATCGGCTTCGGCGCGATGCGGGTGATCGAGGATCCGGATATCTGGGGGCCGCCGCAGGATCGCGCCAACGCGCACCGCGTGCTGCGGCGCGCGTATGAGCTCGGCGCGAATTTCTTCGATACGGCCGAGAGCTATGGTCCGCACCACAGCGAGATCTGCATCGCCGAAGCGATGCATCCCTATCCGAAGGACCTGGTCATCGGCACCAAGTGCGGCCTGGTGCGGCCGCGGCGCGAGCGCTGGGACGAGGACGGCCGGCCGCAGAAGCTGCGCCAGGACCTCGAAGGGAGCCTCAAGCGACTGAAGCTCGAGCGCATCGATCTCTACCAGCTGCACGCACCGGATCCGAAGGTGCCCTTCGAGGAGCAGGTCGGCACGCTCGCGCAGTTCCAGCGCGAAGGCAAGGTGCGCCATATCGGCCTGTCGAATGTCACCGTGCAGCAGCTCGAGCAGGCGCGCGGGATCGTGCCCATTATCTCGGTGCAGAACCGCTACAACCTGGGCGACCGGCATTCCGAGGATGTGCTCAAGGCGTGCGAGCGCCTGGGGATCGCATTTTTGCCGTGGTATCCGCTCGGCGACGGCTCATCGCTGCGCACTGCCAAGGTGAAGGCGATGGCGAGCCGGCTCGGCGCCACGCCGGCGCAGGTGGTGATCGCCTGGCTGCTGAAGAAATCGCCCGTGATGCTGCCGATCCCCGGAACGGGCTCGCTCGAGCACCTCGCGGAAAACATGAAGGCGGGGTCGCTCGATCTCGGCGATGCCGACTTCAAGATGCTAAATTAGGCGCAGGAGGATAAAACGTTGAGAAGCATCCTGCTATTGCTATGCGCGCTCGCGCTGCCCGCGGCCGCGCAGGATTATCCGAACAAGCCGATCCGCATCATCGTCGGCTACTCGGCGGGCGGCGGCAACGACATCATCGTGCGCGTCATGACGCCCGAGATGTCGAAGAGCCTCGGCCAGCCGGTGATCGTCGAGAACAAGCCGGGCGCGCAATCGATCATCGCCGCCGAGACGGTCGCGAAGGCGGCGCCCGACGGCTACACGATCCTCATGGGTCCCAGCGGCCCGATGACGATCAACCCCGCCACGTACACCAAGCTGCCCTACGACCCGGTGCGCGACTTCGCGCCGATCTCCATGATCAGCACCTTTCCGCTGATCGCGGTCGTCAGCTCTTCGAGCCAGATCACCAGCATCAAGCAGCTCATCGACTATGCGAAGGCGAATCCCGGCAAGGCGAACTATGCGTCGAGCGCCGGCATCTTCCAGATTGCCACCGAGCTCTTCAAGCAGCGCACCGGCACCAAGTTCGAGATGATTCCCTACAAGGGCAGCGGCGAGTCCGTGCAGGCCGTGATCGGCGGCCAGGTGACGGTCACGCTCGTCGATCCGCCGCCGGCCGCCGGGCCCCTCAAGGCCGGCACCGTGCGGCCGCTCGCGGTCACCGCGAACAAGCGCCATCCGGGGTTCCCGGACGTGCCCACCATGGCGGAGGCCGGCGTGCAGGACATGGAAGTGCCCGTATGGACCGCGTTCTTCGTGCCGGCGAAGACGCCGCCCGCGATCGTCGCGCGGCTGCAGAAGGAAGTGGCTCGCGTCGTGCATACGGCCGAGGTGAAGGAGCGGTTCGCGGCGATGGGCATCGAGCCGGTGGGCGGCAGCGCCGAGGAGCTCGGGCACACGGTTGCGCGCGACATCGCCAAGTGGTCGGCCGTCGCCAAGGCCGCGAACATCAAAAACGACTAGTGAATTCGGGGACGGAGCCCGAATTCCGTAAGCTGCGCGTCGCTGGAATTCGGGCTCCGTCCCCGAATTCACATCCGGGCGAAGAACGCCGTCACCTGCTCGATCGCATCGCGCCAGGCCGCTGCATTGCCGCCGGTCGTGGCGCCCCTTCCGCTGGGGGACGAAGGATTGATGCGCTCGGGCACGAAGCGCACCGGACGCTCGTTGTCGAAGGAATGGTGCGCGCCCGGATAGATCTTCAGTAGCGTCGGGCCGCCCTCCAATCGCCTGCACTCCGCTGCGGGCGTCCAGTCGTCGAGCTCGCCGGTGAGGATCATGAGCGGCGCCGACGGCGCATACGACTGCGCCGCGAACGAGCATCGCGGATAAAGCGCCACGCCCGCCCTGAATCCTCCGCTGCCCTGCCCTAGCGCCAGCAGCGTAGTGCTGCCGCCATGGGAGCCGCCCATGATGCCGACGCGGCCGCCATCCACGTACGGAAGCTTTTGCGCGTACGCGAGCGCCTCGAACGCGTCCTCCACACGGCGGCTCGGGCTGACGTTCTGCCGCCCGCGCGGAGCGTGGATGCAGACGCCGTCAGGGAAGCCGCGGGTGGAAAAGCTGTCCGGCATGATGACGACGTAGCCGCGCTCGACGAGGGTGCGCGCCCAAAGGCCCGGCGTGCCGCTCGATCGCGGCCCGAGGCCGCTGCAATCGTGCATCAGCACGATCGCGGGAAAGGGTCCGGCCCCGTCGGGCTTCGAGACGGTGACCGGAACCGACATTCCCGGCTGCTGCGCCAGCGCCGCGCACCGCGCGAGCAGCAGGAGAAGGCCTACAACGGCCGGACTTGCACCTTGCGCCACTTGATGGGCCCGCCCTGGACGTTCTTGACGCCGGGTCCGTACTGCAACGTGAACGGACCGGAGGGCAGCTTGCCGTCCTGCGCGCTTGCCGTCTGCACGCCGTTCAGCTTGACGGTGAGCTGCGAGCCCTTGGCGGTGATCTCGTAGGTATTCCAGCGCCCGCCCGCCTTGTTGGCGATCGGAACGGCGACCGCCGCCACATCGACGATCGCGCCGGTGCCGTACTTCGGCTCCGGACGGATGTCCCAGATGTTGACTTCATAGCACTCGGTCGCGGTGATCTTCGCCGGATCCTTGCAGCGCAGGAAGATGCCGCTATTCGTATCGGTCGCCGCCCAGAACTCGGCGCGCATCTCGAAATCGCCGTACGACTTCTTCGACACGAGGTGCCCGCCCTTGCCCGCATCGGCGACGATCGCGCCGCCTTCCGCGCGCCAGTTGGCGTCGCCGACCCGGTTGAAGTTCTCGAGTCCCTTCTCGCCGTCGACCAGCGTCTCCCAGCCGCCGCCGGGCATCATCCCCGACATCTGCGCGCAACCGACCAACAGGACAACCGCGGCCGCAGCAAAGCTCAATCGATTCATGGTCCCCTCCTCCGTGATGGGAAGGGTAATTCTATGCGAGCGCCTGCCTCGCGATCTTCATCCGCGTCTCGCGCATGTCGTCGCCGCGCAGCTCGCGCAGCGCATAGCCGACGAATGCCGCCGTCACGTCCTTGCGCCAGTAGAGATCGAGGTCGGCGTTGTCCATCGGCTTGGCGCGCGAGGCCACCAACCGGCCGGCCTCCGCGATGACCTCGTCGCTCAGCGCCTTGCCGGCGAGGAACTGGTTCGCCGAATCGACCAGGAACGGACGCGAGGCGACCGCGCCGAGCGCGATGCGCGCGCCTGCAGGAGTCAGCGCGGCGGCAACACCCAGCACCGGGAAGTCGAAGGCACCGCGGCGGCGCAGCTTCCAGTAGGTGCTCGGCAGGTTCTCGAACTGCACCTGGGTGAGGATCTCGTCCGGGCGGCGCCGCATATAGTCGATGCCGTCGTTGTTGTAGAAATCCTGCAAGGCGACTTCACGCTCGCCGCCGGCCGAGACCAGCGTCACCTTTGCCGATAGCGTAAGCAGCGCGGGCGCGCAATCGGTCGAGGACATCGCCACGCAACGCTTGCTAGCCGTTGCCACCCAGCAGATGTCGCCGTCCTTCTTCAGGCAGAAGTCGATCGCCTTGCGCCACTCGTAATTCTGGTTGTAGTAGTTGCAGCGCGTATCGAGGCACAGGTTGCCGCCGATGGTGCCCATGTTGCGCAGGTGCACGGTGGCCACCTGCGCTGCCGCCTGGCGCAGGCCGCGCGGCAATTCGGACTTGCGCACTATGCCGGTCAGCGTGAGGCCGGCGCCCAGCGCGGCGCCGTTGCGCGTGAGCTCGGGAATATTTCTGAGGGAGACCAGAACCCGCGGCGCCATCTGCCGGCGCTTCATGTTCGGCACCAGGTCGGTGCCGCCGGCAATCAGCGTGGCGCCCGGGCCTTCGCCGGCCAGGATCCGCGCCGCCTCGCCGACGCTGGCCGGCGCGCGGTAATCAAACCACGGCAGCCGCATCATTTTTCTGGGTCTCCTTGCCATCGCCGCCTTCCCATGGCGGCGCCACGACGAGCGCTTCCGGGTACGGTACGTGGGGGAAATGCTCCGGGCCCACTCGGGGCAATTCGCCTTTGCGTTTCTTTTCGAGCGCGCGCAGCACCTTGTCCGGCGTGATCGGCAGCTCATCGATGCGAACGCCCACCGCGTCGAAGATCGCGTTCGCCACCGCGGGCATCACCGGCAGCAAAGGCCCCTGCCCGACTTCCTTCGCGCCGAACGGGCCGTTTGGATCCGGATCCTCAATCAGCACCGTGTCGATGTCCGGCATGTCGAGCGATGTCAGGCTCTTGTATTCGAGGAGCGACGGGATCTTGTGCACGAGCGCGCCCGAAAGCTTGGGCGGCAGGCGGCGGAACACCTGCTCTTCCATCAGCGCTTCCGATAGCCCCATGTACACGCTGCCCTCGACCTGCCCGCGCGCGAGCACCGGATTGATCGTGCGGCCGATGTCGTGCGCGATCCAGATTTTCGGGACGCTGATCCACCCGGTCTTCTCATCGACATGCGCCTCGACGATGCAGGCGGTGTACGAATACGCGGGCGAAGGGCCGACGCCGGCGCCTTTGTATCGGCCGGGGGCGCGCGGCGGCTTGTACGAGCCCACCGCGCCGAGCGTGCCGAACTTCTCCTCGGCGAGCACGATCGCTTCGGCAAACGTAACGCTGAGCTTGTCGAACGCCACGCGCCCATTGGCGAACTGCAACCGATCGGGAGCAACCTCCAGATGCTCGGAGGCGGCTTCTGCGAGCAGGCGTTTCAGCTTCTGCGCTGCATCGATCGCTGCATTTCCCATCATCACGGTGACGCGGCTCGAGTAGGAGCCGAGGTCGATCGGCGTGATGCCGGTATCGCCGGTCACGCAGCGGATGTCGAACGGATCGATGCCCAGCACTTCGGCGACGATCGCGGCGAGCACGTCGTCCGAGCCCTGGCCGATCTCGGTCGCGCCGCAAAATACGGTGACCTGGCCGCTTCGGTCGAGGAGGATCTGCACGCCGCTCTGCGGCATCTTGTTCCAGTAAATCGGCAGCCCCGCGCCGCAAAGGTACGAGCCGCACGCGATTCCCAGACCCTTCCCCGGTCCCATCTTGCGGAAGCGGCGCTGCCAGTCGGCGCGCTCGACTACGGTGCGGATGCACTGCTCGAGGCCGATCGAGCCGATCTTCAGCCAGTTGGCGGTGAGTGAATTCGGCTTCGCCACCATCCCGAGGCGCAGCTCCGCCGGATCCTTGCCGAGCCGCTCCGCGATCTTGTCGAGCTGGATCTCCTGCCCAAAGCGCGGCTGCGGCGTGCCGTGCCCGCGCTTCGGGCCGCACGGCGGCTTGTTCGTGAAGACGCGCGCCGCCTCGAATTTGTAGCGCGGCAGCTCGTAGGTGACTGTCTGTAGCGCGCCCGTATAGAACGTGCTGGCGACGCCATAGGATCCATAGCCGCCGCCGTCGGCCAGCGTCTGCAGATGCATCCCGGTAAGCTTGCCGTCCTTGGTGACGCCGGTTCGGAACTTCATCAGCACCGGGTGGCGGCCGCGGTGCATGTAGAACACTTCCTCGCGGTTCAGGCAGATCTTCACCGGCCGGCCGAGCACGAGCGCCGCTTTTGCCGCGACCATCTCGTGATTGCACACGTCGCACTTGCCGCCGAAGCCGCCGCCGTTGGGCGTTGCGATGACGCGAATCTGCGAAGCCGGCATCTGCAGCACGCGCGCGAGCGCCTTGTGCACGTAGTGCGGTACCTGCGTCGAGGACCACAGCGTGAGCTTGCCGTCGGCGTCGAGCGCGGCAACCGAGGCGTGCTGCTCGATCGGCAGGTGCGTGTTGCCCTCGTAGAAGAACAGGTCCTCAAAGATGTGATCCGACTGGGCGATCGCCGCCTCGGCATCGCCAAACTGGAAAGCCTGCAGGCGATGGATGTTGCCCTGCTCGCTGTAATCATGGATGCGCGGTTCGGGCTTGGCGAGCGCCTCCTCGGGATTGCTGATCGTGTCGAGCGGCTTGTAGCGCACCTCGATGAGATCGAGCGCTTCGGTCGCCGCCTGCTCGTCCTTCGCGATCACGGCCGCTACCGGATCGCCGACGTAGCGCACGTGCTTCGGTGCGAGCGGATATTCGTCCTGGGTGACGGGCAGGATGCCGAAGGTGATCGGGAAGTCCTTGCCGGTCAGCACCAGGTGGACGCCGGGGTGCGCCTTGGCGCGCTCGGTATCGATGTCCTCGATGAGCGCATGCGGATGCGGCGAGCGCAGGAGCTTCATATGCAGCATGCGCGGCAGCACCACGTCGTCCGCGAAGCGCGTCTGCCCGGTCACCTTGGCGCGGCCGTCGACGCGGCGGCGCGGCTTGCCGATCACCTTCATTTAACCATTCTCCTCGCGCCCTCTTCGATGGCTTCGACGATCTGGTGGTACCCGGTGCAGCGGCAAAGATTCCCCGAGATCGCTTCCTTGATGCGCTCGCGCGAAGGCGCCGGCTCGTGCGCGAGCAGCGCCTTGGCGGTGAGCAGGATGCCGGGCGTGCAATAGCCGCACTGCGCGGCGCCGAAGTCGGCAAAAGCGGCCTGCAGCGGATGCAGCTCTGCGCCCCGGGCCATGCCTTCCACCGTGTCGATCGAGCGCCCCTCGCAGTCGAGCGCTAGCGCGAGGCAGGAGAGCTGCGGCTCTCCATCGACCAGCACCGCGCACGCGCCGCACTCGCCGAGCTCGCAGCCGTGCTTCGTGCCCGTCAGCCCGAGGTCCTCGCGCAGCACCTCGAGGAGCGTCTTGTGCGGCGCGAACGCGACCTCGACCTCGTCGCCGTTCACCCGCATCGCCAGCTGGACCTTCTTCATGGGCTCCTTGATCGCGCGATGCGTGAGTTTTCTGCGGTTCACCCACCGCGTCAACTGCCGTCGGGCGCGCGCCGTTGACGTTCATCCTACCGGCGGTAGGATGAGATCATGGCGAAGACCACCCGGCCGGCGAAGGTCGCTCGCAGCACACGGCGGGGCGCCTCCCGCGCTCGGAAGATCTCCATCACCGTCGACGAGTCGGTCCTCCGCGAGGTCAAGCGCGAGGCGAAACAGGCGGGCCGGACGCTCAGCGCGTACGTGACCGAGGTGCTGGATGGCAATCTTCGACGTACCAGGCTCCGTCGGCTCATCGAGGAGTACGAGGCCGAGCACGGCGCCATCACCGACGAGGAGCGGGCGGCGACCCGAGCGGAATGGGACTCACTCTCGACACCGGAGCGCTGATCGCGTTCGAGCGAGGCGAACGCCGCGTCATTCAGAACCTCGATGAGGCCGAGCGGAGCGGCGAGGTCCTGACGGTGCCGACGGTCGTCGTCGCCGAGACCTGGCGCGGTGGGGCACGTTCGGCACGCGTCGCGGCGTTGCTCCGATCGTGCATCGTGGAGCCGCTGTTCGAGGATCTCGCGCACGTCGCCGGCGAAGCGGTCGGCGCCGTCAAGGGCGCCGGCGTCGTCGACGCGATCGTGATGGCCTCGGCCGCCCGTCGGAACGACATCGTGTTGACCTCCGACTTCAAGGACCTCGATCGCCTTCGAAGCGTGTTCCCGAAGGTCCGCATCCTGCGGGTTTGACGTCGCTTATCGTCGTCCGCTTCCAGTATGCTCGACGGGCGACGGAGGCGAAGC
>DATLDY010000323.1:0-12974 GCA_035525655.1 Burkholderiales bacterium
CTTCTCTTCGCCCTCGGTGATTTCAAGTTCGGCGATGCCGGACTCTTGGACGAGGTCGATCAGCTTTTTCAGCTTTCGTAGATCCATGAGCCGCGCCTACGGGAGTTGGACGATGTTTGGCGATTTTTCGCCGCAGAAGGCGGCGATTTTAGCCGTAACCAGCGCGGCCGTCCTCGGCCCTTTCCGTCACGGCGGCGGGCCGAGTGCCTTTCTCTGGCTCTCGTACGGGAAATTTGGCCCGAAGTGTGTATTTGGCCGACGATGCCAGTATGTTACCGACTTTTCGTACCGCGTTCGACGCCTAAGATAGCGCCAACTTCGGCGATTCCGGCGCGTTCCAGCACCTTGCCGGCTTGGGACGTCTTCAGCGTTACCCGCTCATCGCGTGGATCGAGCACCGAAAGACGCAGCGGTACGCCCTGCCAGCTCAAGGAAATCAAGCTCACCGCGCGTGCACGATCCCCCGAATAGCGGCGCGCCTCCCGAGTGGTGAACGGGATGCCGCGATCGAGGAGGAAGATCTCGACTTCCTTTGCGCTATCAGGAAAAAGCTGGAGGTCGATCTCGGCGTAAGGGCCGGCGATGCCGGCGAGTACCGGGCCGGTCAGGTATGGGCTGAACTGCTCGAGCGCCTGCATCGCATCCAGGGCGACGCGGCGCAGCTCGTCAATCAGCTCCGGGTGCTCGTCCGCCTGGTAGAGGGCGCGATAAGCGCGGAGCTCGGCTTCGATTTCATCATTGCCGGGCAGGGAGTGGGTGTCGCTCGCGCCGAGCTGACGCGCCGCCTTGCGCTTGGCGAGGGCGAAATCGTCGATGCCGTCCTCGGCCATGATGCGCGCGGCCGCCGCAGCGATGCGCGTGCGCATGTCCGACTGGCGATTGATCCTGCGCGGCATGGCTGCCGCCCGATCATAGGGCATCTAATAGAATCGCGAGTCCTCCGCCTCCGAGTCCCCGCTTGAGTTCCCAGCATCTCCACATCCTCGGCATTTGCGGCACGTTCATGGGCGGCATCGCCGCGATCGCGAGCGCGGCCGGCTACCGCGTCACCGGATGCGATGCGAACGTGTATCCGCCGATGAGCGAGCAGCTCACCGCCCTTGGCATCGAGCTCACCGAAGGCTTCGGCGAGGACCAGATCGCCTTGCGCCCGGACCTGTGGGTCATCGGCAACGTGGTCACGCGCGGCAACCCCCTAATGGAAGCCATCCTCGATCGGGGCGAACGCTACGAGTCGGGACCGCAATGGCTCGCGGCCCACGTGTTAACCAGCCGTCACGTGCTCGCCGTTTCCGGAACCCACGGCAAGACGACGACTTCATCGATGCTCGCGTGGGTGCTGGAACGCGCCGGCCGATCGCCCGGCTTCCTGATTGGCGGCGTGCCGATGGATTTTCCGGTGTCGGCGAGGCATACGGGCAGCCCGCTCTTCGTCATCGAGGCGGACGAGTACGACACGGCGTTTTTCGACAAGCGCTCCAAATTCATTCATTACGGTCCCCGCACCGCAATATTGAATAACCTGGAGTTCGATCATGGTGACATCTTCGACGATCTTGCAGACATCGAACGCCAATTTCACCACTTCGTGCGGACTGTGCCCCGAAGCGGTATGTTGGTCGCCAATGGCTCGGATCCGGCGCTGGCGCGGGTGCTGAGCAGGGGTGCCTGGAGCCCCATCGAACGCTTCAATACTCCGGTCGGTTGGGAAGCCGGCGCCCAATCCGCGCAAGGCGACTTCGAGGTCGCGTGGCGCGGCGAGCCGGTCGGGCGCGTGCGCTGGGATTTGCTCGGTGCCCACAATCGCTCCAACGCATTGGCCGTGCTGGCTGCGGCCCGCCACGTCGGGGTCGAGCCGGCGCAGGCGATCGAAGCGCTATCCCGGTTCGGCGGCGTGCGCCGTCGCATGCAACTGCGCGGGCGCGCGGCGGGGGTCACGGTGTACGACGATTTCGCCCACCACCCGACGGCTATCCAGACCACGATCGAAGGCCTGCGCCAGCGCGTCGGCGACGCACGCATCCTTGCCGTCCTCGAGCCGCGCTCGAACACGATGAAGCGCGGGCTGATGAAGGAGTCCCTGCCCGCGAGCCTCGCGCTCGCGGACAAGATCTATGTCTATACGTCCGGATTGGGCTGGGACGCCGAGACTGTTTTCAAGCCCCTCGGGCCGCGCGCCCAATGCACCGAGGACCTGGAAGCGCTGATCGCCGCCATCCTTCGCGAGGCACGCTCAGGCGATCACGTACTCGTGATGTCGAACGGCGGGTTCGGCGGCATCCACGCCAAGCTCCTCGGGCGCCTGCCGGGCGCCGCGGTGTGATCGTCTATCTGCACGGCTTTAATTCATCGCCGCAGTCGCACAAGGCCCAGGTCATGGAACGGCACATGGCCGAGCGCGGCCTCGCGGCTGAGTTCGCCTGCCCCGCATTGCCGCCCGATGCGCGTGAGGCGGTGCGCATCGTGCGCGAACGAGTGGCGGGTGTGGACAGGGCCAAGCTCTGCTACATCGGCTCCTCGCTCGGCGGGTTTTACGCCACCTATTTCGTCGAGACCGACGGCGGACGCGCCGTCCTGATCAACCCGGCCATCGATCCTCATGTTGGATTGCGCGCCTACCTCGGGCCGCAGAAAAACCTGTTCACGGGAGCGGCGTACGTCCTGAAGGAACAGCATCTTGAGCGGTGGCGCGAGCTCGACGTTCCCCGGGTGAGTCCGGAGCGCTACCTCCTGCTGGTCGAAACCGGAGACGAGGTGCTCGATTACCGTCGCGCGGTCGAGCGCTACGCAGGGGCCGAGCAGGTCGTCGTACGAGGCGGCGACCATAGCCTGCAGAGCTTTCCCGAGCAGTTGCCGCGCATCTTGAGCTTCGCGGGGCACTGAAGTGCAGGTGCTGTACGAGGAAGAGGGCGAGGTTAAGGTCGGTACCGTGCTCGCCCAGGCGCCGGCCTCCTTCCAGGTGGAGAGCCCGCACGGCCGTCGCACGAAAGTGAAAGCTGCGAGCGTCCTGCTCAGTTTCGACCACCCGGGCGCAGGGGAATTGCTGGAACAGGCACGTGGCTTCGCCGAGGGCGTCGATACCGAATTCATCTGGCAGTGCTCGAGCGGGGAATTCGATTTCCGCGGCCTGGCTCGCGAGTACGTCGGCCGGGACCCCACCCCAGTCGAGGCGGCCGGCGTGTTGCTCAAGCTGCACAGCGCGCCGATGTATTTCTACCGGCGCGGCAAGGGCCGCTTCCAGGCCGCGCCGGCTGAGACGCTCAAGCTCGCGCTCGCCGGCCTGGAAAAAAAGAAGCGTCAGGCCGCCCAGGTGGCCGCGTGGACCGAATCGCTCGCGCGCTTCGAATGCCCGCCGGAAATTGCGGCCTTGCAGGACGAGCTTTTGTACGCCCCCGATCGGAACAAGCCCGAAACGCGCGCTTTCGAGGACGCTTGCCGGCAGACCGGATTGACGCCGGCGCGACTGTTCGAGCGCTGCGGCCTGCTTGGCAATACGCACACGTACCACCTGAAGCGTTTCCTGCATGAATTCTTTCCGCGCGGGTCGGACTTTCCGGCACACGAGCTTGCGCGCGCGCCCGAAGACTTGCCCCTCGCCGAAGTCGCCGCGTTCAGCCTGGACGAGCTCGGTACGACCGAGATCGACGACGCATTCTCGGTTGTGCGGCTCGCGTCAGGCCTACTGCGCGTGGGGATCCACATCGCCGCGCCCGCGCTCGGCATCGCGCCGGGCTCACCCCTCGACACCATCGCGCGCGGCCGCCTGTCGACGGCGTATATGCCGGGCGACAAATACACCATGCTGCCGCAGGACGTGGTGGCCGCGTTTTCGCTCGACCATGGGGTGGCCCGGCCCGCTGTGTCGCTTTACTTCGAAGTGTCGCCGGAGGGCTTGCCCGTCGGCATGCACAGCCGGGTAGAGCGCATAACGATCGCGGCGAACCTGCGCCACACGCAGTACGACGTCCTGAACAACGCCTTCGAGGCTGGCGAGAAGGCCGGCCTGCCTTACGAAGATGAGTTGCGGGAGCTTTGGGGCGTGGCGGGCGCCCTCGAAAAGCGCCGCGGGCGCCCCAGCACCGGAGCCGCGTTCGTCGACTACAGCTTCTTCGTCGAGGACGGGCGGGTGCGCATCGTGCCCCGAAAGCGCGGCGCGCCGCTCGATAAGCTCGTCTCCGAGCTGATGATTTTGGTCAACACCAGCTGGGGCGAGCTTCTGGCCGAGCGCGACGTGGCGGCCATCTATCGCGTGCAATCGATTGGCAAGGTGCGGCTCTCGGTCCATCCCGAGCCGCACGAAGGGCTTGGCGTGAGCTGTTACGCGTGGATGAGCTCGCCCCTGAGGCGGTACGTAGACCTGGTCAACCAGTGGCAGCTTGTCGCCTCGCTGCAAGGCCGGCGCGCGCCGTTCACCCGCACCTCCGAGGGGTTGCTGACGGCGTTGCGCGCCTTCGAGATCACGTACGCGCGATACGACGAGCACCAGCGCGCGATGGAAACCTACTGGACCCTGCGATGGCTGGTGCAGGAGGGCCTCAACCGGGCCGATGGCGTCGTGCTGCGCGAGAACCTGGTCCGCCTGGACGGCTTGCCGCTAGTCGTGCGCGTCCCGTCGCTCCCAGAGCTCGCATCGGGCACGCGCGTGCGACTGGACATCAAGCAGGTGGACCTCGTCGAGCGCTCGGCGGACTGGGTGTACCGTGAAATTCTGCCCGGCGCGGAGCCGGCGCTTGCAGGAACGAGTGCGGAATCTTCGGAAAAAGCCTAAACTATGAAAGGCTTGTCCGGCTAATATAAGAACGAACATGAATTGGCGCTGGATTCCCGTCGGCAACGACCGCGTACTCGCGATCGCCCTGGGCACTTCCATCCTCCTGCATGCCATCGCGCTGGCGGTGCATTTCACTTTCCCAACTGCCCCGCACCCGAAGAGCTCGGAAGCACGCCTCGACGTCGTTCTGGTGAATACCCAAACCCGCGAACGGCCGAGCCGCGCGGACGTGCTCGCGCAAGCCAACCTCGATCGCGGCGGCAATGTCGACGAGCGTCGCCGGGCGCGCTCGCCGTTGCCGGTGACCAACCCACGCCAGCCGGGCCGCGACCTCGCCGAGGCGCAGCGGCGCGTGCAGGAGCTCGAAGCGCAGCAGCAGCAGCTCCTCGCGCAGGCCAAACAAGTGCAGAGCCGCGTGCCTACCCCGGCGCCGCGCACGACACCGTCGGAGCAGGCGACCACGCAGCCCAGCGGGCGCGATCTCGCCGACCTCGCCCTCGCCGCGATCCGCCTCCAGGCGCAGATCGACAAGCAGATCGACGAGTATCAGAAGCGCCCGCGCAAGAAGTTCATCGGCGCCAATGCCGCGGAATACCGCTTCGCCCAGTACGAAGAGGACTGGCGCGCCAAGGTCGAGCGCTGGGGCACTGTGAATTACCCGTCGGAGGCGCGCGGCAAGCTCTATGGCAACCTGCGCCTGACCGTCACCATCCGGCCCGATGGCAGCGTCGACTCGATCGAGCTCGATCGTTCCTCCGGGCTGAAGATCCTCGACGCGGCGGCGTTCAAGATCGTGAAGATGGCCGCTCCCTTCGCGTCGTTCCCGGCTTCGATTCGCCGCGACACCGATCTGCTCGTCATCACCCGCACCTGGTTCTTCAGCCAGGGCGACAAGCTCTGGACCGAATAAAGGGGCGTGGTCGCTAAACGCCGCGGCGGCGCTCGTGCGCTGGTCATTGCCTGGAAGGCCTTCAGCTACACGCTGGGCGCACTGGTCATTGCGTTCGTGCTCGCGCAACTCTGGTTCTACGGGCACATCCTTTATTGGGCGCGCTTTCCTCCCGGCAATACCGCCTTCATGGAGCGGCGGCTCGACGCCATGCTCGCCAAGGACCCGCGCGCCCGCCTGAAGCAGCAATGGGTTCCGTACGAGCGCATCTCGGTGAATCTCAAGCGCGCCGTGGTGGCGGCCGAAGATGCGCGCTTCCTAGATCACGAGGGCTTCGACTGGGAAATGATCCAGAAAGCGATGGCGCGCAATGAAAAGCGCGGGCGCGTGGTGGCGGGCGCGTCGACCATCAGTCAGCAGCTCGCCAAGAATCTCTTCCTCTCGGGCGAGCGCTCGTGGCTGCGCAAAGGCCAGGAAGCCATCATCACATGGATGCTCGAAAGCACCCTCTCCAAGCAGCGAATCCTCGAGCTCTACCTGAACGTCGCGGAGTGGGGCGAAGGCGTGTTCGGCGCCGAGGCTGCCGCGCGGCAGCACTTCGCCATTCCGGCGGCCGCTCTCGATCCGGGCCAGGCGGCGTGGCTCGCGGTCATCCTTCCAAGCCCGCGGCGCTATGAGCGCGGACGCCTCACGCCCTATCTGGCCGGCCGGGTGGAGACCATCCGCGGCCGCATGAGTGCCGTGCAGATCCCCTGATAGGCTTCGATCATGTCTGAAGCGCTCGCGCGGCTCGAAGTCGACGATCTGCAGCAGAGCCTGCGCGAAGTGCAGGCTCTGATCGCCGAAGGGGCGGACAGCACGACGCTGCGCGCGAAGCTCGACGCGCTGCACCCGGCGGACATCGCCTACCTCCTCGAGGCATTGCCGCTCGAGGAGCGGATCACCGTCTGGAACCTGGTCAAGGCCGACCGGGATGGCGAGATCCTGCTTGAGGTGTCCGAGGCGGTGCGCGAATCGCTCATCGCCAGCATGGACTCGGCCGAGCTCGTCGCCGCCGCCGAGACCCTGGAAGCCGACGAGCTCGCCGACATCGCGGCCGACCTTCCGGCCGGCGTCATGGAGGAGGTGGTGCAGTCGCTGCCCGCGGAGGAGCGCGAGCGGCTGCGCGCGGCGCTGTCGTACCCCGAGGGCTCGGTCGGCGCCCTCATGGATTTCGACCATGTGGTGGTGCGGGAGGACGTGACCCTTGAAGCGGTCACCCGGTTCCTGCGCCGCATGGACGAGCTGCCCGATCACACCGACCAGCTGTTCGTGGTCGATCGCGCTCAGCGGCTGCGCGGCACGCTGCCGCTTGCGCGCCTCATCGTGTCGGACCTCGAACTCGAGGTCGGCAAGGTGATGATGACGGAGAACGTCAAGCTCTATGCGGAGGACGCAGCCGAGGATGCGTCGAACGCCTTCGAGCGCTATGACCTCGTGTCGGCGCCCGTCGTCGATTCGAGCGAAACGCTGATCGGCCGTCTCACTGCGGATGCGGTGATCGACTACATCCGCGAGCGCAGCGCGGAATCGCAACGTGCGGAAGCGGGCCTGCAGGAGGAAGAAGACGTCTTCGCGCCGGTGCTGGACAGCTTCAAGAACCGCTGGGCGTGGCTCGCCGTGAATCTGGTCACCGCGTTCATCGCCTCGCGGGTGATCGGCCTGTTCGAGGGCTCCATCGAGCGCCTGGTCGCGCTGGCGGCGCTGATGCCGATCGTTGCCGGCGTGGGCGGAAATTCCGGCAACCAGACGATCACCATGATCGTGCGCGCCCTCGCGCTCGGCCAGATCCAGGGCGCCTATTGGAAGCAGCTCCTGCGTAAGGAAATCGGCCTAGCATTCCTCAACGGGGTTGTCTGGGGAACGCTGTTGGGCGTCGTGGCCTACGTCTTCTACGGCAACATCGCCCTTGGCGGCGTCATGGCTCTCGCCATGTTGCTCACGCTGCTCCTCGCCTCGGTCATGGGCGTGGCGATACCGTGGATGCGCGCGCGCTTCGGGCGCGATCCGGCCGTCGGCTCGTCGGTGCTGATCACTGCCTGCACCGACTCCGGCGGCTTCTTCATCTTTCTTGGGCTGGCGACCCTGTTCCTGGTATGAGCGCGCTTGCCAGGCGACGCGTGTTCGCCAGCTGCGATTTCAGCGCATAGTCGAAAAGCGCCACGCGCTGGGCGAATACCTCGCCGAAGTGACTTCCGGCGTCTGCCGGGGGCAATCTGAGCCATGCATCGGCTTCGCCGGCTTCGGCGACGATCTCCATGCCCTGGCGGCGCGCGAGGTGCATCATCGCGGCGTTCTCGGTCAGGCAATGCGTGAATAGCGCGCCGACGCCCCAGTTCCGGGCGCGCAGGTGCGCTCGCGCGAGAAGGGCACCCCCGATTCCGCGGCCGCGATGCCCGTCGAGGACCGATACGCCAAGCTCGGCGTAAGTGTCGGCGCGCGCAACGTGCGCGACCCCGAGCAGGCGCAGCTCGTCGTCGAAGACTCCGAAGAGAGCGTCGTGCTCGAAATCGATGCGCGCGACGTACTCGCGCACCGAGAAGTCGCTTAGGGGCGCGCCAAAGCGAAGGCGCCGGTCGGCGCCGGCCAAGGAGAGAAAATGCTCGTAGAGCGCGGGCCGCTCGGCCGGCCACAACTCGCGAATGGGGATTTCCATCCCGTGCTCAACGCAAGCTCCGTTCCAGTCACTTCACGGCTACGAAGGCGACGCGCGCAGCAGCGAGCGTCGCCTCGATCTCCTCGGGGCCGTGCGTAGCCGAGACGAAACCCGCCTCGTAGGCCGATGGCGCCAGATAGATCCCGCGCTCGAGCATGACGTGGAAAAAGCGATTGAACCGATCGCGGTCCGATTGCATCACTTCGGCAAAGCTGCGCGGCGCGCCGGCGCGGAAGTAAAGGCCGAACATGCTCCCGATGGACTGCGCCGAGAAGGTTACGCCGGCCTTGCGCGCTTCGGCTGCGAGGCCTTCGACCAGTGTGCGCGTGGTGGCTTCGACCCGTTCGATAAACCGCGGCTGCGCTACGAGCTGCAAGGTTGCGATGCCCGCGGCGACCGCGAGGGGATTTCCGGACAGGGTGCCGGCCTGATACACAGGGCCAAGCGGCGCCAGCTTCTCCATGATTTCGCGCCGTCCGCCGAGGGCGCCGAGCGGAAGCCCGCCGCCCGCGACCTTGCCGAGGGTGGTGAGATCGGGCTTGATCCCGTAGCGCGCCTGAGCGCCGCCGAGGGCCACGCGAAAGCCGGTCATCACCTCGTCCAGGATCAGCACGGCCCCGTGCCGGGTGCATTCCTCGCGCAGTGTTTGCAGAAAACCTTCCGCCGGCAGCACGAGGTTCATGTTGCCGGCGACCGGTTCAACGATCACGCAGGCAACGTCTTTTCCGCGCTGTGCGAAAAGGGAGCGCACTTGCGCCGCGTCGTTGTAGTCGAGCACCAGCGTGTGCGCCGCCGTTTCCTCGGGCACGCCGGCCGAGCTGGGGTTGCCGAAGGTGAGGGCGCCGGAGCCCGCCTTGACGAGCAGCGCGTCTGCATGACCGTGATAGCAGCCCTCGAACTTCACGATCAGCTTGCGCCCGGTGAATCCCCGCGCGAGGCGGATCGCGGTCATCGTCGCCTCCGTGCCGGATGAAACCAGCCGCACGCGTTCGAGGGATGGCACGAGCTGGCACAGTAGCTCCGCGAGCTGGGTTTCCTGCTGGGTGGGCGCGCCGAATGAAAGGGCGCGTGCCGCGGCGGCCTGCACCGCCGCCACTACCGCGGCATGCGTGTGACCGACGACCATCGGGCCCCACGAGCCGACGTAATCGATATAGCGGCGGCCTTCGGCATCCCAGAGGTGCGGGCCGAGGGCACGCTCGAAAAAGATCGGCGTGCCGCCCACGGCGCGGAAGGCGCGCACCGGCGAATTCACGCCCCCGGGGATCACTTGCTGCGCACGTTCGAACAGCGTCTGGTTATTCATGCGAACAGTTTTCCATAGTCGCGTGCCCGCTGGCGCACATCGCGAGCATCGAAGAGATCGGAAATGACAGCGAGCAAATCGGCGCCGGCGGCGATCAATTGCGGCGCATTGTCCAGATTGATGCCGCCGATGGCGGCGAGCGGCACGCCCAGGGCCTTCGCGTCGCCAAACAAGCTAAGCGGAGCCCGAGCCGCGCCCGGCTTTGTCGGCGAGGCAAAGACACTGCCGAATGCGACGTAATCGGCCCCCGCCTCGACCGCAGCCCGTGCGAGAGCCGCATCGTTGTAGCACGAGGCACCCAGCAGGCGGCCCTGCAGGCGGGCGCGCGCGCCGCGCAGATCGCCATCGTCGCGGCCCAGGTGCGCGCCGGCGGCGCCCAGCTCGAGCGCCAGCTCCACATCGTCATTCATGATTACCGGCACGCCGAACTCGCGCCCGAGGGCGACGATGGCCGCAGCATGCGCACGGTCGCCGCGCTTGTCGCGATATTGCAGGAGCGCGATGCCGCCTTCCAGGGCAAGGCGCACCTTGCCGGGATCCGCGCCTTCGGGCGTGATGGCGTAAAGGCCACGCAGCTTCATTGCCGGAAAAACCGGTTGGGCAACAACTGGCCAGCACCCGCCCGGAAGCCGGCGGCGAGCGATTGCCAAGTGAATTTCTGCGCCTCGCGCACGGCCTCGACGACGTCCGCGTTATGCGCGAGGCGCGCCGCGATCGCGGAAGCGAGCGTGCACCCGGAGCCGTGGTAGCTCGCCGGCAGGCGCGGCCAACGGTCTTCGCGCACGATGCCGCGCTCGTCGTAGAGAGTGTTCACGACTTCCGGGCCGGGCTCGTGCGTACCGGTGATCAGCACGTATTTACAGCCATCGCCAACCATTCGCCGCGCGCACGCCGCGAGATCCGTGTCCGGCGCGGCCAGGCGGCGCGCTTCGATGCTGTTCGGCGTGAGCACGGTAGTGCGCGGAAGAATCAGCTTGCGCAGCGCACCCAGTGCACCGTCCGCAGTCAAGGGGTCGCCGCGGCCCGACGCGAGCACCGGATCAACGACGAAAGGCGCTTGGGAATGCGCGGCGACGATCTCGCTCACCGCGCGCACGTTCGCAGCGGAGCCGAGCACGCCCGCCTTGAATGCGGCGACTTCCATATCGTCGAGCAGGCATTTGGCCTGGTCACGGATCCAGGCCGGGTCCAGAGCGAACATTCGCGCTACGCCGACCGTATCCTGAACGGTGAGGCCGGTAACGACGGACAGCGGATGGCAACCGAGCGCGGCGATGGTGAGGAGGTCCGCTTGCAGGCCAGCGCCGCCTGTCGGATCCGACGCGGCGAAGGTGAGCACCATGGGAGGTAATGCGGGAGGTAATGCGGGAGGCAATGCGCTCGGCGCCTCGGGCGCAGACATCGGCATGGTTTATTATCCCGGCCCATTCTATGGCTGAAAATCAAGTGCAATACAAGAGCTGGATGTGCCTCATCTGCGGCTGGGTGTACGACGAGGCCGCAGGCCTGCCCGACGAAGGCATCGCGCCGGGCACGCGCTGGGAAGACGTGCCGATGAACTGGACGTGTCCCGAATGCGGCGCCCGCAAGGAAGATTTCGAAATGGTCGAGATCTGATGTGGGTTAAAATGCGCCTCACGGGCGCATGTCCTCGATCAATCTGACGCATCACTTCCTGATCGCCATGCCGAACATGGCGGATCCGCACTTCTCCAGGACGCTGACGTACATCTGCGAGCATAACGACCAGGGCGCGCTCGGCCTGGTCGTCAACCGCCCGCTCGACATGACGCTGCAGGCGTTGTTCGAGCGACTATCGCTTTCACTGACCGACGCGGCGATGTCCGACTCGCCGATTTATTTCGGCGGCCCGGTACAGACCGACCGGGGCTTCGTGCTGCACGAGCCGGCGGGCAACTGGCAGTCGACCCTGCGCGTGGGCGAGGCGATCGGACTGACGACCTCCAAGGACATTCTCGAGGCCGTGGGTCGCGGCGAAGGTCCGTCGCGCATGCTGGTCACGCTCGGCTACGCCGGCTGGTCCGCCGGCCAGCTGGAGCACGAGCTCGCGCAAAACGCATGGCTCACCGTCGAGGCGCGCGACGCCATCCTCTTCGACGTGCCCTCCGATGAGCGGCTGCCGGCGGCCATGCAGCTCCTCGGCGTGGACTTCGCGAGGCTGCAGGACGAAGCAGGGCATGCCTGAAAAGGCCGCGCGAACTGTTCTCGCCTTCGATTTTGGTTTAAAGCGCATTGGAGTGGCCGTGGGCGAGCCGGAACTGCGCACGGCCCATCCGCTGCCGCCGATCGCTGCGCCGGGGTTTTCCACGATAGAAAAGCTGGTCGCCGAATGGCATCCCGCGCAGCTTGTCGTCGGCCTGCCGGTGGCGGAAGTCGGCGAGCACGCGCTCGCCAAGCGCGTGGAACGCTTTGCGCGGCAGCTCGAGGGCCGGTTCCACCTGCCGGTCAAGCGTATAGACGAGCGCTTCACATCCGTCGAGGCTGAGAGCCGTCTGCGCGGGATGAAGAACAAGAGCATCGATTCAGTAGCGGCGCAGCTCATCCTGGAGCAATACTTTGACCAAGCTGCCTGAGGCTGAAAAGCTCTGCGAGCAACTCGCCGCCGAGCTGCGGCCGAAGATCGGCCCGAAGACGGCGATGATCGGCCTCTATACCGGCGGCGCCTGGCTGGCCGAGCGCTTGCACAAGCTCCTCGCGCTGCCCGAGCCGCTGGGCCTCATGGACATCGCGTTTTATCGCGATGACTACCATGCGCAGGGGCTGCATCACGATCCCAAGCGCACCAAGATCCCGTTCGACGTCAATGGGCGCGAGCTCCTGCTGGTCGACGACGTGCTCTACACCGGTCGCACGGTTCGCGCGGCAATGAACGAGCTGTTCGACTACGGCCGGCCGGCCAGCATCTCGCTCGTCGTGCTCGCCGATCGCGGCGGGCGCCAGCTGCCGATCTGCGCGCAGCATTGCGGTGCGCGCCTCGAGGTGCCGGCCGGGATGCGCCTGCGCCTGAAGCGCGAAGGCGAGCGCCTGGCATTGGTGCTGGAGGCTCAGAGTGCAACGTAACCCGCAGCTCAATGCCAAGGGCGAGCTGCAGCACCTCCTTTCCATCGAGGGCCTGCCGCGCGAGATCCTGACGCAAATCCTCGACACCGCGGAGTCGTTCGTCGGCGTCACCGAGCGGGAAGTAAAGAAGGTGCCGCTTCTTCGAGGCAAGAGCGTCTTCAACCTTTTCTTCGAGCCGTCCACGCGCACGCGCACGACTTTCGAGATCGCCGCCAAGCGCCTCTCGGCGGAC
>DATLDY010000324.1:0-3907 GCA_035525655.1 Burkholderiales bacterium
CGCGGCCCCTTCTGGTAGCGCTCGGACACCTCCTGCTCCACGATCGTCTTGCTTGCCTTGATGCGCCGCGCTTCGCGGATGTACGGGTGCTTCGAGAGGCCGTCCGCGGTGCCCATGACATCCGGCCGCAGCTTCAGTTCAGGTGCCTCCTGTTGCAGCCAATAGAGGAACCCCAGGCTCACCCGCTTCGCATCCTGCAGCGCGCGCGCCGCCTCGATGGGCGTGCAGTCGAGGATGCTGCGGTCGCGGTAATCGTTGCCCGGCCAGTTGAACATCGTGAGGTTTTCTTTTTCCACCAGGCGGCGGTACGTCCACAGCCCGCCCTTGGTCCCCGGCAGCTGCTCGTAGAGGCTGTACTCCAGCCAGCCGCTCGTCTCGCCGTAGATCTCGCCGGCGTGCACCTCGATGCGCAGGCTGTAAGGCTGCGCCGCTTTGTAATGGTCGTACTTCTCCGGCCGGAGGATGACATGGCGCTCGCCAGCGGGGCGGCGCTCGCATGCGAAGGTGTAGGTGAAGCTCTGCACGCAGTGCGGTTTCGGTTCCACCGGCTGCGCCTGCGCCTCGCCGGTCTGGGCGATGCTCTCCGCGCCGATCACGTGCTCGGCGCCGCACAGGGGTAGCAGGTCGCCGAGCTCGGTGGCATCGATCACCAGCTGCGGCCGCCAGGAGATCGTCTGTCCATCGTCGAGGCCCATCGCCACCACCTCGGTCACGCGATCGCCCTCGACCGTCGCGCCGACCACTTTGGTCCTGCGGTGGATTTGCACGTGCGCCAGCATCCGTTCGATGGCGCCGACGGCAACGCGCGGCTCGAATGCGAGCCGCGTGACCCAGCAGTTGCCCGGGTTCTGTGCGCCGTAGTGGCGGCGGATCGCATTGCGCAGCTCGTAGTAGCTGCGCGTGCCGCCGAACGACTCGATGTACTCATGCTCGTCGAGCGCCGACACGCCTTGCGCGGTCATCTGACCGCCGATCCAGTCGGTCTCCTCGAGCAGTACGACGCTGCGGCCGCTGCGCGCGGCGGCCAGGGCGGCGGCGACGCCCCCGGTGCCGCCGCCCGCGATCAGGACCTCGCAGTCCTCACGCCGCGGCGGCTCCGAACGCGGCACCGCGTGCACGGCGAGCGACGCATCGCCGCTCGCCCGCACGCGCATGACGTCCAGGACGGCGTCAAGCGATCGACGCACTCATTCACTTGCCGTTCGGCTTCGCCGCGGGCTTCTGGCGCCAGTAGTAATCGGCGGCGAAGCTGTACGCCGGGTACATGGCCATGCGCCCGGGCACGACGTTGGCGGCATACTGGCGCTGGGACTCCACCACCTTCGCGAAGAACGCGTCTTCCTTGGCGAACTTTTCGCGGATCGCGTCCCAGGTCTGCAACTGCTTGATCAGAACGTCGGTTGGCGTGCGGCGCACGTTGACGCCATGCTTGGTGCGCATCTCGGCGAGCGCCTTGGCATTGTCGCGACTGTAGGTGAGCCACCAGCGCAGATACGTTTCGGTCGCCGCCATCTTGACGATCTCCTGCTGCTCCGGCGGCAGCGACTTCCAGGCCGCCTTGGAGATGATGAGGTCGGCGACCTCGGTCATCTCGTGCATGCTCGGCATGTAGTAGTACTTCCAGACGCCGTGGAAGCCGAGCTTGATATCCTCGGCCGGGCAGCACCACTCCGCTGCGTCGACCACGCCGCGCTGTGCGGCGGGCACGATCTCGCCGCCGGGCATGCTCACTACCGAAGCGCCGGCCGCGTTCAGGATCTGCGCGTTCATTCCGACCGCGCGCATCTTGCGGCCCTTGAGGTCCTCCCAACCCTTGAAGGGCTGCTTGAACCAGCCGAACATCTGCGGGGCGAAGGGCATCACCGGAATCGACATCACATCGCGCTTGATGATCGTCTCGAACCACTCGTCCATCAGCTGCTGGCCGCCGCCGTCGTAGAACCAGCCGAGGTGGTCGAAGAGATCCATGCCGAACGGCCCGCCGGGGCCGCCGGTGAACAGCACCGCGGCCGGGTGCTTGCCGATCAGGTAGCCCGACCAGGTGTGAGCGCCGTCGATCACGCCTTTGTGCGTCGCATCAGTGACCTCGAACGCCGGCACGATGGTGCCGGCCGCCGAGGTCTTGACCTGCAGGCGCCCCCCGGTGGTCTTGTTCACCCTATCGGCGAACTGGTGGAAGTTTTCCATGAAGGTGCTGGACGCCGGCCAGCTCGCCTGCATGGTCAGCGTCTTCGTCCCGCCCTGCTGTGCCTGTGCGCCAACTGCTGCAAACAACATCGTGCCCGCCGAGGTAATTACGGCGGCAACCCGCATTGATGTCGACATGGGTGCTCCTCCTCTCGGGACATGATATACCCGGGGTATAGTCGCCGGCATGGCCGAGACAGCGAAACCTCCGGAACGCAAGAAGCGCACGATCGGCGAGATCCGCGATTCGAAGAAGACCGGCGAGAAGATGGTCTACACGTCGGTGCTCGATTACACCTCGGCGAAATGGGCCGAGACCGCGGGCGTCGACGTCTGCGTGGTGGGCGACAGCCTCGCCATGACCTGCCACGGCCATCCCAACACCATCCCCGCGACGATGGACATGATGGTGCTGCACGCCGCGGCAGTGCGGCGCGGCGCGCCGAACACCTTCGTGCTCGGCTGCATGCCCTACCAGAGCTATCACACGGTCGATCGCGCGCTCGCCAACGCGACCCGCTTCATGCAGGAAGCCGCGTGCGACGCGGTGAAACCCCAAGGCGGCAAGTCGCAGGCCCATGTGCTGAAGGCGCTGGTCGACGCCGGCATTCCGACCGCCTCGCACATCGGCCTCACGCCGCACACCGTCGCGATGTTCGGCGGCTTCAAGATCCAGGGACGCAGCGCCGACGCCGCGATGAAGATCCTCGAGGACGCGCTCGCCATCCAGGACGCGGGCTGCTTCATGCTCGAGTTCGAGGCGGTGCCGGCGAAGATCGCCAAGGTGATCTCGCGCGAGCTCGAAATCCCGACCATCGGCATCGGCGCCGGCAACGGCACCGACGGGCAGATCCTGCTTTCCTACGATCTGCTCGGCGTGTTCACTGACTTCAAGCCGAAGTTCACCAAGCGCTACGCCAATCTGACGGAAGTCGCGGTGACCGGGCTGAAGGCCTACGCCGCCGACGTCCGGGCGGGCAAGTTTCCGGACGACGACCACAGCTATGGCGTCGATGACCGGGAGTACGAGAAGTTTCTCGATCTGGTGGAGAAGCGGAGGGCCCATGTTCGCTGATACGCATAACCCGTCGGAGCGGCAGCTCGAGTTTCGCAGCCAGTACCAGGCGCAGATCCATCGGCTCTACAGCGGCCCGCTGCACATCGGCGTGATCTACGTCGTCGGCCTGTCGGTCATCGCCTGGTGCATCTCGCGCCTGCAGGGCGCGAGCTGGGAATGGTTGCTGGTGATCCCGGTGTTCTTCTTCTCGAACCTGTTCGAGTGGTGGATCCACAAGTACGTGATGCATCGCCTGGTCGACGTGTGGGCGCTGCGCGCGATCTACGACCGGCACACGCGCCAGCACCACCAGTACTTCACCGACAACGAGATGACGGTCGACTCGGCGCGCGAGTGGCGCATCATCTTCTTTCCGTGGCGCGCGCTCTTCACCTTCATGGCGTTCGGCGCGCCGTTCGCGGTCGCGCTCGGCGCATTGCTGAATCCCAACGCCGGCTACATCCTGATGGTGACCATCATCGGCCAGTACCTGATCTACGAGACGTTCCACTACTGCTGCCACGTGCGCGACAACTGGTTCGTGCGCAACGTGCCGTTCGTCAACACCATCCGCCGCCATCACACCGCGCACCACAACTACGGCATCATGATGAGCCGCAACATGAACCTCACGTTCCCGATCGCCGACTGGGTGATGGGCAC
>DATLDY010000328.1:0-13886 GCA_035525655.1 Burkholderiales bacterium
TACCGCGGCTCCGAAGTGCTGCGCATGGTCAGGGATTTCGATCCCGACGTCGCCCTCATCGACATCGGCATGCCGGGCATGACCGGCTACGACGTGGCGCGCGAAGTGCGCCAGGTCTACGGCAAGGAGCGCCCGCTCCTCGTCGCGGTCACCGGGTGGAAGCAATCGTCGGACAGGATCCTCGCGCACCTGGCCGGATTCGACCATCACATGGCCAAGCCTTTCGAGCCGGCGTCGTTGCTCGAGCTCATCGCGCCGCTCGCCTCCGGCTCCGAAAAGTAGCCCTACCTGCGCGTCGGACTGACGCGCGCGGCAATCTCGACTAGCACCAGCGGGTCGACGCCCTTCTTCACGTGCTGGTCGAATCCGGCCTGGCTGGCAAGGCGCACGTCTTCCGGGTCGCCGTAACCCGTGAAAGCCACGATTTTCATGTCCTTGCCGAACGGCAAGCGGCGCAGTTCGCCGCACACCGCATAGCCGGTCAGGTCGGGAATGCCGATATCGATGAAGGCGAGATGCGGCTGCCATTCACGCGCCTTCTCGATGCATTCGCGGCCGCTATAGCAGAGCGCGGTCTCGTAGCCCTGGGTCTCGAGAAGCAGGGCGAGCGAGCGCACGACATCGGGCTGGTCGTCGCACAGCAGGATGCGAAGTTTCATGGGGCCGCGGCATGGTACGCATGCAAATCACGCTCGGCTGTCGGGCAGCGCCCGACATGGAACGAGCCTTGCGTACGCGTCAGTGTGGCCACCGATCCCAAATCGACCGTCCTCATCGTCGACGACAAGCATTCCAACCTGCTCGCGCTCTCCGCGGTGCTGGAGGAAGACCATCGCCTGCTCTTCGCGGAGTCGGGCGAGCAGGCGATCGACATCGTGCAGGGACAGCACGTCGACGTCATCCTGATGGACGTGCAAATGCCGGGAATGGACGGATTCCAGGCGGCCTCCAAGATCAAGGCGCTCGACGCCGGGCGCGACACCCCGATCATCTTCGTGACCGCGGTCTACAACGAGGATCCCTTCGTGCGCCGCGGATACGAGGCGGGCGGGATCGACTACTTCGCCAAGCCGTTCGATCCGGCGGTGCTGCGCATGAAGGTCGCCATCTACGCCACCTTCAAGCAGCGCGAGAAGATGCTCGGCGAGCGCGAGCTGCGCGTGCACGAGGCCGAGGAGCTGCTGCGGGTCGGACGCAAGCTCTCCGCCGTCCTCGAGAGTTTGCCGGTGGGCGTCATGATCGCGGACATCGAGGGCCGCATCTGCCAGATGACCGAGCAGGTCTCGCGCATCCTGCAATTCGACCAGGCCCCGACCGACAGCATCGAGGCGATGCTCGGATGGTGGGACGGCGCCGGGCGGCTGATCAAGGACCACGCCGGGCCGCTCGCCCGGGCCCTGCACGGCGAGACTTCAACCGGCGAAGCGCTCGAGATCGAATGCGTGGACGGGCGGCGCAAGAACATCCTCGTGTCCGCGTCGCCGCTTCGAGGGCTCGATGGCCGCCTGGTGGGTGCAGTCGTGCTGGTTCACGACCTGACCGAGCCCCGCAACATCGAAGCGGCACTGCAGGATCGGGTGACACGGCTCGTCTCGATCGGCGTCGAGCTCGAGGAAAGCACCTAGTCGAGGGATACCAGTCCCCGCTGGATGGCGAACTTGACCAGGCCGGCGACGTCGCGAATGCCGAGCTTCTCGACCAGGCGCGCGCGATAGGTTTCGACGGTCTTCTGCGACAGCGAGAGGCGCGCGGCGATCTCGGCGCCGGTGCGGCCTTCGGCGAGGAGCTGCAGCACCTCGCGCTCGCGCGCGGAAAGCTTCTCGAGGAGATCGCCTTTGCCGTCGCCGGCGTAGTCGTCGATCACCACGTCGGCCACCCGAGGGCTGAGGTAGCGCTGGCCGGCGTTCACCGCGCGGATGGCATCGACGACTTCCTTCGCCGCCGAGCGCTTGACGACATAGCCGGCCGCGCCGGCCTTGAGCGCGCGGCGCACGTATTCGCGCTCGGCATACATCGAGAGCACGATGACGCGGCATTTCGGGTCGCGCTCGAGGATCGCGCGCGTCGCGTCGGCGCCGTTCAGCTCCGGCATCGAGAGGTCCATCAGCACGACGTCGGGCTGGGTTTCCCTCGCCACGCGCACCGCCTCGCGCCCGTCGGGCACGATGGCGACGACCTCGAGGTCGCTCTGCGCCTCGATGAGGTGCTTGAGGCCTTCTGCGACGACGCCGTGGTCGTCTGCGATGAGGATGCGGATGGGCATGTCAGAACGGAACTTGTGCCCTTAGTGTAGTCCCTTTACCGGGTGCGCTATCTACCTCCATACGGCCTCCTGCTGCAAGAATTCGTTCTTTCATCGTGGTCATGCCGTAGCGGCTCGAGCGCGCCAGGGCCTCGGCCGCGTCAAAGCCGGTGCCGTCGTCGCGGATGGTGAGCACCATATGCTCCGCGATGACCTCGAGGCGGAGGTGGACATGCTTCGCGTTGGCGTGCTTGGCGACGTTGTTGAGCGCCTCCTGCGAAATGCGAAACAGCGCCACGCCGGCCTCGTGGCGCAGCTCGCGGTTGCGCTCGCGCGCCAGGTCATCGAATTCGATCGCGATGCTGGTGCGCCGCGAGAACTCCTCGGCATGCCAGCCGAGCGCCGCGCCGACGCCGTATTCCTCGAGCAGCGGCGGGCGCAGCTCGGCCATCACGTTCTCGATGCTCTGCAGCGTGCCGTCGACGAGCGCGAGCGAGTCGCGCAGGCGCATGCGCAAGTCCTGCGGCGCAGATTCGCCGATGGCGCCGAGCATGATGTCGAGGTTGATGTTGAGCGCCGACAGCGTCTGGCCGACGCGATCGTGCAGCTCGCCGGCAATGCGGCGGCGCTCGGCTTCCTCCGCCTCCACGAGCCGGCGCGTGAGCGACTGCAGCGCCACCTCGGTGCGATGCTGCTCGGTAATGTCGAGGCACGCCGCGATCAGCTTGAGCGCCCGGCCTTCGGCATCGCGCAGGATCTGCCCCTGGGTGCGCACCAGGCGCTCCGTGCCGTCGGGGCGCACGATGCGCTCCTCGTGCTTGAAGCTGCGCCCCTCGGCGAGCGCGCGCGCCACGACGGTGCCGCTCATCTTGCGGTCCTCCGGGTGCACGCGCTCCAGGTACGCCTCGAAGGTCGGCTCGACCGCTGCCGGATCGACGCCGAAGATGCGAAACAGCTCCTCCGACCAGGAGAAGCGGCCCGACCCCGGATCCCATTCCCAGCTGCCGAGCCCCGCCAGGCTCTGGGTCTGCGCGAGCAGCGTGCGCCGCTCGAGGAGCGCCTGCTCGGCGCGCTTTCGCTCCGTGATGTCGGTCGCCACCCCGCCGACGCCGGCGACCGCGCCGCCGGCGTCGAGCACCGGGAACTTCACCACCATCTGCACGCGCTCGCCCCGCGGCGTGACGATCGGCTGCTCGAGCTCGACCGGGGCGCGCTCGGCGAGCACGGCGGCATCGCTCTCCTTGAAGCGTTGCGACTGCTCGTCGGGAAACACGTCGTCGTCGCGCTTGCCGATGACCTGCTCGGCGCGCAGGCCGAAGCTTTGCAGGAACGTCGGGTTGACGAACCGGTAGCGGCCTTCGGCATCCTTGAGGAACATGGTCGCCGGGCTGTTCTCGGTGAAGGCCTTGAGGCGCTCCTCGCTTTCGCGCAGGCGCTCGCTCGCCAGCCGCGAGGCGGTGAGATCGCGCGTTACCTTCGCATACCCCGTGAGCTCACCGGCGCGGTTGCGCAGGGCCGTGATCGTGACGTCCGCCCAGAAGCGGCTGCCGTCCTTGCGCACCCGCCACGCCTGGGCCACGGCGCGCCCGTCGCGCCCCGCGTGCTCGAGCATGCGCTCCGGCACGCCGGCAGATCGATCCTCGGGCGGGTAGAAGACCGAGAACGGCCGGCCGAGGATCTCGCGCGCGGCGTATCCCTTGATGCGCTCGGCGCCGGCGTTCCAGCTCATGACCCGCCCCGTGGTATCGAGCAGATAGATCGCGTATTCGCTGACGGTCTCGACGAGCAGGCGGAACTGCGCGTCGGTGGGATCGGCACCCGATTCCAGCGCGGCTTTTTTTCCTCGGTCGAGGCTCGTATCGGCTTCCATGCGGCGGGCAATATATACCTTTAACATTTCACGCCCATGAGCGCCCCGATTTCGCTCGATGCGATCCGCGCCGCCGCCGCGCGCATCCAAGGTGCCGTCGAGCGCACGCCGTTCCTCCCCAGCCGCACGCTGTCGCGCCTGACGGGCTGCGAGCTGTACCTCAAGTTCGAGAACCTGCAGTTCACGGCCTCGTTCAAGGAGCGCGGCGCGCTGAACAAGCTCCTTTCGTTGAACGAGGCCGAGCGCAAGCGCGGCGTGATCGCCATGAGCGCCGGCAACCACGCGCAGGCGGTCGCCTACCACGCGTCGCGGCTCGGCATCCCGGCGGTGATCGTGATGCCGAAGGGCTCCCCCAATACGAAGATCAAGAACACGCAGATCCATGGCGCCACCGTGATGCTCGAGGGCGAATCGCTCGCCGAGGCCGGCGAGCATGCGCGCACGCTCGCCAGGCGCGACGACCTGGTTTTTGTCCATCCCTACGAGGACCCGCTGATCATCGCCGGCCAGGGCACCGTGGGCCTCGAGATGCTGCAGACGTGGCCGGAGCTCGACGTGCTCGTCGTGCCGGTGGGCGGCGGAGGCCTCATCGCCGGCATCGCGACCGCCGCGCGCGCGCTCAAGCCCGGCATCCGGGTGATCGGCGTCGAATCCAGGACCTACCCTTCGATGCACCAGCGCCTCGCCGGCCAGCCGATCAAGGTCGGCGGCGACACGATCGCGGAAGGCATCGCGGTGAAGGACGTCGGCGACCTCGCGTTTGCCATCATCCGCAAGGAAGTCGAGGAGGTCCTGGTCGTCGCGGAGGAGACGATCGAGCGCGCCATCGTCGCGCTGATCGAGATCGAGAAGACGGTGGCCGAAGGCGCCGGTGCCGCCGCGCTCGCCGCGCTCCTCGAGCATCCGCAGCGCTTCGCCGGCAAGCGCGTCGGCATCCCGATCTCCGGCGGCAACATCGACAGCCGCGTGCTCGCTTCGGTCCTGATGCGCGGCCTGGTGCGCGATCAGCGGCTGGTGCGCCTGCGGGTGACCATGCCGGACGTCTCGGGCAGCCTCGCCAAGGTGGCCCAGCTGATCGCGGATGCCGGCGGCAACATCGTCGAGGTGCTCCACCAGCGCATCTTCGGCACCGCCTCCGTGCGCTCGCCCGAGGTCGAGTTCCTCATCGAGACGCGCGACCGCGAGCACACCGATGCCGTGGTGCGCTCGCTCGCGGAAAAGGGAATACGGGTCTCAGTCTCCTGAATCAGGAGATCGGCTTCACAAAATAAATGGTGACAGTCACCATTTAGCGGGAAGTTTTTACCTCCGGCCTCGCCCCTTTTGTTTCTCGATGTCCTCATCCGTCTTGCCGAGGCGCGCTTCTTCCGCCTGATCCAGCCCGCCGCCCAAGCCGGCTTCTTCCGGCCCGACGACGCGGTCGACGCCCGCCTCGTCATGCAGTTCACTCGAGGGCGCCCGGCCTACGGTGACGCGCTCGCCGGTGCCGCCGGAGTCGCTGTCGGTGTTCTCGCTGCCGGGGCGATCGGCGATCGTGTCCGAGCTGTCGCTCGGGCCGATCTTCGGCTCGGCGCGTCCTTGATGCTGGGGAATTCCTGCCATGGGAGCCTCCTTCGTTGGATGGAGGCACCCGCTGCAAGGCCCATTCCCGCTACATCTGGCCCTTCAGCTCCTCCTTGCGCGCGAGCATCTGCTCGGCCATGCCCTGCAGGTCGAGCTTCAGGCGCTTGGCCTTCGGGAACATTTCGTTCTCTTCCTCGCGCACGTGGTGCTGGATGTACTCCGCCAGCACGGTCGCCGTGCCCTTGAGCATGGGATCGTCGCCCGCCATCTTCTCGATGTCGGCGATGAGCTGCTTCGCCGAGTTGTGCTCGACCTGCGCCTCGTTCATTAGGTCGTCGTCATCGATCCTGGCGCGCACCGCCGGGTAGAAGATCTCCTCCTCCAGCTTGGCGTGCAGCGTGATCGCCTTGCAGATCGACGCCAGGAATTCCTTGCCCGCCTTCGGGTCCTTGTACTTCGCCTTCTCGAAATCCTTGAACGCTTTCTTGACCTCGGCGTGGTCGCGCTTCAGTAGATCGATCGCGTCGGCCTGCCTTGCCTGCTTTGCCTTCGCCTTCTTAGCTTTCTTCGCCATGGGCCACCCACCGGGATTGTGAGCGGCCGATGCTAAGGCGCGCATGTTGCACGATTGCTATTCCCTAGGCGCCCAGGCCGCCGAGCTTCAATGCCGCCCAAAGCGCCGCCAGCCCGCACAGCACGCTAAGGACGACGTAGGCGGAGGCGACGGCCCACTCGCCGCGGTTGATGAGGCCGATGGTTTCCACGCCGAAGGCCGAGAATGTCGTGAAGCCGCCGAGAAAGCCGGTGAACAGGAACAGGCGCACGTCCGCGGTCAGGTAGTTGAAGTGCTCGCCCGCCCCGGCGAGAAGGCCGGCGAGCAGGCAGCCCGCCACATTGACGGTGAAGGTGCCGAATGGGAACTGCGCCGCGCCCGCGTGTTGCAGGACGGCCGCGCCCACCTTGTAGCGCAGGACCGAGCCGAGCGCGCCGCCGAGCGCGACCAGCAGCACGGCCTGCATCTAGCTCTCGTACACCGAGATTTCCACCAGGTTCAGGTCCGGATCGCGCACGTAGACCGAGCGGATCGGCCCGACGGCGCCGGTCTTCTTCACCGGTCCGTCGATGATCCTGATCCTCGCCGCCTTCAGCTTGGCCATCACCTCGTCGAGCGGCCGGTCGGTGATGAAGCACAGGTCGAGCGACCCGGGCACCGCGACGTGCGCGCGCGGCTCGAACTCGCGGCCCCACTCGTGCAGGTTGATCTTCTGGCTGCCGAAGGCGAAGGCGAGCCGCTCCTCGGTCGGCGTGCGGAAGCTGACCAGCTTCATGCCCAGCACCTCCGTATAGAAGTGCACGCACGCCGCCTTGTCGCGGGTGGTGAGGACTACGTGGTCGATGTGGTCGATCATGGCTCGTCCCTAGATGACTTTCGAATCCCTGAGCTGCGAGATGTCCGCGGGCGAATACCCCACGGAGCGAAGCACGTCGTCGGTATGTTCGCCCAGCTTCGGCGCCGGGGTGCGGATCGCGCCAGGGGTTGCGGAGAGCTTGGGGATGATGCCGGGCACCTTGAGCGGCTCGCCGTCACCGGCGGTGATGTCCTGGATCATGCCGCGCGCCGCGAAATGCGGATCGGAGGCGATGTCGGCGGCGTTGTAGATGCGCCCGGACGGAACTTGCGCGTTGTGCATCTCGGCCAGCACCTCCTCCACGGAGCGCTGCGCGGTCCACTCGCCGATCGCCGTATCGATGCGCTCCATCTGCGCCGCGCGGCCGTCGTTGCGGGCGAGCGCCGGGTCGTCCCGCAGGTCGGCGCGGCCGATTGCGCTCATCAGTCGCTGGTAGAGGCTGTCGGCGTTGCCGGCGATGAGCACGTAGCCGTCGCGGCACGGGTACAGGTTCGAAGGCGCGATGCCCGGCAATGCGCTGCCGCTTCTCTCGCGCACGTAGCGTTGCGCGTCGAACTCCGGCAGCAGGCTCTCCATGCAATTGAACACCGCTTCGTAGAGCGCGACATCGATGACCTGGCCGTTGCTTCCGTTTTTGATGGCGTGAAGAGCCATGAGCGCGCCGATCACGCCGTGCAACGCGGCGATGGTGTCGCCGATCGACAGGTTCGGCCGCGCCGGCGGCCGGTCCGGGAACCCCGTGATGTGGCGCAAGCCGCCGATCGCTTCGGCGATCGCCGCGAATCCCGGGCGCTCGCGGTACGGCCCGGTCTGGCCGTAGCCCGAGATGCGCACCAGGATCAGCTTCGGGTTCTCGCGCGAGAGCTCGTCCCAGCCGAGGTTCCATTTCTCCAGCGCGCCCGGGCGGAAGTTCTCGATCACGATGTGCGCGTTGCGCGCGAGCTTGCGCACGATCGCCTGGCCTTCGGGCCGGCGCAGGTCGCAGGTCACCGACTTCTTGTTGCGCGACTGCACGTGCCACCACAGCGACGTGCCGTTGCGCATGCGCCGCCATTTGCGCAGCGCATCGCCTTCGCCCGGCGGCTCGATCTTGATCACCTCCGCACCGAAGTCGCCCAGCGTCTTGGCGCAGAACGGCCCGGCGATCAGGCTACCCAGCTCGAGAACGCGAATGCCGGTTAAGGGGCCAGCTTGCAAAATAATTACGTACCGGGTACGGAATTATTTGCGCTTGAGCAGGCGCAGGGGGTTGTACTCGAGCACGACTTCGCCGCGCTGGTTGAGCACCTTGTTCGCGAAGCGCACGAGGCCGCGGTCGCCCTTGGAGGTGAGGCGATGCTCGATCACCTCGGCCTCGACGTGGATCGTGTCGCCGACGAGCGTGGGGCCTTTGACGTCGAGCGTGGCGTTGAGGAAGGCGAGCCCGGTGTCCTGCATGGTCGGCAGGAGAAGGCCCTCGGCGAAGGAGTAGACGAGCGCCCCGGGCACCGCGCGGCCTTTGATGGACCGCGCTGCATCGTCCCCGACGGTGAACAGCTCTTCGGTGAGCCAGGTCAGGTTGACGAAGCTCGCGAGGTCGGACTCGGCGATCGTGCGGCGGTGGGTGCGGAAGCGAAAGCCGAGGCGCAGGTCCTCGAAACAGAATCCGCGTCCGACGACAGTAAGGACTCCAGCGGCCATAAGGAAGTGCGGCATTCTAGCCTGCTGTGGCATTCTTCCCTGCTGGGGCATTCTTCCTTGCTGTGGCATTCTTCCTTATATGCCCGACTCCCTCGCCCCGCGCGGCAAATTCGGCGTGCTCGCGCCGTCGACCAATACCTCCGTGCAGCCCGAGTTCGATGCGATGCGCCCCTGGGGCATCACGCACCATCACTCGCGCCTCGTGATCCCGGACTCGAAGGTCACCGACGACGCGAGCTTCATGCAGATGATGGACAACATCCGCGGCGCGCTCTTCCCCGCGCTCGAGTCGGTGCTGACGTGCGACCCGGATTACGTGGTGCTCGGCATGTCGGCCGAGACTTTCTGGGATGGGCTGCAGGGCTCGAAGGATTTGCAGAAGAAGCTCGACCGGGTGGCCCGAGGCGGAAACTGCGGCGGCGTCGTTATGGGCTCGGACGCCTGCCGTGCGGCCCTGAAAGCCTGTGGGCGGATCAAGCGCATCGGCGTGATCACCCCGTACATGCCGGTCGGCGACCGGCAGGTGCGGCGCTTCTTCAAGGAATGCGGCTACGAGGTGGTGAACCTGCACGGCTTCAAGTGCCGGAGCCCCACCCTGATCGCCCACGTCTCGAAGGCCGAGCTGCGCGATGCGATCCAGAAGGTGAACCGCGGCAAGGTCGATGCGATCGTGCAGGTGGGCACCAATCTCGCGATGGCGGAAGTCGCGGCGATGGCCGAGTTCTGGCTCGGCAAGCCGGTCATCGCCATCAACACCGCTACCTACTGGTATGCGCTACGCCAGTACGGCATCAAGGACAAGGTGCAGGGCTGGGGCTCGCTCCTCGCGCAGCATTAGCCCGCAGCCACATTGAGGGCCGGGCGCGTGGCCGCCATGACGACCTTCAGCTCCGCGATCAGCGCCTGCACGGCGCCCTGGAGCTCCGGCGTGCCGAGCACATCGGGCGCCTTCTCGAGCCGGACCGCCGCGGCCGCGAGCCGTTGCGCGCCGACCGTCAGCGCGCTGCCCTTGATCCGGTGCGCGGCGCTTCGCACGGCCACGCCGTCGCTCGCCTGCAGTGCAGCCTCGAGCGCGGCGACGTCGGTGCGCGCTCCCGCCTCGATCTCCGATAGCACCGCGGCGAGGCCCTCGGGGCCGCCGACCAGCTCCTCGATGCGCGCGCGGTCGATCGGGTTGTCGCGCCCCGCATCCGCGGCGCGGTCCGCACGCATGGGTTTCAGCCCGGCATCGCTGCCCAGCCAGCGAGCGAGCTTGTCGCGCAGCGTGGCGAGCTCGGTGGGCTTGGTGAGGTAGTCGTCCATGCCGGCGTCCTTGCACTGGTCGAGCGCCGCGCTGTGCGTGTTGGCGGTGAATGCGACCACCATCGGCTTGTTCGCGGCATCCTGCTCGCTGCGAATCGCGCGCGCGAAGGCATAGCCGTCCATCTCGGGCATCTGCAGGTCGGTGATGACGAGGTTGTGCCGCGCGCGGCGCCACTTTACGAGCGCGTCGCTGCCGCTGATCGCGCTGTCGGCGTCGAGGCCGAGCACCTTGAGCTGGCGCTTGAGCATCGCCAGGTTGACCGGATGATCGTCGACGATCAGGAGCTTGGTGCCCGCCGGCGCATAGACCGCCACGGGGGCATGGTCGTCGGCGCGTGCCGCCTCGTCGCGCAATTCGCTCGCGCTCGCCTGCTCCGCAGCCAGCGTCACGGCGACGCGCGTACCGAGGCCGGCGCTGCTGGTGATCTCGATCGTGCCGCCCATCAGCTGGACGAGCTGGCGCGAGATCGCGAGGCCGAGCCCGGTGCCGCCGAAGCGCCGGCTGGTGTCCGATTCGCCCTGCTGGAAAGGCTCGAACAGGCGCCGCTGCGTGTCCTCGCTCATGCCGATGCCGGAGTCGTGCACGGTGAAGCGCAGGGTCTGGCGCGTCGCGCTCGTCTCCATCACCTTCACCTCGAGCATGACGCTGCCGTCCTGCGTGAACTTGATCGCATTGCTGACCAGGTTGGTGAGGATCTGGCGCAGGCGCGACGGATCGATGAGGTGCGCCGCCCACAGGGTCGGGTCGACGCGCCGCGTCAGGAGCAGGCCCTTGCTGCTCGCGACGTGCTTGAAAGTCGCGTTGACGCCATCGACCAGGCTCGCGACCGAGCACGGCTCGGGATGGACCTCGAGCTTGCCGACCTCGATCTTGGAGAAGTCGAGGATATCGTCGATCAGCGTGAGCAGGGCGCGGCTCGAGGTGCGCGCGGCGACCAGCATCTCATGCTGGTCGGCGGTCAGCTTGCTGTAGGACAGGAGCTCGAGCATGCCGATGATGGCGTTCATCGGCGTGCGGATCTCGTGGCTCATGGTGGCGACGAACGCGCTCTTCGCCTCGGAGCCGGCGCGCGCGGCATCGCGCGATTGGCGCAGCTCCTCTTCGGCGCGCTTGCGCTCGGTGATGTCGCGCAGGTGGGCGGTGAAAAGCCGCTCCTCGCCGGCCTGCGTCACGGTGATGGCCACCTCGACCGGGAACTCCTCGCCGTTGGCGCGCAGGGCGGTGACCTCGATGCGCTTGCCGATCAGCTTCGCCTCGCCCGTCGTCAGGTAGCGCGCGAGGTTCGTCAGGTGCGCCTCGCGCAGCCGCTCGGGCAGGATGAGATCGGCCAGCGAGCGACCCAGCGCCCGCTCGCGGACAATGCCGAAAGTGCGTTCCGCCGCCGGGTTCCACTCCGCGATGCAGCCGCGCTCATCCATGGAAATGATGCAATCGAGCGCGGCGCGCAGGATCGCATCCTTGCGCGCTTCCTCGTTCGCCAGCGTCTCGGTGCGCTCGCGCACGCGCAGCTCGAGCTGCTCGTTCGCCTGCTTGAGCTGCTCCGCGCCGCCCGCGATCGCCGAGGACAGGCGCGCGTCGTAAGCCGAGAGCAGCATCGTGGCGGTCAGGATGACGAACGTGAAGCCGCCGATCGTGTAGGCCATCCACTCCTCGTCCAGGCGCGGCCCGGTGGCGAGGCATATCGAATCCGGATGGAAGCCGGCCGCGGCAACGGCAGTGAAATGCATGCCGACCACCGCTGCGCCCATGACCAGCGCCGCGCCGAAATTGGTGAACACCGCGCGCTGCCGGGCGAGGTGGAAAGCGATCCACAGGGCGGCGGTGGCCGCGCCGATCGCGATCAGCACGGAGGCGACGAAAAGCAGCGGGTCGTAACGGATGCCCGGGCTGAGGCGCATCGAGGCATCGCCGGTGTAATGCATGGAGGCGATGCCGATGCCGATCAGGGCGCCGGGCAGGAGGAACTCGCGATGCTTACCGGTAAGCCTGCGCAGGACGATGAACGCCGCGCTGCACGCGCCGATGGCGAACACCCACGACAGCGCGGTGAGCGAAAGGTCGTACAGCACCCGGATCGGCAGCTTGAGCGCCAGGGTCGCGACGAAATGCATCGACCAGATGCCGATGCCCATCGCGAAGCCGCCGCTCACGACCCACAGTTTCCAGTTGACGGCATGCGGGTCGCGCACGCGCGCGGCGAGCAACAGGGTGACGTGCGAGGCCGTTACCGCGACGAGGTACGATAGGAAAACCAGCCCGAAATTGAAGTCTTTTGGCATGCGCCCTCCCCGTGTGCTGCGTCGTAACTTAGCATGCGGGGGCGGAGACGATTTGCAAAAGAACACTACGCCGGGGCGCAAGGGCAAGATCGCCGTCATCGACGATGACGGCCTGATCCGTTATCTGCTGGATTTGCACTTGCGCGCCGCGGGCTACGAGGTGTTCACGGCCGAGGATGCGGTGGCCGGCGCGCGCTTGGTCGTTGAACGCACCCCGGACATGATCCTGTGCGACATCGACATGCCGTACATGGACGGCTACGAGTTCGTTGCCGCCCTGCGCGCCGATCCGGCGACGCGCGACATCCCCGTGATTTTTCTCACAGTGAATGCACGGCTGGATGAGCGCGCGCTGCCTCTGCGCGTGGGCCACCTGGTGAAGCCGGTGACCACAGTCGAGCTGCTGCGGGCCGTGCGCAGTGTCGTGCCTACATCGCCCGACTAGTCAGCGCAGCGGCGAAGCCGAGCGCCGGTCGTCGCCCGAGCGCCGGTCGATAAAGGTCTGCTCGCGCATGCGCATCAGGATGATGCCGAGGAGCGCGAAGCCCATGCCGGTGGCGAACACCAGCCAGTCGGACCCGAGGTCGTGGCGCGCGAGGGCTTCCAGCATGTTGAATACACCCCAGCCGAGGACGAAATTGCCGACGAACGCCGGGCTGGAGGGCAGCGCGCCCGGGCCGCGGATCGCGGACCACAGGACGGCGATGCCGCCGACGGTCACGGCCCACGCGAACAAATAGAAGAACCCCGTGACCGCGTGGAGCAGGATGCCTTCGAGGAAGGCGCCCAGCCCAAGGCCGAGCAGGATGGCCGCGTATCGCGCGCGTGTGGTTCGCATGGGTTAAGCCGCTCCGGTGTTCGACCTGCCCAGGTCGTGCAGCAGTCCGTCGTGGATATCGTAGATCCAGCCGTGCACCGTGACCTCGGCGCCGCGCTGCCAGGCATCGCGCACCACCGTCGTCTGGCTGACGTTGGTCACCTGCTCCATGACGTTGAGCTCGCAAAGGCGCGCGTGCTGCCTCGTCTGGCCGTCGAGCCGGTCGAGCTCGCCGCGGTGCTTCGAGCGCACGTCCTGCACGTGGCGCAGCCAGTTGTCGCTGAGCCCCAGCTTGTCGTCGCGCAAGGCGGCAAGCACGCCGCCGCAGCCGTAGTGCCCGCACACGATGATGTGGCGCACACCGAGGACCTCGATGGCGAAATGGATCGTCGACAGGCAGTTGAGATCGGTATGGACCACGAGGTTGGCCACGTTGCGATGGACGAACATCTCCCCGGGCAGCAGGCCGACGATCTGGTTCGCCGGCACCCGGCTGTCGGAGCAGCCGATCCAGAGGTACTTGGGCAACTGCTGCTGGGCGAGGCGGCTGAAGAAGCCCGGGTCCTGGCGGGTCATCTCCGCCGCCCAGGCCCGGTTATTCTTGAGAAGGTCGGTTGGCATGCCGCAATCTAACGCCGCCCGCGCTTGAGCGGCTCGCCGTCTTTCGAATAGCCGGGCGGGACGTAGAAGTTGAGGGTCCGCAGGAGCCCCCGGCCGGAGTTC
>DATLDY010000329.1:0-25222 GCA_035525655.1 Burkholderiales bacterium
GCCTTCGCCAGGCGCCGGTCCATGTCGCTGCTATAGGCGGTGAGGGCGATGAGCACGGGGCGCTCGTCGCGGTAGCGCGCGGTGATCTCCTCGGCAATTTCGAGCCCGCTGCGGTCGGGCAGCACGATGTCGAGCACCACCACGTGCGGCCGGAAGCTGGAGACCGATGCGGCGACGTCCTTGCCGTCGCGCAGCAGATGCACGTACATGCCCTCCTCGCGGCACAGCAGGCCCAGCGTGAGCAGCGAGTCCCGATCGTCATCCACGATCAGGACGCGCAGCGGCTTGGCTTGTAGGTCCGGGGTCACGGGGCCGGCGACATGCCAGCAAGATACGCACCCCTAAAACGCCGCTAAAGCAGGTCCTTCCACTTGGCGCGGATCTTCGCCTGCAGCTCCTTGCTCGCCTCCGCCACCGCCGGGAATTCGGCGAGGTGGTCCCAGGGGCGGCACGCATCGATGATCGCCTTGGAGCTGAATGGCGCGTTGTAGCGATAGGCGACGAACATCGGATCGTTCTTCGATCCCAGCCCGCGCTGGATGATGTCGATGTCGATCGCCGGGTCGGTACGCGTGGCGAGCGCCCACATGACTTCCTGCAGGTTGGCCGGGTCGATGTCGTCGTCGACGACGACGGAATAGCGCGACATGTAGGCGCCGACGCCGCACTGGCTGAGGATGTGCCCCGCCTGCCGTGCATGGCCGGCGTAGCGCTGCTTGATGGCCACCACGTTGAACATGCGCGCGCCGCCGATCTCATGCGCCCATACGGCGCGCACGTCGGGTACGCCGGAGGCGACGAGCGCATCGTGCAGCAGCGCCGAGCGCATCACCGCCTTGGAATACGAGTAATCGTTGGGCGGCTTCGCCGGCGGGCTGCCGACGATGATCGGGTCGCGCCGGTAGTACACGCGCTCGACGGTGACCACCGGCGCGACGCCTTCCTTGCCCGGGTAGTAGCCGTGGAATTCGCCGAACGGGCCTTCGGTGCGCTCGTCGTTCGGCTCGACATGTCCCTCGAGAACGATCTCGGCGGCGGCGGGAAACGGCAGGCCGGTGAGCTCCCCGGGAATCACGGCCACCGGTGCGCCGAGGATCGCCCCGATGTAGTGGTACTCGCACATCCCGAACGGCACCTCGATGCCCGAGATGAGATAGCCGAGCGGATCGGCGCCGATCACGATCACCACCGGAAAGCGCTTGCCGGCCGCCTTGTGCTTTTCATAGTGGATGCGGCCGTGCTTTCCGGGAACCATGTCGAGCGCCACGTGGTTGCGGTCCAGAAGCTGGACCCGGTAGGTGCCGACGTTGATCCAGTCGGTATCGAGGTCCCTCGTGATCACCGAGCAGCCGGTGCCGATGTACGGGCCGCCGTCCATCTCGTGCCACAGCGGGGACGGGAACTTGCCGAGGTCCGGCGCCTTGTCGATGTTCTCGAGCGCCGGCCCGCTCTTCACCGTCGTGTAGGGAAAGCGCGGCGCCGCCGCCTGCCATTGTGCCGGCTTGCCGCGCAGCGCGTCGACGAGGCCAAGGTGGGTGCGCTGCAGCGGCAGGCGCAGGATCGTCGACAGGCGCGCCGGGCTGCTCGTGCTGCAGGTGAGCACGCGAAAGCCCTTGGGATAGCCCTTGATCTCGTCGAACAGGAGCGCCGGCGGCAAATCCTTCTTCACGTTGAGCTCGCTGATCGCGCCGAGCTCCAGGTTCCAGTCGGCGCCGCGCACATGCTTGAGCTCGCCGAGCTTCTCCACTTCGGCGAGCCAGAGACGAAGGTCGAGGGGGTTCATGAATTCCGTACCCGGTACGTAATTATTCTGTCAGATGACTTTGGCGATGACTGGAAAATACTCGCTCGTATGGCCGGCCGCCGCGGCCTTGTCCAAGAGCGCCTGGGCGTTCTTAAGCCCGGAGAGCTCGATGCGCGCCATCTTGCCCAGCTCGAGCGCATAGCTCACGTCCTTCAGCGCGTACTGCACGGAGAAGGCGTGCTCGGGAAACTTGTTCGGCAGCATGGATTTCATGCCGTGGTTGCGAAGCGCGAAGCTGTCGGCCGAGCCCTTCGACAGCACCTCGAGCGCCTTGGCCGGGTCGAGGCCGAGCTTGCGCACGACGGCGAGCGCTTCCGCTATGGCGGCGACGTTCTGGAACAGGATCATGTTGTTGATGAGCTTCATCGCCTGCCCGGCGCCGGCGGGCCCGCAGCGCGTGATGTCGGTGGCGAAATGCGCGAGCAGCGGCTTGATGCGCGCGAACAGCGGCTCGCGGCAGCCGACCATCACGGAGAGCCTGCCCTCCTCTGCCGCGAGGCGCGTGCGCGCGACCGGCGCGTCGATGAAGTTGATGCCGCGGGCATGGAAGCGCGCCTCGAGGTCGCGCGCGAGCGCCACCGGCGTCGTGCTGAGATCGATGATGTAGCTGCTCGGCCGCAGGTGGATGAGCAGGCTCGCGTGCCCGACGCACACCTGCTTCACCTCGGCCGCACCCGGCAGCGAGAGGAAAACCGTGTCGCAGCGCTCGCCGATCTCCTGCGCGCTTTGCGCCGCCTTCACCCCGTGCGCCTTCAGGCGCTCGATCGGCTCCGCCGACACGTCGTAGGCCATGACCTCTTTGCCGCTCTTCGACGCGAGGTGGCGGCAGATGGGCTCGCCCATCACGCCCACACCGATGAAACCGATCATGATCAATTGTCTCCCGGGTGCGAACTATACCGGGATGGCTTCAGACGGAATTTGACGTTGATGCCGCGTGCTTCACGAAATAGACTCCCGCGCACGGTGAACACGAAGATCCTGATCATCGACGATGACCGCGCCATCCGCCGCGCGCTGGCCCTCAGCCTGCAGCACGAGGGCTACACCGTCGTCGAAGCGCCGCACGGCCGCGCCGGGCTCGAGCTCGCCCAGGCGGAGCGCCCGGCGCTCATCATCTGCGACGTCAACATGCCGGAGATGGACGGCTACCAGGTGGTCAGCGCGCTGCGCCAGTCGTCCACCCTGTCCTCGATCCCGTTCGTGTTCCTCACCGCGCGCGACGAGCGCGCGGAGGTCCGCCGCGGGATGAATCTCGGCGCCGACGACTACGTCATCAAGCCGTTCACGCGTGACGAGCTGGTGGAAACGGTGCGAGCGCGGCTGAAGAAGCACGACGAGTCGCGCGAAGCCCTCACGCAGCAGCTCATGCTCGACAGCCGCCACCTGCGCAGCCGCTTCATCAGCCGCCTGACCGGCGAGGCCGAGCCCGCCACGCTCGACGACACGCTGCAGGGCGCCGCGAACAACCGCGTGATCGAGGCGACGGTGCTGTTTACCGACATCCGCGGCTTCACGACCATCTCGGAGCGCCTGTCGGTGGTCGAGATCGCCAGCGTGCTCAACAACTACCTGCAGCGCGCCTGCGAGCCGATCGTGGCGGCCGGCGGCAAGGTGGTGAAGTTCATCGGCGACGGCATCATGGCGGTGTTTCCGCACGGCGAGCAGCAGCCGCGCGAGCGCCAGGCGCTGCATGCGATCGAGGCCGGCCTCGCCCTGTCGGTCATCGCGCACCAGTTTCGCGACTGGATGCGCGAGCAATTCCCCGATCGCGGCCTGCCGGAGTTCGCCATCGGCGTGGGCATCCACACCGGCGAGGTGACGCTGTGCCAGGTGGGCGCCCCCGGCCAGGACAACTTCACCGCGATCGGCGACACCGTGAATATCGCGTCGCGGCTGGAAGGGCAGACCAAGGCGCTCGGCTGGCCGGTGGTGGCGAGCGGCACGGCGATCGGCGCCGCCGGCGACGAGGTCCTGCACGGCGCGCACCGTGTGGTGCATCTGCGCGGCCGGACCAAGCCGGTGCACGTTTACCAGATCACCGGCCTCAAGGGCCTCGGCACGACGCCGGCGTTGGCCGGCGACGACCTCACGCAACAGCTGCAGAGGGCGCTCGCCGGCAACGCCGAGGGCGCGGCGCTCGCGGTGAAGGCGGCCTTACGCGATGCGCTGCTCGCGCTCCTGTCCGACAACACCGAGCCGAGCCTGCAATCGCCGCTGCGGATCAAGAATTACGCGGTGGTCGCGAAGCTCACGCAGTCGAACGCCTCGGCGCTCTACCTCGCCGAGCGCGACGCCGACGGCCGCAAGGTTGCGCTGCGCGTGCGCCGCAGCCTGCCCGGCCGCGTGCCGGCCCTGGAACCCTTCGTGCAGCGCGCGACGACGATCGGTCGCATCAGCCACCCCAACGTCGCCACGATCTTCGACCATGGCTTTGCCGAGGAGGTCGCGTATATCGTGAGGGAATATTTCCCGCGCGGCTCGATCAAGGACGCGCTCGCCATGCCGGTGCCGTCGCGCCAGGCGCTTGCCGTGCTCCGGCAGGCAACCGAGGGCCTCGCCGCCGTGCGCCGGGTGTGCGATCTGTCCGATGACCTGCAGCCGGAGAATCTGAGGGTGCGCGAAAACGGCGACATCGCGCTGGTCGAGCTCGACTGCGGCGTACCGCTGGACGACCTGAACTACCGCGCGCCCGAGCGCATCGACGGCGCCGCTGGCGACGCGCGCTCCGACATCTACTCGCTGGGCGTGATGTTTTTCGAGATGCTCACCGGCCAGCACCCGTACGCGGGCACTTCGCGCGACGAGCTGCAGCGACAGATCCTGAGCGCCCCGGTACCGCGGCTGCCGGCGCAGCTCGCCTCGTTCCAGCCGCTGCTCGACCGGATGCTGGCGAAGGACCCGGCCCGGCGCTATCCCGGCGCGGACGCATTGCTGGCAGCGATTCCCCCTTAAGGCGCATGCTCGAGACCGCCATCCCGGCACGCCTGGATCGGCTTCCCTGGTCGCCCTGGCACTGGCGCGTGGTGATCGCGCTCGGCGTGAGCTGGCTCCTCGACGGACTCGAAGTGACGGTGGTCGGCTCGCTCGGCCCCGCGCTGCAGCGCCCCGACACGCTCGGCTTGAGCGCCGGCCAGATCGGCTGGGCTGCTTCCGCGTACATCGGTGGCGCGGTGCTCGGCGCGCTGTTCTTCGGCCGGCTCGCCGACAGCCTGGGCCGCAAGCGCATGTTCCTCGTCACCCTCGTGGTGTACCTCATCGCCACGGTGCTGACGGCCTTCTCGTTCGATATCTGGTCGTTCGCGCTGTGCCGCTTCCTGACCGGATTCGGCATCGGCGGCGAGTATGCCGCGATCAACTCGGCCATCGATGAGCTCATCCCGGCGCGCGTGCGCGGCACTGTCGACCTCGCCATCAATGGCACGTTCTGGGTGGGCGCGGCGATGGGCGCGGGCCTGTCGATCGTGCTCCTGCAGCCCGGCTGGATCGGCGCCGAGCACGGCTGGCGCCTCGCGTTCCTCCTCGGCGGCATCCTCGGCTTCGCCATCCTGCTGGTGCGCCGGCACGTCCCGGAGAGCCCGCGCTGGCTGATCCGCCACGGGCGCGCCGAGGAGGCCGAGCGGATTCTTTTGCAGATCGAGAAAGAAGTCGCCGCAGCGCGCGGGCCGCTGCCGGCCGTCGAGGGAAAGCTGTCGATGCGCGCGCTGCCCGCGCCGGGCTGGATGGAGATCGCGCGCCTGATGGCCACGCGCTTTCGGCGCCGCGCCATGCTCGGGCTTACGCTGATGGCCGCCCAGGCGCTCTTCTACAACGCGATCTTCTTCACCTACGCGCTCGTGCTCGCGCGCTTCTACGACGTGCCCGAGCAGAACGTCGGCTACTACATCTTTCCGTTCGCGCTCGGCAACTTCCTCGGGCCGCTGATCCTCGGGCGCTTCTTCGACAGCATCGGCCGGCGCAAGATGATCGCCGCGACGTACAGCGTCGCCGGCCTCGGCCTGATCGCGGCGGGCTACGGCTTCGCCCGCGATGCGCTGAGCGCGGTGCAGCTGTCGCTGTGCTGGAGCGCGATCTTCTTCGTCGCCTCGGCGGCGGCGAGCTCCGCGTACCTCACGGTGAGCGAGATCTTCCCGGTCGAGATGCGTGCGATCTCGATCTCGATTTTCTATGCGCTGGGCACCGCGCTGGGCGGCTTCGCCGGCCCGCCGCTCTACGGCGCGATCATCGAAAGCGGCAGCCGCGACGCGCTCTTTGGCGCCTACGCCTTCGCCGGCGTGCTGATGTGCGCCGCGGCGGCGGTCGCGGCGTGGATCGGTGTCGATGCCGAGCGCAAGTCGCTCGAGGAGGTGTGCCCGCCCCTCGGTATGGCTAGCGACGCCGCAGGCGCGCCGCCGGGCGTCCCCGGCGCACGCCGGCCGCGCTGAGCTTGGGCGTGGCGGTGTACTGGCGCAGCTGCGCTTCGGGCATCGGCTTCGCGAAAAGGTAGCCCTGCCCCTCGTCACAGCCCAGGCCGCGCAGGAACGCGGCCTGCGCCTCGTTTTCGACGCCCTCGGCGATGACCCTGAAGCCCAGGATGTGGGCCATGTCGATCACCGTGCGTACGATCGCCGCGGCCGCCTCGTCGTCGAGCGCGGTGGCGACGAAGGAACGGTCGACCTTCAGCGCGGACAGCGGGAATCGCGTGAGGTACGAAAGGCTGGAATAGCCGGTGCCGAAGTCGTCGATGGCAAGCCCGATGCCGGCGTCGCGCAGCTCCCGCAGCACGCGCCCGGCGTGCTCAGGGTCCTGCATCAGCTGGGTCTCCGTGATCTCGAGCTCGATCAGCTCGGGAGCGATGCCCGTCGACTGCACGAGGCGCGTGATCCGCCCCGCGAGGTCGAGCTGGCGGAACTGGCGCGCGGAGACATTGATGGCGATCGGCAGGCCCGGCAGCCCATCCTCGATGCGCGCCTTGAGCTCGCGGCACGCGGTCTCCAGCACCCAGTCTCCCACCGGCACGATCAGGCCCGACTCCTCGAGCAGCGGAATGAATTCCGCCGGCGAGGTCATGCCGCGCACCGGGTGCTTCCAGCGCAGGAGCGCTTCCGCCCCGCACACGGCGCGCTGCTGCAGGTTGAATTTCGGCTGGTAATGCAGCTCGAACTCGCCGCGCTCGAGCGCGCGGCGCAGCTCGGCGATGCGCTGCACGCGGGCGCGCATTCGCTGGTTCAGGTCGGCGGTGAAGAAGTGATAGGCATTGCGCCCCGACTGCTTGGCGCGGTACATCGCGGCGTCGGCCGCGGCGAGAAGCGCGCCCGCGTCCTGGCCATCGGCCGGATAGGTCGCGATGCCGACGCTCGCGGTGATCAGCACCTCCTGCCCCTGCAGCTCGAAGGCCTCGGAGAGCGCCGCGATGATCTTCTGCGCGACCAGCGCGGCGTCGTCGGCGCTGGCGAGCTCGCCCAGGAGGACGGCGAACTCGTCCCCGGCGATGCGCGCCACGCTGTCGCCGGGCCGCAGCGTCGAGCGCAGGCGGTCCGCCACGCCCTTCAGGAGCTCGTCGCCCGCGCCGTGGCCCAGCGTGTCGTTGACGATCTTGAACTCGTCGAGGTCGATGAACAGCACCCCGAGCGAGAGGTGCCGCCGCCTCGCCTGCACGATCGCCTGGGAGAAGCGGTCGGTGAGCAGCGCCCGGTTCGCGAGGCCGGTCAGCGAATCGAACTGCGCGAGGTACGTAAGCTGCGCTTCGCTCTCGATACGCTGCAGGGCGGTTGACAGGATCGTCGCCACGGCGTCGACGAAATTCAGCGCATCGACGCCGAAGCCGTCGGCATCGCCATGGCCGATGCACAAGGTGCCGCGCACCGCGGATTCGCCGCGCACCGGAACGATGGTGACGCCGCTCAGGTTGCGAGCCCACGCCGCGCCGAGCTCCGAGCCGGGCGCAAAGGCGCTGGCGGCGCTCTCCACGACCGCCCGCAGCGGCACCTTGTTGCCGCGATAGACGCCCGGATGGGCGCTGGCGTCGGCCACGCCGACGATGGCGCGCAGCATGAATTCGTCGCCATGCGCGGCCGGCTCGAGGTAAGCCACGGCCTCGGCGCCCAGGGCCTCGAGCACCGTCTGGACCGCCTGCTGGACGAGCTCGCCCGCGTCGCGCTGCGCCAGCGCTTCCTGCCCGAAGCGCGCGATGCGTTCCTGGCGTCGCAGGTGGCGCGCGCGCCGCTCCTCGCTCTCGCGCAGCGCCTTCTCGGCCGCCTCGCGCTCGCGCTCCGCCTGCTTGCGAGCAGTGACGTCCTCGAAGATCGTGATTTCGTGCTGCGGTTCGCCCTGCGGCCCGCGCGCGAGGGCGACGGTGAGGTTCACCCACACGATGCTGCCGTCCTTGCGCACATAGCGCTTCTCGATGTGCACGCGGTCCATCTCGCCGGAGTAGAGCTTCGGCCGCTGCGCATTGATGATGTCGAGGTCGTCGGGATGCGAGATTTCCCGCCCGGTCATGCCGATCAGCTCGTTCTCGGCGTAGCCGAGGATCTCGCAAAGCCTGCGGTTCACGCGGATGAACCTGCGGTCGAGGCCGATGTGCGAGATGCCGGAACCGGCGAGCTCGAAGGTGCGCCGGTAGCGCTCCTCGCTCTCGCGCAGCGCCGCGTCGGCCTGCTTGCGCTGCAGGAACTGGCCCACCTGGTCGCCGATGACCTTGAGCGAGCGCAGCAGCCGCTCTTCGGGTTCGCGCCGGTCCGTGCTGGCAAAGCCGAAGACGCCGATCGTGCGCTCGCCTACGTCGACCGGGATGGCGAGCGCACCCCGGCGCGCGATCTGGCCGCCCCACATGCGCGCATGGCTGGAAGCCCTCGCGTCCGTGGCGACGTCGCCGACCCACAGCGGCTCGCGCGTGACCCACGCATGACCGGAGATTCCCTCGCCGCGCCGGTAGACGACGTCGCGGGACTGCTCGAGATAGGCGCGGGCTCCCGCGTCGTTCACCGCCCAGCCTTCGGCGAAGCGCAACACGCCGGCGGCGTCATCGGCGGAGAAGTAGCGCCCGACCGGCCAGCCCTGGAGCTCGCAGATGGCGCGCAGCACCGAGCGCAGGCCGACCCCGATCGTCTCCGCCGTAGCCAACGCGCGCGCCACGGAGTGCTCGAGCGCGACGAGCGCCTGCTCGAGCTTTTGCAAGCTGATGTCCTTGCCGAGGCCGCGGTAGCCGGCGAAGCGGCCCTGCGCGTCGAAGACCGGCTCGCCGCTGACGCTGATCCACGTCATCCGCCCCGATTCGTCGATGCGGCAGCACTCCAGGTCGCGGAAAGCCCGGCGCTCGTCCAGGAGCGCTCGGTGCGCCGCCCATTCCGCCGGTCCCATGTTGAAGAACTGCTGATCCCACCGGTATTTTCCGAGCGAGCGCGCGCGCAAGGCTTCGACCATCGCCGTCGGCGAGCCGGAGAAGTGCGTGAAGCGGTACTCCGTGTCCTGCTCCCAATAGATGTCCGACGAGAGGGCGAGCAGGCCCTGCAGGCGCTCGTCTGCCTGTCCCCAAGCCTGACTGGATTTCGATCCGCCCACGACCGCACTCTACCCGCATCCCCCTATGGGAGCTCCGGGCGCGCCGCGGGCGGTTCGTTAAACCTCGTTAGCGGATGTCGCCCTAGCTCGGCGCGAGGGCCCTTGCGCGCTGCTCGGTACGAAGCGCGGCGCGGATGCCGGCGATCAGCCGGTCGGCGTCGACCGGCTTGTCGATGCGGTCGACGAAGCCCGCGGCCGTCAGCCGCTCGCGCTCGATCTGCGTGAAGGCCGTCAGGGCGATCGCGGGCATATAGCGCTCGTTGCCGCAGGCGAGCTCCACCGAGCGTGCGCGCCGCAGCGCTTCGAAGCCGTCCTCGCCCGGCATGGCGAGGTCGATGAGCAGCACGTGCGGCCCCTGCGCCGGCAGCGCGGCCTCGAGGGCCGCAGCCAGGGCGCGCGCCGAGTTGAAGCAGCGCACCTCCGCGCCGGCCTGGCGCAGCGTGAGCGTGACCACCTCGTGCGCGTCGACGTCGTCGTCGGTGACCCAGACCGTGAGCCCCTTGAGCGCGCCCGCGGTCGAGCGCCGCCGGTCCCCGGAGGGCAGCTCGGCGAAGACGGCGACGGCCGCCGCCGGTGCGCCCGGCAAATCGACGGTGAACGTGGCGCCGCGGCCCGGCCCGGCGCTGTCCGCGCGCACCTGGCCGCCATGGAGGAGCGCAATATGGCGCACGAGGGCGAGGCCGATGCCGAGGCCCCCCGCGCGGCGCGACGCGGAAGTGTCGGCCTGCGTGAAGCGGTCGAACACGTGCGGCAGGAACTCCGGCTGGATGCCGATGCCGTTGTCCTTCACCTGGAGCTGCACGCGCTCCGCGTTCTTCAGTAGCGAGACGGTCACCGAGCCGCCCTCGGGCGTGAACTTGACGGCGTTGGAGAGCAGGTTCGACGCGAGCTGCTGCAGCCGGCCGGCGTCGCCGATCACCAAAGTCCCCGGGTCGCCCTGCTGGAAGCGCAGCTCGATGTTCTTCGCCGCGGCGAGCGGGCGCGCGGCGTCGAGCGCCGCGTTCACCGTCTCGATCAGGTTCAGCACGCGCCGATCGATGTTCAGCTTGCCCGAGACGATGCGCGACGTGTCGAGCAGGTCGTCGATGAGGCGCGTCTGGTGGTCCACGTTGCGCTTGATCGCATTGGAGGCGCGCTCGATGAGGCTCGGGTCGAGCGGCCGCGTGGTCACCATGAGGTGGCTCCAGCCGCGCAAGGCGTTCAGCGGCGAGCGCAGCTCGTGGGAAACGATGGCGAGGAACTCGTCCTTTGCGCGGTTCGCTCGCTCCGCCTCGGCGCGAAGGCGCTGCTCGGCGACGACCAGCTTCTCGAGCTCTTCCTGGGCCTCCTTGCGATCGGTGATGTCGGTGGCCACGCCGATCAGGCCGATCACGCGGCCCTGCTCGTCGCGCAGCGGCGATTTGCTGGTGAGGTAGGTGCGATCACCGTCGGGAGAACCGAGCTGCTCCTCCACCGTCATGGTCTCGCCCGACTCGAGCACGATGCGCTCGTTGTCGTCGAGCGTGCTCACGTCCGCGCCGCCGACGGCCCGGGTCCAGGCGGGATTCGCCATCAACAGCCGGCCCTGGCGATCCTTCGCAAAGATGAGGTCGGGCGTGCTCGTGGTGATGGCGTTGAGGAGCGCATTTCGCTCGCGCAAGGCAGCGCTTGCCCGCTCGAGAGCCGCAGTGCGGCGCACGACGCGCTGGTCGAGCTCGGTATAAGCCTCCCTCATCGCACGCTCCGACTGGCGCTGGGCCGCGACTTCGCGCAGCACGAGCACCGCGCCGAGGAGGCCTTCGCCATCCAGGATCGGAGCCGCGTTGACGGTGACCGGATGCACCACGCCGTCGCGCGCGCGCAGCGCAGGCTCGCCCCCCGCGGCGGCGGCCGAGCGCGCCTCGAGCGCCGAGTTGAGCGGATTGCGCAGCATGCCGCCGCTACGCTCGTCGAAAAGCTCGAGCAGCTCGTCGATCGGCTTGCCGGCCGCATCGGCCGCGCGCCAGCCGGTCAGGCGCTGCGCCGCGGCATTCAGGAAGCGAACGCGACCCGCGGCATCGGTGGCGATCACGCCGTCGCCGATGCTCGCCAACGTCACCTGCAGCCATTCGCGCTGCTCCGTTGCCGCATCCTCGGCCTGGGCGCGCTGGGCGGCGGCCTGGTCGAGCGTGCGCGCCACCCACAGGATGAGCGCGCTGAACCACGCGATCATCACCAGCGTGAAGAGCGCCATGCCGAAGGCCTCGCCGAACAGACCCTCGCGCTCGGCGAACAGGCGCATCCAGCCCACCGTGAGCGGCACGATCAACGCCGCCGGCAGGAGCCAGCGCGTGACCACCGCGCCGGTGCGGCGCGAGGACAGCGTGTCGAGGAGCCACGGCGTCGGCCGCCCGGTAATGAGGGCGATCGCCGCCAGCATCGTGGCGAGCGCGCCGGGCGCGGAGATGCCGAGCAGCGGCGCGGCGATGTCGAAGCGCAGCACGCGCAGGCTGAGGCCGAGAAGGGCAAAGAACGCCACTGCCCCGATCACGGTGGCGGCGAGCGCATTGGCGGAGACACGCAAGAACCTCGGGTTCGCCTCCAGCGGCGAGACCAGGGCGAGCAGGAGCAGCGTCACGCACTGCGCGATCGAGAGCCGCGCCGGCATCTCGCCGCCGCGCGCCGCCATCCAGTCGAAGCTCATGCCCAGCGGCAGGCCGGTGAGCGTCTCGAACAGGGTCAGCGCGGCGATGGCGCCGGCGACGAACGCAGCGGCGAGCGCGGTCTTTTTCTTTCCGGTGCGCGCGGCGTAGAAGCTGGCCGCGAGAAGGACGAACGCCAGCCCGGCGGCGGGCGACATCGGCGCGAAGTCCGCGCCAAGATCGCGCAGGGCGGGAACGCCGAGCGCCCAGCCCCACAGTGCCGACGCGCCCAGGAGCGCGACTACGCCGTATGAAGCGCGCGAGACGCGCGCAAGCATCGCGATGAGCGAATCGATCGACTGCATCCGAACCGCGAGCCTAGCTGCGTCGCGGCGCGACGCATATCGCCCGAATGACTACCTGCGCGTCGTCGCCGTAGGCCTGTCGGCGCGTGACGACGCCCTGGCGGGCGCGGACGGCACGCGCGGGTCGGGCTGCTTCTTCATCTTGGCGAGGAAGAACTGCGCCAACGCCACCGGCGAGCCGAACTGCGACTTGATGATCCAGGTCACCGCGGTCATCGCCAGGCCGGACAAGGCGCTCGCCTTCGCCGCCTTCTTGGTGCTCGGGTCGACGCGCGTGTCAGGAGCGTGCGCATGGCGGCGCTGCATTCCCCCGGCGAGGAGGAATCCGACCACCGCGGCACCGGCGAGGGCCCACGGCGAGGTGAGCGCGCGCAGCGCCGAGCGGCTGGTCTGCTTGGCCGCCGCCTCGACGCGATGGCGCCGCTCGGCGATGCGCTTTTCGACTTCGAAGATTTCCTGGTCGGGAGGAATCATGGCGCCATCACTGGGGAGGTTCGGGGTCGCGCCCGCGCAGCTGGCGCAGGAGCGCGGTGAACGGCAGCTCTTTCGCGAGCTTGAGCATGAACCACGCGAGAGCGCCCGCCGCGCCGATGTTGATCAACGCGGCGATGGCGAGCGCGATCGGCCACGACGCGCCATGGCCCCAGGCGAACACGATGCCCGCGGCCACCAGCCCCATCCACGACGTCACGATGAGGACCGCCGCGACGAGCACGGAGCCGAGGATCCACGCCAGTCGGATCGCGGCGCGGCGCGCGTCGAGGATGGTGAGCTCGGCGTAATCGGCAACCAGCTGGCGGGTCTCCCCCACCAGCCGGCCGACCATTTCACCGAGACCCGCGCCTCGGCTCGCGCTTTGCGGGACTGCGGCCAAAACTTACCTGCTGCGCGTGATCATGTGGATCAGGTAGCCCGCGGCGGCGGCGATGCCGAGCGCCTGCAGCGGCTTCTCGCGCACGTACTCGCGCGCCATTTCCATCCAGTCTTCGTGCATCGCCATGAACTCTTCGCCCTTCGCGCTCACGCGCTCGTAGGCCGAGCTGGCCACCGATGCGGCACGGTCGATCGTGTCATGCGCCGTCTGGCTCATGCGGTCGACGCCGTTGTCTGCTGCTTGCTTGCTGTTCGCCATCTTTGTCTCCGGTAGTTTGGGAAATCGTGGTGAGCTAATAGCAACCTCTATACCCGCTGCATCACGCCTTGCCCTTCGCGGGCAAATCGTTCGGGATGCCGCGGCGATCCGTGTCCTTCATCCCGCGCTCGACGTCGCGCGCCGCCTTGCCGATGCGCTTGCGCCGGAGGAAGCGGGACTTGCCCGGCACGAGCTCGGACTTCTGCGTTTTCATGCGGCGTCCCTGTGCTCGTCGTCGAAGTCGTTGTCGGCCGGACGGCGCTTGCCGAGGTCCTCGCTCTTGTAAGCCGCGAGCCGGTTGTAGAGCGTCTTCAGGCTGATGCCGAGCATGTCGGCCGCCTTGCGCTTGGAGCCGCACTCGGCGAGCGTGGCCTCGATCAGGCGCCGGCTGACGTCGTCGAGCGTGCTGCCGACCCGCACCGAGAGCAGCGGCGCCGATTCGGGCGCGGTCACCGTCGCGGGCGCGAGGTGGGCATCGATCACGTCGTCGGCCAGGATGAAGGCCCGCTGCACGTAGTTCTTCAGCTCGCGCACGTTGCCCGGCCAGCTATGCGCGTAGAGCGACGCGATGGTCGCCGGGGCGAACGTCTTGGTGGCGGTTTCCTGCTTGTTCAGGATGTCGAGGAAGTGCTGCGCCAGGAGCTCGATGTCAGTGCCGCGCTCGCGCAGCGGCGGCATGGCGATCGGGAACACGTTCAGCCGGTGGTAAAGATCCTCGCGCAGCTTGCCGTCGGACACGGCGCCGTCCGGGTTGCGGTTGGTCGCGCAGACGATGCGCACGTCCGTGCTGATCGGCGTTGTGGTCCCTACCCGCATGAAAGTGCCGGTCTCGAGCACGCGCAGCAGCTTCACCTGAAGCTCCGGCGGGATCTCGGTGATCTCGTCGAGGAACAGCGTGCCGCCGTGGGCGCGCTCGAAGTAGCCTTTGTGCTGGCGGTCGGCGCCGGTGAAGCTGCCCTTCTCGTGGCCGAAGAGCTCCGACTCGATCAGCTGCGGCGACACCGCGCCGCAGTTCAGCGGCAGGAACGGCGCGCGCTTGCGCCGGCTCATCTCGTGCAGCGTCGACGCGGCGAGCTCCTTGCCGGTGCCGCTTTCGCCCACCAGCAGCACGGTCGCCGACGTCGGCGCCACGCGACCGAGCTGGTCGTAGAGCTTTTGCATCGGCGGCGACGAGCCGAGGAGGTGTCCATAGCGGCCGAGCTTGCGCAGCTCTTCGCGCAGCTCGCCGATCTCCTGGCGCAGCTCGCCCGTGCGCGGCACGCGGCGCAGGATCGCCCGCAACCGCTCGACATCGACGGGCTTCACCATGTAGTCGGTGGCGCCCAGGCGCAACGCCTCCACCGCGCTCTCCACGCTGGCGTGTCCGGTTATCAGCACGACCTCCGTGGATTCGCGGGTTTCGAGATCGTTGACCAGGTCTATGCCCTGGCCGTCGGGCAGCTGCAGGTCGGTGAGCAACACGTCGGGCTGCAGGCGCGACATGTGGATGCGCGCGGCGCGCAGTGAATCGGCTTGCGATACGGTGAAGCCTTCGGCCTTGGCGAACTCGGAAAGCCACTCGAGCGCTTCGGGGTCGTCGTCTACCAGCAGCAGATGGGGCACTTATTCACTCCGTTGTAGGTCTTGCATGGTTGGCGGGGGAACGGTACGCAAATTGCGTACCAATCTCCGTGCCCATTTTTTTTCTTATGTTTCCGCGACTTGCTAAAAGCGTGAAAACCCGCGCCGTCGCCTCGCGGCGTCAGTGCCGTGCCTTTTCTTCTGTTGGCATGTCCCCTGCCTTACCTGCTGCGTCCTATGAGCGTTGATTGGGGCGAACTGTTCCGCCTCACCGTCCCGCCGCTGGAGCTGGTCGTCCGCGGCAGCGCGATGTACCTCTTCCTTCTGGTGCTGTTTCGAGTCGTGATCAAGCGGCGCGTCGGCGCGATCGGCATGGCGGATCTGCTCGTGCTGGTGATCATTTCCGACGCCGCCCAGAACGGCATGGCCGGCGAATACCGCTCGGTCACCGATGCGTTCATCCTGGTCGGCACCATCATCGGCTGGAACTACTTTTTCGACTGGGCGGCGTTCCATTTACCCGCCCTGCGCAAGATGCTGGCGCCGCCGCCGCTCCTGCTCGTCGAGGACGGCCGAATCCTATGGCGCAACCTGCGCGCCGAGCTCGTCACCGAGAGCGAGCTGATGGCGAAGCTGCGCGAGCAGGGAGTCAGCAAGCCTGCCGAAGTGGGCAAGGCTTATATGGAAGCCGACGGACAGGTGACGGTGATCAAGAAAAAATAAAAGGGGTCAGAGCAATTTTCCTGTAACACGTATGCGTGCAGCCCTAGGTGTTACAGGAAAATTGCTCTGACCCCTTTTATTTTTTGCCGAGCGAGCGCCACATGGCGTCGGTCACGACCTGCTTGGTCTTGCCGTAGTCCGCCCACGGGTCCTTCTTCAGCGCCGCCAGGCGCTGCGGGACGGTAATCACGGTGAATTTCTCGCGCAGGTCTTCATCCTCGCTCAGCTCATCCCACGCGAGCGGCGTCGATACGCCGGCGCCGGGGCGCGCGCGAGCCGAGAATGCCGAGACGGCGCTCGCGGTCTCCGAGTTGCGCAGGTAGTCGACGAACACCTTGCCTTCGCGCCGCACCTTCGCCACCTTGGCGGTGAAGAGCTTCGGTTCCGCGCGCACCAGGAACTCCGCCATCATCCCGGAGAACTCCTTGATCTCGGCCCAGCCGAGCTTCGGCTGGATCGGAATGACGATGTGCAGGCCCTTGCTGCCGGTCGTCTTGAGGAAGCACTTGAATCCGAGGCCCTCGACCAGCGTGCGCGTCACCTCGGTCGCCGTGACGAGCTCGTCCCAAGGCAGGCCCTCGTCCGGGTCGAGGTCGAGGGTGATGCGGTCCGGGTGCTGCGCCTCCGGCACGCGCGCACCCCAGGTGTGCATCTCGATGGCGCCGTTCTGCACCAGCGTGATGAGCGCGCTGTGCGAGTCGATGTAGATGTAAAAGCCCTTGCTCGAGCGCAGGCGCTTGAAGGTCTTCACCTCGCCCGGGCTCGCCCCCATCGCGAGGTGGCGCTGGTAGAAGCATTCCTTGCCGACGCCATCGGGACAGCGCACGAGGGTGAGCGGCCGCCCGGCAAGATGCGGCACGATCAGTTCGCCGACGCTGTCGTAATAGCGCGCGAGGTCGAGCTTGGTGAATCCGATCGTCGGATAGATCACGCGTTCCGGATGCGTGATCTTCACGCCATGTACGACGCTTTGCCCCCCTGTTAAGGGGGGATGCGAGGCCTTCGGCCGAGCGGGGAGTTTCTCGGCCTTCTCCAGTCCCACCGATTTGGGCGAAATGTCCTCCCGCAGCCCCATGAACGACGCCTGCCGCAGGATGCCGTCGCCGGTGCGCTCGGCGAACGTCACCTCGCAGACGAGCTGCGGCTTCACCCACTGCAGGCCGCGCTCGCGCGGCGGGTCGACGACCGGCGAATCCGCTCGCTTCAAGCGGGAAAGCTTCTGGGTGAGGGAAGCCAACAGCTCCTCATCGAATCCGGTGCCCACCTTGCCCGCATAGCGCAGCTTCATCTCGCGGTCGTAGTAGGCGAGGAGGAGCGCACCGAAGCCGGTGCGCGAGCCGCCGGGCGCCGTATGGCCGGCGATCACGAAGTCCTGCCGCTGGCGGCACTTGAGCTTGATCCAGGTCCTGGTCCGGCCCGAGGCGTAGACCGAGTCGGTCGCCTTGCCGATCAGACCCTCGAGGTTCATCTCGCAGGCTTTCTCGAGCACTTCGCTCGCCTTGCCTTCGAGGTGGTCGCTGAAGCGCACGGTGCTGGAGGTTTTGAGCGCAGCCTTGAGCCGCGCCTTGCGCTCGGTGAGCGGCAGCGCGCGCAGGTCCTCGCCCTTCAGGTAAGGCGCGTCGAACACGTAGTACACGATCTGCGAATCGCGGCCGAACTCGAATGCGTTCTGCAGCCCCTGGAAGCTCGCGCGGCCGTCCTCGCGCAGCACCACCGCCTCGCCGTCGAGCCAGCTGCCCTCGAGCTTGAGCCTCTTCAGCTCTTTTGCGAGGTGCGGCAGGCGATCGGTCCAGTCTTTTCCGCTGCGCGTGAACAGGCGCGCGTCGCGATGCGTGATGCGCGCGAGCATGCGATAGCCGTCGTGCTTTACCTCGTAGATCCACTTCCCGACCTTCGGCGGCTCGGTGACGAGCGTCGCCAGCTGCGGCGTGACGAACTGCGGCAGCTCGGATTTCTTGCCGTACTTCGCGGGCTTCGGCTGGCCTTTCACGCTCTCGGGCCGCTCGGCGGTGACGTCGTAGCCCGCTCGCGCGTCCTCGTCGGTCCTCTTGATGAGGAGCCACGACGGCTTGTCCTCGTTGCCACGCGTGCGGGTCAGGACCCACGAGCCGTGCAGCTTCTTCCCCTCGAGGCGAAAGTGCAGACGGCCCTTGCGCAGCGCCGCGAGCGGGTCCGCATCCTCCGACACCCAGGTGCCTTTGTCCCAGAGGATCACTTCGCCGGCGCCGTACTGCTTCTCGGGGATCACGCCCTCGAAGTCGCCGTAGTCCAGCGGATGATCCTCGGTCTGCACGGCGAGGCGCTTGTCGGCAGGGTCGAGGCTTGGTCCTTTCGGAACCGCCCAGCTCTTCAGCACGCCTTCGAGCTCGAGCCGAAAGTCGTAGTGAAGGCGCGTCGCCGCATGGCGCTGGATGAAATAGCGCAGCTTTTTTGACTTGCCCGCGGCTTTTCCACCCCGGGGCTCCGGCGTGATGGAGAAGTCGCGCATCTCACGGTAGCGCTCGAGGCGGTCTGCCATACCACGCCCCAGCAATGCTCGCGCCCGCCCGGTAATTGCTACAGGCCCCCGGCGCAAGTCTTACGCCGCAATCCGGCGAAGGCGGCGCGACCCCTACTAGAGGAAAACCGCTGGCATGCTCTGTGCAGTAGTGCTGCTGACGAAAGGAAACACATGGGTCCGGCAATAGCACTACGACTGCGGCAGCACCTTACGCTGACGCCGCAGGTCCAGCAGGCGTTGAAGCTTCTCCAGATGTCCGCGCTCGAGTTCGCGCAGGAGATGGAAGAGGCGCTCACCGCCAATCCGTTTCTGGAAGAGAACCCCGACACCCCGGTCGCACAGCGCGATGCTGCGACAGTCGACGACGTAGTCGTCCCGCAGGAGTCTGCGCCGGGCGGCTCAGTCGATCGGGAGCAGGACGACTGGGGCGGGACCAACGACGCGCAGCCTACGCTGCAGCAGCATCTGCGCGAGCAGCTGATGATCTCCCAGATGGGCGAGCGCGATCGCGCGCTGGCGCACATGATCGTCGACAGCCTCGACGACGACGGCTACTTCAAAATGTCCTTCGACGAGCTCGCCGCCCTGGTGCCGCCGGAGCACGACGTGCGCCCGGAAGACTTCCTCGCCGCGCTGCGCCTCGTGCAGACCCTCGATCCGGCCGGCGTCGGCGCGCGCTCGCTGGAGGAATGTCTTTGCCTGCAGCTGCAGGCGCTGCCGGAAGACACGCCCGGCCGCGAGGTGGGACTGCGCATGTGCAAAGGCCACCTGAACCTGCTCGCCAACCGCGAGTGGGCGCGCCTGCAGCATGCGGTGGGCTGCGACGAGGCGGCGCTGCACAAGGCCCGCGCCCTCATCCGCTCCCTCGATCCGCGACCGGGCGATCGCTTCGGGCCGCAGGAAGCCCGCTACGTGGTGCCCGACGTGATCGTGAAGAAAGTGCGCGACCGCTGGGTGGCGATCATCAACCCGGCGTCGCTGCCCCGCGTGCGGCTGAACCGCGCCTATGCGGAAGCGATCTCGAACAAGAACGCCTCGAACCAGTCGCTCGCCCGCCACCTGCAGGAAGCGCGCTGGCTGCTGCGCTCGATCGAGCAGCGCTTCGCCACCATCCAGCGCGTGGCCGATGCCATCGTCGCCCGGCAGCGCGGCTTCTTCGAGTACGGCGAAGTGGCGATGAAGCCGCTCACCCTCAAGCTGATCGCCGGCGAGCTCGGCTTGCACGAGTCGACGGTCTGCCGCGTGACCAACAACAAGTACATGGCCACGCCGCGCGGCCTGTTCGAGTTCAAGCACTTCTTCTCGCGCCGGCTCGCGACCGAGAACGGCGGGGCCGCCTCCGCCACCGCGGTGCGTGCGGTGATGAAGGAGCTGATCGCCGCCGAGGATCCACGCGCTCCGCTGTCCGACGCCGAGCTCGCCCGCCTCCTCGCGCAGCAGGGCCTGAAGGTGGCCCGCAGGACGATCACCAAGTACCGCGCGCTGATGCGCCTGCCGAGCGTCGATGTGCGTCGGGCCGATATGAGAAAGAGCGCGTAATGTCCCGCATCATCTGTGGCCGTTTCGATGGCACCCTCGATGCCGATGCGACGCTGGAGAGCCTGAAGCGCGAGGGCTTTTCGCCCACCGAGGTCGATGCGTTCTATGTCAGCCCGCCGGGGCAGAATTCCATGACCCCGGTCGGCGGCGATGCGCCGCATTCGAGCGAAGGCTCGCAGGGGGCCGGCCGGGGTGCGCTCATCGGCGCGGCGCTCGGCGCGGCTGCTGGCCTCATCGTCGGCGCGATCATCGGCGGCGACGCCGTTCTCCTCGCCACCGCGCTCGGCGCCCTCGTCGGCGCCTTTGCCGGCACCATGACCACGCTGCGCGGCGGACGCCGCGGGCGCGCAAGCGTCGAGCATCCGGTGGAAAGCCGTGGCGGCCGCATGATCGCCGTTTGCGTCGACCGCACCGGCGTCGAAGCGCTCGCCATCAACACGCTGCGCGCGCACAACGCCCGGGACGTCGGCCGCACCGAAGGCGAATGGCGCGACGGCTCGTGGCGCGACTTCGACCCGCGGCGCCCCCTCGCCACGGTTTAATTCCGTACCGGGTACGGAATTATCTGAGGTTCTGCTCGGCGAAGTCCCAGTTCAGGCGCTTCTCGATCAGCGCCTGGACATAGCGCTCGCGCTGGTTGCGGTAGTCGATGTAGTAGGCGTGCTCCCACACGTCGATCGTCAGCAGGCAGCGGGTGCCTTTCGCCATCGGCGTATCCGCGTTGCCGGTCGCGACGATCTCGAGCTTGCCGTCCTTCTGCACCAGCCACGCCCAGCCGCTGCCGAACTGGCCGTTGGCCGCCGCGGCGAATTTGTCGCAGAAGGCTTCGAAGCTGCCGAAATCCTTCTCGAGGAGGCGGCGGATCGCCGCTGACGGCGCCGCCGGCTTGGGCGACAGGGATTGCCAGTAGAAGTTGTGGTTCCAGGCCTGGGCGGCGTTATTGAACAGCTTGCCGGAAGACGAACGCACCAGCTCTTCTAGCGTGCGGGCACTCTGAGGCTCTTTCTCCAGTAGCTGGTTCGTCGTATCGACGTACTTGCGATGGTGCTTGCCGTAGTGGAACGAGATCGTCTCGCCCGAGATGATCGGCGCGAGCGCGTCCTCGGCGTACGGAAGCGGGGGCAGTTCGATGCGAAGTGTTTTCACGGCAGCAGCGGTGACCATTGGCCTTTCTCCTAAAGCAGGTATTCCCATTGGCGGGCAATCCACTCCTTCACTTTCTGTGCCTGCCCGCGGCGCGCCCATTCCTCCGGATCGATGTGCCTCGCGGCCTCGACGTCGAGGCGAAAGCGCCGCTCCATCTCGCGCGCGAAAGCGGCGTCCTCGATGATGACGTCGGCCTCGTAGTTATGCACGAAGCTGCGCCAGTCGAGGTTGGTCGAGCCGACGCTCGACCAGCGCGAATCGATCACCGCCGTCTTGGCGTGCAGCAGCGCCTCGTGCCACTCGTGGATTTTCACGCCCGCGGCGAGCAGCTCGCGGTAGTGCGAGCGCCCGGCGTTGACGGGCACCCAGGAGTCGCTGAAGCCGGGAAGGACGAGCTCGACGTCGACGCCGCGGCGCGCCGCATCGATGAGCGCCTGCTTCATCCGCGGATCCGGCACGAAATAGCCGAAGGTGAGCCATATGCGGCGCTTCGCCGATTCGAGGGCATCGAGGAGGACCGAGTACATCTCGCTCCCCTCCTCGGGCGACGCCTTGACGAAGCGCATCGCCTTGTCGCCGCGCGGCTCGAGCTTCGGGAAGTACTCGGCCTTGGCCATCGGCTCGCAGTTCGGCTGGGCCGCCCAGGTGTCGAGGTAGGCGCGCTGGAACTGGGCAACCACGGGACCCTCGACCCGCACCTGCGTGTCGCGCCAGCCCTCCTTCGTTTCCTTGCCGGGCTTGGCGCGCGCCACGCCCGATCCCGAGGCATAGGTTTGCGATACGTTGATGCCGCCGGTGAACGCCACGCGACCGTCGACGACGAGCAGCTTGCGGTGGTTCCGATGGTTCAGCCTGCCCAGGCGGCGCACCGGGCCGAACTCGCACACGCCGACCCCCGCCTGCCGCAGGCGATCGAAATATTCCTTGGGCGCCTTGAGCGAGCCGACCGCGTCATACATGAAATGCACGCGCACGCCGGCGCGCGCCTTCTTCTCCAGCACTTCGGCGAAGCGCTCGGCGACCTCGCCTTCGTCCAGGATGTAGGTGTCCATGTTGATGTGCGCGCGCGCGCCGGCCATCGCCTCGAGCATGGCGCGATGCGCTGCCGGTCCATCGACCAGCAGGCGCGCTTCGTTGCCGGGGACCGCCTGCGGCTTTGATCCGGCTTGTGGCGGCGGAGAAGCGCAGCTCGTCGCGATTGCGACGAGCCACGCTGCCGCGAGGGACCTCAGGACGACTTCAGCCGCAGGTCGTTCTTGACCGACTTGACGCCGGTGACCTTGCCCGCCGCTTTCGCCGCTCGCTCCATCTGGTCCTTGCTGTCCGCGAAGCCCGACAGCTGCACCACGCCGCGATAGGTGTCGACGTTGACGTTGGCCGCCGTGCGCGCGCCGACATCGCTCGCGATGGCGCTCTTCACCTTCGCCGTGATGGCGGCGTCGTCGGTGAACTCGCCCGCGGAGCGCTGGGTCTCGGTCTTCGAGTTGGAGGACGCGCAGCCGCCGACGCCGAGCGCGACCGCGACTGCTATGCCGAAGGCTGCGAGGGTGGCTTTCATTCGCGGTCCTTTCCCGGTGGCGGCAGCTTGCGATCGCCGGCGCCGGTCTGCTTCTGCAGGCGCTCGAGCTCCTCGGGCAGCGTCACGGGCTCGTGGTCGCCGGGCTGCAGCGGATCGAATGGCCAGCGCGCCGGGCCCTTCTGGTCCTTGATGGTGGGATTCACTGGCGGGACTCCCATTCGCGAACCTGCTTCTCGGCGTCGTCCTTCGCGCAGCCATAGCGCTCCTGGATCTTGCCGACCAGCATGTCGCGGTGGCCGGATAACTGGTCGAGCTCGTCGTCGGTGATCTTGCCCCAGCGCTCCTTGAGCGCGCCCTTCATCTGCTTCCAGTTGCCTGCGATGCGATCCCAGTTCATGGGTGACTCCTTACCGATGGACACCCTCGACGCGCTGCAATTTACACGCCCGCCGGCTGCACCAGCCTCGCCACCGTGGCGAGGAGCGCCACCGGCTCGACCGGCTTTGCGAGCTGCGCGTCGTATCCCGCTGCCACCGCGCCCGAGTTCGAATTTCCGCTGATCGCGGCAGCGCGCATGCAGCCGCCTCTTTCCGCCGGCAGTGCGCGAACCGCGCGGATCAGGACATAGCCGTCGTCGCCTCGCATCGCCATGTCGGACAGCATGATGTCGGGCCGCCATTGCTCCAGGACCCGCAGGGCCGCGGAAGAGTTTTCCACCGCGCGGGCTTCCGCGCCGGCAACGCGCAGCACTTTTAGCAAAAGCTCGCGCGCCTGGATGTCGTGCTCGACCACCAGTACCCGTACACCGTCCAGGAGCGGGGCATCCGGGAACCGTCCGAGCGGCGCATGGGCCCCCGTGCCGCCCGAGAGCTCGAGGAGGTGGTCAATGATCTGCGCCTGCGCCCGCGCGCTGCGGGTGATGGCCTCGAGCGATTCGGCGGCCTCGCCGCCCTGCGGCAACTGCTCGCGCAGGTGCGTGGACCAGGTGGCGATGGCACGCGTCGGCGACTGCAGCTCCGCGAGCACGGAAGCGAGGAAACCTTCCTTCGCGCGGCTCGATTCTTCGGTCGCGATCCGCAGCCGCCGCTCCCGCTCGAGAGACCGGCCGAGCGCGAGCTCGGCGCGCTTGCGCTCATCGATGTCGGTGCAGATGCCGACGTAGCCCAGGAACAGCGTCTCGCTCGCAAACCGGGGTGTCGCGCGATCGAGAACCCAGCGGTATTCGCCGTCGCGACGGCGCATGCGGTATTCGACCTCGAAGGCCTCGCGCGCGTCGAACGCGCGCACGCAGGTGTCGAGCCAGCGCGCGAGATCCTCCGCGTGCACGACCCGCGACCAGCCGTCGCCCAGCGCCTGATCCGCGCTATAGCCCGTGAACTGCAGCCACCCGGGGCTCGCGAACTCGCACGACAGGTCCGGGCGCGCGCGCCACAACATGAGGGCAAGGTCGGCTTCGAGGTTCACAACCCTACTCTGCAGGAGCCGTGCCGGGGACTTCCTGTAGCGCGATCGCTACTCGGGCACGTGCGGCGCACGCCGTTCTTACACGGCGGCACCCGCCACTTACACCACACCGAAAGTCCGTCCGGATCCGGCAAGGAAAATGGGCACACGCTTTGCTCCTCCTGACCACGGCAGATTCATCCATCACTAATCGAAGGAGTGTTCGTCATGTTGAGCTGGGCGTTAGCGTTCTTCATCATCGCCATCATCGCCGCGGTGTTCGGCTTCACCGGGATCGCGGCCGGCGCGGCGGAAATCGCCAAGATCCTGTTCGTCGTCTTCGTCGTCCTTTTCCTGGTCTCGCTCGTCGCGGGCCTGCTGAGAAGGCCCTAGAACCCACAAGGAACCCTTATGCAGACCAAACTGATGAGCATCGCCGCCGCAGTGGCGCTCGCCCTCGCGAGCACCGCCCAGGCGCAGACCCGCAACGACACCGACAAGCCGCGCACCAACGCGGCTGAAACGCGCTCGGAGGTCAAGGAAGCCAACAAGGTCGACCGCAAGACGAAGCACTCGGAAGAAGAGCGCATCGAGGCCGACGCCAAGGCCGCCAAGGCCCGCTGCGAGCCCATGAAGGGCAACGCGAAGGATGTCTGCCAGGCCGAAGCCAAGGCGAAAGAGAAAGTCGCCAAGGCCGAGCTCGAGCAGCGCTTCGAGCCCTCCGCCCGCCATGCGCGCAAGGTCGAAGAGACCAAGGCCGAGGCGCAGTACGAGGTCGCCAAGGAAAAGTGCGAGAGCAACAAGGACGGCGCCCACGCCTGCAAGAACGAAGCGAAGGCGAACTACGAGCGCGCGAAGGCCGACATCAAGGCGAAGCATGCCAAGGCCGACGCCAACCGCGAGCGCGCAGCCAGCACCGGCGCCACGCGCGAGCGCGCCAAGCCGTAGAGGATGAGCGGGGCCCAGCCCAGCCGGGGAGCGTTCCTCTCCGACATCGAGACGCTGCGCAAGCGTGCCCGGGAGCACATCGCCCTAGGGGCGGTGACTCCCGGGTATCACGCCGACCGCAGCGTCGTGCTGAAGCTTTTGAACGAGGCGCTCGCCACCGAGATCATCTGCACGCTGCGCTACAAGCGCCACTACTTCATGGCCAAGGGCATCCACGCCGAGAGCGTGGCCGCCGAGTTTCTCGAGCACGCCACCGAGGAGCAGCAGCACGCCGACCTGATCGCCGAGCGCATCACCCAGCTCGGCGGCGCGCCGGACTTCTCGCCCGATGGCCTCGCCTCGCGCAGCCACGCCGAGTACGTGGAGGGCGATTCGCTGGAGGACATGATCAGGGAAGACCT
>DATLDY010000030.1:0-16966 GCA_035525655.1 Burkholderiales bacterium
TGGACGGGGCTGCGGGCGCTCTACTCCGTGCTCGACGACGCGCACTTCGCGCTCGCCGGGCGCGCCCTGCAGCTCGTTTCCTGGGACCGCACGCACCAGTTTTGCGGCCGCTGCGGCACCGCCACGGCGCCGAAACCGGACGAGCGCGCCCGCATCTGCCCGTCGTGCAACCTCACCGCCTACCCGCGCCTCGCGCCGGCCGTGATGGCGCTCGTTCATAGGAGAAATCAGGGAAAACACGAGCTGCTGCTCGCCCGCAGCCCGCACTTTCCGCCCGGCATGTACAGCGCGCTCGCCGGCTTCGTCGAGCCCGGCGAGTCGCTCGAGCAGTGCCTCGCGCGCGAGGTGCACGAGGAAGTCGGCGTGCGCGTGTCGAATATCCGCTACTTCGCGAGCCAGCCCTGGCCGTTCCCGCATTCGCTGATGATCGCGTTCGTCTGCGAGTGGATCGACGGCGAGCTGCGACCGCAAGCGAGCGAAATCGAAGACGCAAAATGGTTTGAAGTATTGCAATTGCCGAAACTTCCAAGCAGAATCTCGATCGCTCGGAGATTGATCGATTCAGTCTGTCAAGACATGGTTCGAGAAATCGACGGCACTTAGGAAAATCAGGAGGTTTTGAACGAATTGAGCGCGATTAAAGAGCTCGGTCTGCGCCGAAAGGCGTGCTGGAAGGCGTGGCTACCCGTCGGGGGCTGCGCCTTCGCATTTTGGAGGGTGAAGCTATGAACGGTCTGCATCTCATCGGTGACCTCACCGGCTGCCGCTGCGACTCGCAGCTCCTTCTGGACGGCGAGCACTTCCGCGCCAAGTGCGTCGAAATGGTCGAGGCCGCAGGCCTCACCACGGTCGGCGTGTCCTTCCACCAGTTCGACGGCGGCGGCTTCACCGGCTGCGTCGTGCTGGCGGAGTCCCATATCGCCATCCATACCTGGCCCGAGCGCCAGGGGCTGACGCTCGACGTCTACGTCTGCAACTACAGCGCGGACAACTCGCACAAGGCGCGCAAGCTGTTCGACGCCATCGTCGGGCACTTCCAGCCGACCGAGGTCTGCCGCCAGGACATCGACCGCGGCGAGCACATGCTGATGGAGCCCCTGAACGCCACGAGCGGGTTCTACATCCGCGCCGGAAAGCAGCTCGGCGAGTGGCAGACCAAGTTCCAGAAGATGCAGATCTACGACACGCCGGACTACGGCAAGCTCTTCCGCCTCGACGGGTTCAACATGACCTCCGAGAAGGACGAGTTCGTCTACCACGAGAACCTCATGCACCCGGCGCTCACCGCGCACGCGGCGCCGAAGAAGGTCCTCATCGTGGGCGGCGGCGACGGCGGCTCCTCGGAAGAGGCGCTCAAGCACCCGTCGGTCGAGCAGGTCACGATGGTCGAGATCGACGCCGACGTCATCGAGGTGGCGAAGCAGCACTTCCACGCCGTGCACAACGGCGTCTTCGACAACCCGAAGCTGCGGGTGCTGGTCGACGACGGCATGAAGTTCGTGCGCGAGACGCAGGAGCGCTTCGACCTCATCTCGCTGGATCTCAACGACCCGGTGGGGCCGGCGGCGGCGCTCTACTCGCTGGAATTCTTCCAGCAGCTGCGCACGGCGCTCGCGCCGGGCGGCGCGCTCACGCTGCACCTCGGTTCGCCGGTGGCGCAGCCGCAGCGCGTGGCCGACCTTGCCCAGCGCCTGAACAGCGTGTTCCGGATCGTGCGGGTGTACACCATGTACATCCCGCTCTACGGCTCGCTCTGGTCGATGGCGGTGTGCTCGGACAAGCTCGATCCCAAGGCCTTCACCGCCGACGAGATCGACCGGCGCATCGACGCGCGCAAGCTCCAGGAGCTGCGCTTCTATAACGGCGAGACGCACGAGGGCGTATTTGCCCTGCCGAACTTCGTCCGCGACCTGGTGACCCCCGCGCGCTTGAAGCAGCCGGCACGGGGACGCCGGCTGGGCGTGGTGAGGGCCGCCTCCAAGTAAGAATCGGGGTCAGAGCCCGATTAAAGGGCGCCTTCGGGCGCCCTTTTTGTTTCCCGTTGCCTGGATTATCGTAACGCGTTACGATAATTAATGGCTCGTCCTCGTACCGGTAAGGCGCTTTCTGCAGCAGAGCGAATGCGGCGGTACCGCGTGCGGCGCCGCGCGGGCGGGTTGCGGCCCGCGACCGGGTGGAAACCAGTTCGGGCGCTCGAGGAGGTCAAAGCCAAGAAGGATCTGATCCGAACGCTGGCGAGGGCCCATGGGGCTATCGCAGTGTTTCTCTTTGGCTCGGCAGCGCGCGGCGATGACGAGCCCGGAAGCGACCTCGACTTCATGGTCGACATGGACCGAGGTCGAAGCATCCTCGACCTGATCGGCCTCGCGGATGACCTCGAATTGGCCTTCGGCCGCAAAGTCGATCTGGGCACGCGCAGCGCATTGAAACCAGCGGTGAGACCGTCAGCGGAGCGCGATGCGATTCGCATCGTCTGAGTGAATGGCCCGAGCGGCGGCCGCGATCCTGCAGGACATCGTCGATGCAGGCGATGCAATTCGGCGGTATACGGCGTGCGGCCATGACGCCTTCGTGGCTGACGAAATCCTGCGCGACGCTGTCATTGCGCGCCTCATTCAGATGGGCCAAGCGGTCAAGGACATCCAGGCGGCCGGTGTGAAGCTGCAAGAACTGCGACCGGAGGTTGGGTGGAAACAGATAGCCGGCTTGCGTGACCGGCTTGCGCATCGGTATTGGGGCCTCGAGGTCGAGCCCATATGGACCTTCGTGGAAACCGAGCTGCCTAAAGTCATTGCGGCCGTGCGAGCGCTGGGGCGCACGGTCAGCGAGCCCAAACGTGCGCTACGTCGAAAATCGCTGAAATCGGTCTCTGACCCCGATTAGTCCCGATTAGTCCATCTTCGCGCCGGACAGCGGCACGATCTTGGCGTACCTCGCGTGCTCGGCGCGCATCAGGGCGTCGAACTCTTCAGGCGTGCTGGTGCCGACGCCGACGCCGAAGCCGGCCATGCGCGCGTTCACGTCGGGCGCATTGACGGCGGCGACGATGCCGGCGTGCAGCTTGGCGACGATGTCCCGCGGCGTCGCCGCCGGCACCAGCGCGCCGAGCTGCGATGCCATGTCGAATCCGCTCACGCCGAGCTCGGCGAGCGTGGGGACGTCGGGGAGCGCGGGCGTGCGCTTGCCATCGGCGTTGGCGAGGATGCGCAGCTTGCCGGCTTTAGCGAAAGCGGCGATGGCCGTGTAGCTCGTAAATGCCACCTGCACATCGCCGGCAATCAGCGCCTGGCTGCCGGGCCCCATGCCCTTGTACGGCACGTGCACCATGTCGACGCCGGTCAGCGACTTGAAGAGCTCGGTCGTGATGTGGTGGATGGAGCCGTTCCCCGCGGAGGCGTAGGAGAGGCGGCCGGGATTCTTCTTCGCGTACGCCATGAACTCGGCATACGAATGCACCGGCAGCGAGGTGTGCACGGTGAGGAACGTCGGCAGCCTGGCGATGGTGGTGACGCCGGCGAAATCCCCAAGCGGGTTGTAAAGCAGCTTGCTGTAGAGATAAGGGTTGATGGCCCAGACAGAGCTGTCGCACACATACGCGGTGTAGCCGTCGGCGGGTGCCTTCGCCACCATTTCCGCCGCCAGGTTGCCGCCCGCGCCGATGCGGTTCTCCACCACCACCGGGCCCCAGGACTCGCTCATCTTTTGCGCGACGAAGCGGGCGAAGGTGTCCGGCGAGCCGCCGGGCGAGGTGCCGACGACGATGCGCACCGGCTTCGAGGGGTACGGATCTGCTGCCCACGAAAACGTCCCGATGTGGAGGGCCAATAGAAGGATCAGGAAGCGCATGTTTTCACCCTGGGCATCACCTGCTCGGCAAAGAGGGCGATCGAGCGCAGCGTCTCTTCCTGCGACAGATCGCCGAACGCGAACTGGCCGACGAAATAATTGGCGCCGGTGCCGGCCATCTGTTCCTGCACATATTTGACCGCATCCTCGGGCGTGCCGGCAAAGGCGCGCCCGTCGAGCGCAATTTCGTCGAACGCCGCCGGCCGCGGATGGCGGTGGCGCCAGCCCATCAGCCGAGAAAGATAGACGAAGCTCTCGTGCCAGCGGCGGTAGGCGCGCCGCGCCGCGCCGAGGGCGGTGTTCTCTTCCCGTGCAAGAAACACGAAGCGCCCGATGCCCATCTTCGGCAGCGGCTTTCCAGGATGCGCCTCGGGCCATATCGCGCGAAAGCGCGCAAAGCAGGGCGCGAGCTCGCCGACGGTGTCGAGCCCGATGACGTTCATGCCCCGCCTGGCGGTGCGCTCGGCGGAATCGGGCGAATGAATGCCGTACCAGAGCGGCGGATGCGGCTTCTGGAACGGCGGGATGGCGAGCGGCAGGCGCCGGAGCTTGCCGCCCTCTTCGCCGACCGTGACCGCGCCTTCGCGCAGGGCGTCGAGGATAAACGCCACGTGCTCCTCATACATGCGCTCGGTCTGGGCCGGGTCCACGTCGAAGAAGCGGATCTCCGCGGCGGCGGCGCCGCGCCCGAAGCCCATGTCTAGCCGCCCGGCGCTCAGCTGGTCGAGCATGCAGATTTCCTGCAGGAGGCGCAGCGGATGGTAGAGCGGCGCCGCGTAGATCATCGGGCCGAAGCGCAGGCGCGACGTGCGCTGCGCCACAGCGGCGAGGAACACGCTCGGCGAAGGCGCCATGCCGAGATCGGTGAGATGGTGCTCGGCTACGTGATACGAGTAGAAGCCGGCCTTCTCGTAGGCGGCGATGATCTCCAGCCGCTCGGCGTAATAGCGATCGAGCGGCCGGTCGTTCCTGTCTAGGTGGTCGAAAACGCCGAACTGCAGGGCTACTCCAGCTTCTGGAGGACGTCCCTGACCGTGGTGAAGATGCGATCGATCTGCGCTTTCTCGACGATCAGCGGCGGCGAAAAAGCAAGCGTATCGCCGGTATAGCGGATCAGCACGCCGGCCTCGAAGCACTTCACGAGCGCGTTGTAGCCGCGGCTGCCGGGCGCGCCGGCCTTCGGCGCAAGCTCGATGGCGCCCATCAGGCCGAAGTTGCGGATGTCGACCACGTTGCGGGCATCCTTCAGCGAGTGGATCCCGTCCTCCCAGTGCTTCTCCAGCGTCCCGGCGCGCTCGAGGAGGCCCTCTTCCTCATAGGTGTCGAGCGTCGCGATGCCGGCCGCGCACGCCAGCGGGTGACCCGAGTAGGTATAGCCGTGAAAGAGCTCGATGCCGTCCGGGCCGTGCATGAACGCTTCGTAGATGCTGTCGCGCACGAATACCGCGCCCATCGGCACCGCGCCATTGGTCAGGCCTTTGGCGGTGGCGAAGAGGTCGGGCGTCACGCCGAGCTTCTGCGAGCCGAAAGGCTTGCCGAGCCGGCCGAATCCGGTAATCACTTCATCGAAGATGAGCAGGATGCCGTGCTTCGTGCAGATCTCGCGCAGGCGCTCGAGGTAGCCGCGCGGCGGGATCAGCACGCCGGCGGAGCCCGGCACCGGCTCGACGATCACGGCGGCGATGGTGGACGGATCGTGCAGCGTGCAAAGGCGCTCGAGGTCGTCGGCGAGCTCCGCGCCGTGCGCCGGCATACCGCGCGAGAAAGCGTTGCGCGAGACGTCGTGCGTGTGCCGGATGTGATCCACCCCGGCAATGCCGGGACCGAACATCTTGCGGTTATGGCCGAGGCCGCCCACCGAGATGCCGCCGAAATTCACGCCGTGGTAACCGCGCTCCCGGCCGATGAGGCGATAGCGCCCCGGCTCGCCGCGCGCGCGGTGGTAAGCGAGCGCGATCTTGAGGGCGCTGTCGACCGACTCGGAACCCGAATTGGTGAAGAACACGCGCTTGAAGCCTTGCGGCGCGATCGCCGAGAGCCGCTCGGCGAACTCGAACGCGATCGGATGGCCCATCTGGAAAGTCGGCGCGAAGTCCATCTCGGCAGCCTGGCTCTGGATGGCCTGCACGATTTTCGGCCGGCAATGCCCTGCGTTGACGCACCACAGGCCCGCGCAGGCGTCGAGGATCTGGCGGCCTTCCGGGGTCCAGTAGTGCATTCCTTCGGCGCGCGCGAGCAGGCGCGGCGCCTTCTTGAATTGCCGGTTCGCGGTGAACGGCATCCAGAAGGCCGACTGCTCGAGCGCGGTGTCGCTGGTTGCTATGGCGTCGGCGCGCTTGTTCATGGATCCAGCTTACTCCTGCGCCGGCTTGCGGCAGTGCACCAACGGGAGAATGCGACTAGGCCGAGTAGGCCACCACTTTCTGTTTCTGCTCGCCCAGTCCCTCGATCGTGAGGCGCATCACGTCGCCCGGCTTGAGGAATACCGGCGTCGGCTTCATTCCCAGCCCGACCCCGGGCGGCGTGCCGGTGGCAATGATGTCGCCCGGGAGCAGCGTCATGTAGTGGCTCACGTGCGAGATGATCTTCGCCACGTCGAACACCATGGTGCGCGTATTGCCGCTTTGCATCTTCTTGCCGTTCACTTCGAGCAGCATGTCGAGGCTCTGCGGATCGCGGATCTCGTCCGTCGTCACGAGCCACGGTCCGATGGGGCCCGACGTATCGAAGCCCTTGCCCTTGTCCCACTGGGTGGTGGCGAGCTGGAAAGCGCGCTCGGAGACGTCGTTGACGATGCAGTAGCCGGCAACGTGGTTCAGCGCATCGGCTTCATCCACATAGCGCGCCTGGGTGCCGATCACCACACCGAGCTCGATTTCCCAATCGAGCTTCGTCGAGTTCTTCGGCTGGATGATGTCGTCGTTCGGGCCATTGATGCAGGTCGTCGCCTTCATGAACACGATCGGCTCGGAAGGGATCTGCATGCCCGCTTCCTTCGCGTGATCCGAATAATTGAGGCCGATGGCGACGAACTTGCCGATGCCGACGTACGGGACGCCGTAGCGCGGGCTGCCGGAGACGAGCGGCAGCGTCTCGGCCTTCAGCTTGGCGAGCACCTTCAGGCCGCGCGGCGAGATCTCGTTCGGCCCGATGATGTCGACGACCTTCGACAGATCGCGCAGCTTGCCTTCGCTGTCGATGATGCCGGGTTTCTCGTACCCGGGCTTCCCGTAACGGCACAACTTCATATCGTCATTCCCCCATCGATCGAGTAAGCGTTTCCCGTGGCAAAAAGCGATTCGTCCGACGCGAGGAACACGAGGATCCCCACGATGTCGTCGACGCTGCCGAGCCGGCCCATGGGCTGGCGGGCGATGAAATCCTTGCGCGCCTGCACCGGGTCGGAAAAAGCGTTGATGCGGCCCTGGAGCGATGGCGTATCGACCGTGCCGGGCGAGATCGCGTTGCAGCGGATGCCTTTGCCGACGTAGTCGGCGGCAATGGATTTGGTCAGCCCGATCACGGCGGCCTTGCTCGCGCCATAGACGCAGCGGTTCGGCAGGCCCTTGATGGAGGAGGCGACCGAAGCCATGTTGATAATCGAGCCCTTCTGCTTCTTCAGCATGCCCGGCAGGAACGCGCGCGTGACGAGGAACATCGATTTCACGTTCACGCCGAACGCCTGGTCCCAGTCCTTCACGGCTGCGTCGAGGATCGAGCCGTGGTGCACGATACCGGCGCAGTTAAAGAGGATGTCGACATCGCCGACCTCCTGCGCCACACGCGCGATGGCCGCCTCGTCCGTGACATCGAGCGGCCGCGTGCGGATGCCCTCCTTGCCGTCCAGCGCCTTCAGCGCCTGGGCGTTGAGGTCGCTCGCCCAGACGCGGGCGCCTTCACGCGCGAAGGCGAGCGCGGCGGCCTGGCCCATGCCTTGTGCAGCAGCAGTAATGAATGCGGTCTTACCTGCAAGACGTCCGGCCATGGGGGGAGGGCTGGGAGGGGCTCTAAAGGGCAGCGATTATACTTCGCGTCTCCATGAACCAACTCGATTTCTCCGGCCGCACCGCCGTGGTCACCGGCGGCATGCAAGGCATCGGCGCCGCGATCGTCAAGCGCCTGGAAACCTCCGGCGCAAGAGTGGCGATCTGGGATCTCGACGGCAATCCGCGCGTCGACGTGGCCGACCAGGCTTCGATCGAGAGCGCGGTAAAGCGCACGCTGGGCGAGCTCGGCCGGATCGACATTCTGGTCAACAACGCCGGCATCGCCGGCCCGAGCAAGGCGGTGGTCGACTACCCGGTGGCGGATTGGAAGCGCGTCATCGACATCGATCTCAACGGCCCGTTCCTTTGCTGTCGCGCCGTGGTGCCTCACATGGTCAAGGCCGGCTACGGCCGCATCGTCAACATCGCGTCGATCGCCGGCAAGGAAGGCAATCCGAACGCCGCTGCCTACGCCGCCGCGAAAGGCGGCCTCATCGCCTTCACCAAGGCGCTTGGCAAGGAGCTTGCGCAGTCCGGCGTGCTCGTCAACTGCGTGACGCCGGCGGCCGCGCAGACCGCGATCCTGGACCAGGTGACCAAGGAGTTCGCGCAATACATGCTGTCCAAGATCCCGATGGCGCGCTTCGTCAAGGTCGAGGAAATCGCCGCGCTCGTCGCCTGGCTCGCTTCGGAGGATTGCTCGTTCTCCACCGGCGCGGTGTTCGACATCTCGGGCGGCCGTGCCACCTACTAAGAAAAAATCCCCGCAACGGCGCAGCGCCGCCTGGTTCAGCCGCCAGGACATCTACGGCTTCATCTACCGCAGCTGGACCAAGAACCGTGGCGTGCCGAACGACCAGTTCGACGGCCGCCCGGTCATCGGCATTTGCAACACGTGGTCGGAGCTGACGCCGTGCAACACGCACTTTCGCGTGCTTGCCGAGCATGTCCGTAACGGCGTGCTCGAAGCCGGCGGCTTCCCGCTCGAGTTTCCCGTGATGTCGCTCGGCGAGACGCTGCTCAGGCCCACCGCCATGCTGTATCGCAACCTCGCCAGCATGGACGCGGAGGAGACGATCCGCGCTAATCCGCTCGACGGCGTCGTGCTCCTCGGCGGCTGCGACAAGACCACGCCGTCGATCCTGATGGGCGCGGCAAGCGTCGACATCCCGACGATTTTCGTCTCCGGCGGACCGATGCTCTCCGGCAAGTACCGCGGCCAGGACATCGGCTCGGGCACCAACGTCTGGTCGATGTCCGAGGACCTGCGCGCCGGCAAGATCACGCTCGAAGAGTTCCACGAAGCCGAGTCCTGCATGCACCGCTCGCACGGCCACTGCATGACGATGGGGACGGCTTCGACCATGGCGTCGATGGTCGAGTCGCTCGGCGTCGCGCTGCCGGGCAACGCCGCCTACCCCGCCGTCGATGCGCGGCGCAACGTGCTCGCCCGCATGGCCGGTCGCCGGATCGTCGACATGGTCAAGGAAAACCTCGTCCTGTCGAAGATCCTGACCAAGAAGGCATTCGAGAACGCGATCCGCACCAATGCCGCCATCGGCGGCTCGACGAATGCGGTCATCCATCTCATCGCCATCGCGCGCCGCATCGGTGTCGATCTGACGCTGGACGACTGGGACCGCACCGGCGAGGGCGTGCACACCCTCTTGAATCTGATGCCCTCCGGCAAGTATCTGATGGAGGACTTCTGCTACGCCGGCGGCCTGCCCGCCGTGCTGCGCGAGCTCGGGGAGAACGGCGTCCTGCACAAGGACGCGCTCACCGTTAATGGCAAAACCATCTGGGAGAACGTGCGCAAGGCCGAGTGCTGGAACCGCGACGTGATCCACACCTTTGCCTCGCCGTTCAAGAAGAACACCGGCATCAAGGTGCTGCGCGGCAACCTGTGCCCCGACGGCGCGATCATCAAGCCCTCGGCGGCGACGCCCAAGCTGATGAAGCACCGCGGCCGCGCCGTGGTGTTCGAGAACATCGAGGAGTTCCACCGCCGCATCGAGGATCCGAAGCTCGACATCGACGAGACGTGCGTGATGGTCCTCAAGAACTGCGGGCCGAAGGGCTACCCCGGCATGGCCGAGGTCGGCAACATGCCGCTGCCGCCGAAGATCCTCAAGAAAGGCATTACCGACATGGTGCGCATCTCGGACGCGCGCATGAGCGGCACCGCCTACGGCACCGTCGTCCTGCACATGTCGCCGGAAGCCGCTGCCGGAGGCGCGCTGGCGCTGGTCGAGAACGGCGACCAGATCGAGCTCGACGTCGGCAAGGGCCGCTTGGAGCTGCTGGTCTCCGACCAGGAGCTCAAGGCCCGGCGCGCCAAGTGGAAGGCGCCGAAGCCGCCACTCGAGCGCGGCTACTGGAAGCTATACGTCGATCACGTCAACCAGGCGCACCAGGGCGCGGACCTGGATTTCCTCGTCGGCAAAAGCGGTGCTTTCGTCCCCAGGGATAACCACTGATGCTCCAAGCCGCCGATCTCACCATCCGCCTGCACGCCGAAGACGACGTCGTCATCGCGCGTGTAGAGCTTCCGGCGGGCACGATGATCAACAAGGAAAACGTGCGCGCTGCGGTGCGTGTTCCCGCCGGCCACAAGATCGCCGTGCGCGCGGTCGCGCAAGGCAAGCCCGTGCACCGCTACAACCAGATCATCGGCTTCGCGACGCAGGCGATCGAGCCCGGCGATCACGTCCACGTGCACAACGTCGCGATGGGCGACTTTCAGCGCGACTATGCCTTTTGCGCATTAAAAAAAGAGACGCAGTACATCGCGCAGCCCGCCACGTTCATGGGCATCAAGCGCGCGGATGGGCGGGTTGCCACGCGTAACTACATCGGCATCCTCACCAGCGTGAACTGCTCGGCGACGGTGGCGCGCATGATCGCGGAGCATTTCAAGAACCGGCTGGACGACTATCCCAATGTGGACGGCGTCGTCGCGCTCACGCACAAGACCGGCTGCGGCATGGCGAGCGACGGCGAGGCGACCGATCTCCTGCGCCGCACGATCGGCGGCTATGCGCGCCATCCGAACTTCTTTTCGTCGCAGCTCATCGGCCTCGGCTGCGAGGCGAACCAGGTGAACATGCTGCTCTCGGCGCAGGGGCTGAAGAAGAGCGACAAGCTGGGCGCCTTTACGATCCAGGAGAAGGGCGGCACGCGCAAGGCGGTGGAGAACGGCATTGCGCGCGTGAAGGAGATGCTGCCGGAGGCCAACAAGGTGAAGCGCGAGCCGTTGCCCGCTTCGCATCTCGTGCTTGGCCTGCAATGCGGCGGCTCCGACGGCTATTCCGGCATCAGCGCGAATCCGGCGCTGGGCGCGGCGGTCGACCTGCTGGTGCAGCATGGCGGCACGGCGATCCTGTCGGAGACGCCCGAGATCTACGGCGCGGAGCATCTGCTCACGCGGCGCGCGGTAAACAAGGCCGTGGGCGAGAAGCTGATCGAGCGTATCCACTGGTGGGAGGAGTACACCCAGAGGAACGGCAACGAAATGAACAACAACCCCTCGCCCGGCAACAAGGCGGGCGGGCTGACCACCATCCTGGAGAAGTCGCTCGGCGCAGTGGCCAAGGGCGGCACCACGAACCTCGTGGCCGTTTATGAGTACGCCGAGGCCGTGACGGCGAAAGGCTTCGTCTATATGGACACGCCGGGCTACGACCCGGTGTCGGCCACGGGCCAGGTCGCCGGTGGCGCGAACATGATCTGCTTCACCACCGGCCGCGGCTCGGCCTACGGCTGCAAGCCGGCGCCTTCGCTCAAGCTCGCGACCAACACGCCGCTCTTCGTGCACCAGGAAGACGACATGGACTTCAACTGCGGCACGATCATCGACGGCAACGAGACGATCGCCGAAGCCGGCGAGCGCTTTTTCCGCCTGATCCTCGACACCGCTTCCGGCCGCAAGACCAAGAGCGAGGAATTCGGCTACGGCGACGACGAGTTCGCGCCGTGGACGCTCGGCGCCACGATGTAATGGGCCTGGCGGACGTCGCCATCGCCACGGCGCTCGCATGGGGCGCGGGCCTGAGGGCGTATGCGGTGATCTTCGCCGTGGGCGTTGCGGGCGCAATCGGCTGGCTCGAGCTTCCCGGTCATCTCGACGTGCTCCAGCACCCGCTGGTGATGGGCGCCAGCGGCTTCATGACGTTGGTCGAGTTCGGCGCCGACAAGCTGCCATGGCTCGACAGCGTCTGGGACACGGTGCACAGCTTCATCCGCATCCCGGCCGGCGCCGCGCTCGCCGCGCTGGCGTTCGGCGATTCGCCGGCGGCGGTGAGCGTAGCCGCCGGCATCCTGGGCGGCGGCCTGGCTGCCGCCATGCACACGGCGAAGGCCGGCACCCGCGCCGCGATCAACCTCTCGCCGGAGCCATTTTCCAACTGGGCGGCATCGCTGTCGGAAGACGCACTGGTGCCCTTCGGCCTGTGGCTCGCCATCGCCCACCCCGTGTTCTTTTTTGCCCTCGTCGCCGTGATGCTCGTGGCGACAGTGCTGCTCGTCCGCTTCCTCTGGCGTCGTGGCGCCGCGCTTCTCCGTTGACACCGAAGAAAAAGGGGTCAGAGCAATTTTCCAGTAACACGTATGCGTACGGCCTTAGGTGTTACAGGAAAATTGCTCTGACCCCTTTTTCTAGCTTTTTCTAACATGCCGCGCTTTTACATCGATGCGCCCCTGCGCGCCGGGACGAGCTGTCTTCTGCCCGAAGACAGCGCGCATCACGCCGTGCATGTGCTGCGCGTGCGCAACGGCGACGAGATCACGCTCTTCAACGGCCGCGGCGGTGAATTCGCGGCGCGCGTCGCGTCCAGCGACCGGCTGAAGGTCCTGACGGACGTGCTCGAGCACCGTGTAATCGAGCGCGAATCGCCGCTGCGCATGGTGCTCGTGCAGGGCGCCTCGTCCGGCGAGCGCATGGACTTCACCGTGCGCAAGGCGGTCGAGCTCGGCGTCGCCGAGATCCAGCCGGTGCTCGCCGCCGCATCGGTCGCCCGTCCGAAGGGCGAGCGGGCAGCGGCGCGGCACGCGCACTGGCAGAAGATCGCCATCGCCGCGTGCGAGCAATGCGGCCGCAATCAAATTCCACTGGTTCATCCGTTGCTCGACGCAACGGAATACCGGGGCGGGAGCGGTGCGCGCATCCTGCTAACGCCCGCGGCCGAGCTGCAGTTCTCGCAGGCATGCAAGGCGGCCGGCGAGGCGTTCACCATCGCGGCGGGGCCGGAAGCGGGATTCAACGCCGAGGAGGAAGCGGCGTTCCTGGATGCCGGATTCGTTCCGGCGCGGATCGGCCCGCGCGTGCTTCGAACCGAGACCGCCGGCCTCGCCGCCCTCGCGGCGCTCAGCGCTTTGCGGGGAGACTTCTAGACAGGAGCTCGGCGAGCTGCGTGTTGCCGTTGTCGCGCGCGATCTCCAGCGCACTGCGACCGCTCCAGCTCTTGGCGTCGAGGTTCACGCCGCGGGCGGCGATGAAGAGCTCCACCGCCAGCTGGTCGTTGCGCTTGACCGCGTCCAGGTACTGGCTCTCGTCGAAATAGCGCAGCCCCATCGAGTTGAGATCCTTGCGCGCCTGCAGGCTGCGATCGGTGGAAATCGTTTCGACCGCGGCCGGCGCCGGATGCTTCATCGCCAGGCTGGCGAAATCCCGCCCGAGGGCCGCGACGCGATCGCGATACTCCGGCGGCATCTCGGCCGTAGCGCCGGCAAAAAGGCTGGCGACCGCCTGGTTCGCCTGATGGTTGCGCCCGGCGAGGAGTTCGGCCATCGCCTGGTCGGGATACGGATGCGCACCGATGCGCACCATCTGCTGGACCAGCGTGAGGACATGCCCGAAGGCGGCCCAGTCTTGTTCCTCTTCGACGGCGGCGCGCGCCGAGGCGGAGCCGGCGATCAGGGAAAGAAGCAGAAAAGCGCGGATGAATTTCATAGGATGTGGTCCTCCGAAGCAGGAGCATAACGCGCCGATGCCCTCTTCGTTTACGCCGTACAATTTGAAAAAACTACAATGGCTTCGACACTCGTTTCGGAAGCGTTCGTCCGGTGGCTGCGCCAGGTTGCGCCGTACATCCACGCCTTTCGCGGCCGCACGTTCGTGGTCGCGTTCGGCGGCGAGCTCTTCACCGAGCGCACGCGCTTCCTCAGCTTCGTCCATGACCTGAACCTGCTCGCAGCGCTGGGCATTCGCCTCGTGCTGGTGCATGGCGCGCGGCCGCAGATCGAAGCGGAGCTCAAGTCGCGGGGCATGCGCTCGCGCTACGCGCATGGCTTACGGGTCACCGACGAAGCGGCGCTCACCGCGGTCAAGCAGGCCGCGGGTGTCCTGCGCATCGAGATCGAGGCCGTCCTGTCCCAAGGCCTGCCGGGCTCGCCGATGGCGGGCGCTCACATCCGAGTCAACTCCGGCAACTTCATCACCGCACGGCCGATCGGCGTACGTAAAGGCGTCGACTTCCAGTCGACCGGCGCCGTGCGCAAGGTCGACGCCTTCGCCATCCGCGGGGCGCTGGATGCTGGCGAGGTGGTGCTGGTGGCTCACGTCGGCTACTCGCCGACCGGCGAGGTGTTCAACCTCGCCTGGGAAGACGTCGCCGAAAGCGTGGCAGTGGCGATGAAGGCGGACAAGCTCCTGATGTTCACCGATCGCCTGCCCGTCGACCGGCGCGACCAGGTGGTGAGCGAGCTCACCGCGCAAGACGCAGAAGCGCTGATGCGCAAGGGCGGCCTCACACCGCAGACCGAGCGGGCGATCGAGCACGCCGTGCGCGCGCTGGGGGCGGGCGTGGGCCGCGCGCATCTCGTCTCGCGCCGCGTGCCCGGCTCCCTGCTCCTCGAGCTTTTTACCGCGAGCGGCGTCGGCACGATGATCACCGCCGATGCGCTGGAGAAGCTGCGTCCCGCGAAGATCGAGGACGTCGGCGGCATGCTGTCGCTGATCGAGCCGCTCGAGGCGGAGGGAACGCTCGTCAAGCGCAGCCGCGAGCTCCTCGAGGCCGAAATCGGCAACTTCTTCGTCATCGAGCACGACGGCGCGATTCGCGGCTGCGCCGCGCTCTATGCGTTTCCAGACGACAAGAGCGCCGAGTTCGCCTGCCTGGCGGTGGCGCCTGAATATCGCGACGCCGGGTACGGCGAGCGACTGCTGCTCGCCTGCCAGGACCGCGCCAAAGGGCTGAAGCTGCGCAACCTCTTCGCCCTTACCACGCAAACGGCACACTGGTTCCTCGAGCAGGGGTTTCGCGCGGGCGACGTCTCGGCGCTGCCGTCGCGCAGGCGGGTCCTGTACAACTGGAAGCGTGGGTCGAAGGTCTTTTTGAAGCGCCTATAATCTTCCGATGGCTCGGATGGTGAAGTGCGTCAAGCTCGGCCGCGAGGCCGAAGGTCTCCAGTTCCCGCCGTACCCCGGCGATCTCGGCAAGCGCATCTGGGAAAACGTCTCCAAGGAAGCCTGGGCGCAGTGGCTCAAGCAGCAGACCATGCTGGTCAACGAGAACCGGCTGAACCTCGCCGATCCCAAGGCGCGCAAGTACCTGATGGAGCAGACCGAGCGCCATTTCTTCGGCCAGGGCGCCGACACCGCGTCCGGGTTCGTCCCGCCGCCGAAGTAAGCCTTTGAGCAGCATCGCGCAGTTCTGGGACGAGGCCATCGTCCCCAGCCTCGTCGACTACATCCGCATCCCGGCCAAGTCGCCGCATTTCGACCGCGACTGGCAGGCGCACGGTTACATCGACCAGGCGGCCGCGCTCGCCGCCAAATGGTGCGAGCGCCACGCGCTTACGGGCATGAAGCTGGAGCTGGTGCGCCTGCCCGGACGCACCCCCTGCCTCTTCATTGATGTCCCCGGCACCGTGCCGGGCGAGCCGGTGCTGATGTACGGCCATCTCGACAAGCAACCGGAGATGACCGGCTGGCGCGAAGGCCTGGCGCCGTGGACGCCCGTCATCCAGGACGGAAAGCTCTACGGCCGCGGCGGCGCCGACGACGGCTACGCGGTGTTCTGCGCCATCGCTGCGCTCAAGCAGCTGCACGCAGACAAGCGCCCGCACCGCCGTTGCGTGATCCTTATAGAGTGCTGCGAGGAAAGCGGCAGCTTCGACCTGCCGCCGTATCTCGACGCACTCGCGCCGCGTATCGGCACGCCGTCGTTCGTGGTGGCGCTCGACTCCGGGTGCGGCAACTACGATCAGCTCTGGTGCACCACTTCGCTGCGCGGCCTGCTGAACGGCGTGCTCACCGTGGAGGTGCTGACCGAAGGCGTGCATTCCGGCGACGCGAGCGGTGTGGTTGCATCGAGCTTCCGTATCGCCCGCCAGCTCATCGATCGCATAGACGATGCCGCAACCGGCATGGTCAAGGGATTCCAGGCGGACATCCCCGCCGAGCGGCTCGCCCAGGCGAAAAAAGCGGCCCAGGTGCTGGGCGAAGAAGTTTGGCGCAAATTCCCCTTCGTCAAAGGCATGCGTGCGATGCACGGCGATGTCGCGGAGCTGATCCTCAATCGGACGTGGCGACCGATGCTGGCGGTCACCGGCGCCGATGGACTTCCCACACCCGCCAACGCGGGAAACGTGCTGCGCCCCAAGACGCAGCTCGTGCTTTCGCTGCGCTTGCCGCCTACGCTGGATGCGCAGGCAGCGGCGCGCAAGATGAAGGCAACGCTGGAAGCGGACCCGCCGTACGGGGCCCGGGTGTCGTACGAGTACGGGCAGGCGGCCAAAGGCTGGAATGCTCCGGCAACCGCGCCTTGGCTAGAGCGTGCGATGGACGAAAGCTCCCGCCGCCACTACGGGCGGCCGGCGATGTGGATGGGCGAAGGCGGCACGATCCCGTTCATGGCGATGCTCGGCGAGAAATTCCCGCAGGCGCAGTTCTTCATTACCGGCGTGCTCGGCCAGCATTCCAATGCGCACGGGCCAAACGAGTTCCTGCACCTCGACTACGCGAAGCGCCTCACCGCCTGCGTGGCCGACGTCCTCACGGCGCACGCCGCGAGCTGAGGAGCCTGCGCCGAAAGGCGAACGCCAGCGCGGCCAGGCCGATCGCCGAGCCCCAGAAGATGGGCGCAATGCCGACCGCGCGGCGGCTCACCGCCTGCGTCGCGCAGATCATCACC
>DATLDY010000221.1:0-3661 GCA_035525655.1 Burkholderiales bacterium
TCCACGATCCCCTCATGCGCTTCGAAGGTACCGACACCTATATCGCCACGGACGACCTGATGATGGCCGTGAACGCCGCGGTCACACTGGAGCGGCCGCTTCTCATCAAGGGTGAGCCCGGCACCGGCAAGACGCTGCTCGCGATCGAGGTCGCGCGCGCGCTCGGACGTCCCCTCTTCGAATGGCACGTGAAATCGACCACGAAGGCACAGCACGGTCTCTATGAGTACGATGCAGTGTCGCGCCTGCGCGATTCGCAGCTCGGGGACGCGAAGGTGCACGACATCCGCAATTACATCGTGCGCGGAATGCTGTGGCAGGCGTTCACGTGCGACGAGCAGGCCGTTCTGCTCATCGACGAGATCGACAAGGCCGACATCGAGTTCCCGAACGACCTGCTGCGCGAGCTCGACCGGATGGAGTTCTACGTCTACGAGACGCGCGAGACGATCAAGGCGCGGCACCGGCCGATCATCATCATCACCTCGAACAACGAGAAGGAGCTTCCGGACGCGTTCCTGCGCCGCTGCTTCTTCCACTACATCCGTTTCCCCGACAAGGAGACGATGGAGAAGATCGTCGCCGTGCACTTCCCGACGCTGAAGAAATCGCTCCTGCGCGAGGCGATGGAGGTGTTCTTCGAGGTTCGTGAAGTGCCGGGGCTGAAGAAAAAACCTTCCACCTCTGAATTGCTCGACTGGCTCAAGCTCCTGCTGGCCGAGGACATCCCGCCGGAAGCGCTGCGCTCGAAGGACCGCAAGACCATCATCCCGCCGCTGCACGGCGCCCTCCTCAAGAACGAGCAGGACGTGCACCTCTTCGAGCGGCTCGTGTTCATGACCCGCGCCAAGGCCTAGGGAGGGGTGGCCGGCATGCTTGACCGCATGCTCTCCTTTGTCGCCTCGCTCGCGGGTGTGTCGAACCCGCTGGAGCAGTATTTCTTCAACAATCCCGGGCGCCTGATGGACAAGTGGCGCCATTACCTCGAGGTCTACCACCGCCACTTCGCGAGCTTTCGCGGCCGGCGCCCGGTGGTGATCGAGATCGGCACCTATCACGGCGGCTCGCTGCAGATGTGGAAGCATTATTTCGGCGCCGGGGCGCGCATCGTCGGCGTCGACGTCGACCCGCGCTGCCGCGAGCTGGCCGAGGAATCGATCGACATCATGATCGGCGACCAGGCGGACCGCACGTTCCACGCGGAGCTGCGCAAGCGCTACCCGCATGTCGACATCGTCATCGACGACGGCGGCCACACGATGGAGCAGCAGCTCGTCACCTTCGAGGAGCTCTATCCGCACGTGCAGCCGCACGGCGTGTACCTCTGCGAGGACCTGCATACCTCCTACATCGCGCGCTTCGGCGGCGCGCTGCGCAAGAGCGGCACCTTCGTCGAGCGCTCGAAGCTCTTGATCGACAGCCTGCACGGCTTCTGGGCCGACGCCCCCGAGGTCGACAAGGCGCTGCGCGCCGACGACTTCACCCGCTCGGCGTTCGGGCTTCACTTCTACGATAGCGTGGTGGTGATCGAGAAGCGCCCGATGTCGGAGCCGCGCAGCTTCAAGACTGGCAAACCGTCCTTCCTCCCCAACCCATAAATCGATGCTCCAGCTCTATTTCGCTCCCGGCGCCTGCTCCTTCGTGCCCCACGTCGCTCTCGAGGCGGCGAAAGCCCAGTTCGAGCCCAAGCTCGTCAAGCTGCACAAAGGCGAGCAGAAGACGCCCGAATACCTCGCGCTCAATCCCAACGCCCAGGTGCCGGTGCTCGTGGTCGATGGCAAGCCCCTCACGCAGATCGTCGCCATCTGCGACTACCTGGACCGCACCTTCCCCGACGCGCATCTCCTGCCGCGCGAGCCTGGAACCCGGGCGCAGGCGCTTGCCCAGCTCGCGTGGATGAACAACACCGTGCATCCCACCTTCACGCACTTCTTCCGGCCGGAAATGTTTGCCCAATCCGAGGCCGCGCGCGCGGAGATCAAGGCCCAGGCCGCCGAGCAGTTCCGCCATCACCTCGAGCGCATCCAGGGGTGGACTGCCGACGCGGATCCGTACTGGCACGGCGAGCGCATCTCGGTGCACGACGCGTACGCATTCGTCTTCCTGCGCTGGGGCGGGTTCGTCGGCATCGACCCGAAGTCGCTGCCGCGCTATCACGCCTACATCCAGCGCGTGATCCAGGCGCCTCCGGTCGCCGCCGCTCTCGCGCGCGAGCGCATAGCACTCGACACCTACAAGGGCTGATCCTGCAAGTCACGCTTACGTTCGACAACGGCCCCGAGCCGGCGGTCACGCCGCGCGTCCTCGACATCCTCGAGGCCGCCGGCGTGAAGGCGACATTCTTCGTCCTCGGCTCCAAGCTCGCCGACAACAAGCGCCGCGCGCTCGCCAAGCGCGCGCATGCCGACGGCCACTGGATCGGCAACCACACCTGGTCGCACGCCGAGCCGCTCGGCCGCATCCAGGACGCGTCGCGTGCCGTCTCCGAGATCATCGAGACCGAGGCGCTGATCAACGAGCTCGCGCATCCCGACCGCCTGTTCCGTCCATTCGGCGGCGGCGGCGAGCTCGGCCCTCATCTCCTCAGCGCGGCAGCGGTGGAGCTGCTCAAGAAAGAGAAGATGACCTGCGTGCTGTGGAACGCCATTCCGCGCGACTGGGAAGACCCGCGCGGCTGGGTGGAGCTCGCGATCGCGCAATGCCTTGCGCAGCCGTGGACGCTCCTCGTGCTGCACGACCTGCCCACGGGCGCCATGGGGCGGCTCAAGATATTCATCGAACGCGTGCGCGATCACGGTGGCGAATTCCGCCAGGACTTCCCCCCGCCATGCGTGCCGATCGTGCGCGGCGAAGTCGTCGGCGATGTCCAGGCTTACGTCACCCGTTAGGCCAGCTGTTCCTCGCTGAAGAAACGGTTGGCCATCACCTGGCAGCGCTTGATGAAGCGATGCTCGTGCGGGCCGTAATCGGCGACGGCGTTGTGGATGGTGCCGATGTCTTCCCACACCAGGACATCGCCCTCCTCCCAGCGCGAGGTATATAGGTATTCGGGCTTGAGCTGGTGCTGGAAGAGGAGCTCCAGCATCTCGTCGCTTTCCTTCTTCGGCAGCTCGTTGATGCGCACCGAGTAGCCGGGGTTCGCATAGAGCACTTTCCTGCCGGTCAGCGGATGCTTGAGAAAGATCGGATGGGACACCGGCGGCTTCGCCTTCTTCTGCGCCTCGGTGAGCGGCGGGCGCTTGGAGCCCTTCTCCTGGCGCATCATCTCCCAGAATTTCTCGAAGTCGTGCAGCACCGTCTTGCCCTCCAGGGTGCGCTTGACGTCTGAAGGCAGCCCTTCATAGGCGGCGTGCATGTTGCTGAACTGCGTCGCGCCGAGTGCCTTGCCGTCGCGCCGCGGGATCTTGATGCCGTAGAGCACGTTGGCGAACGCGATGGTCTTGCTATACGACATATCGGTGTGCCAGTCCTGGCCGGCGTCGGCGATGCCAAGCGGGCGGCCGTTCTCGACGATGTTCGAAAGCGTCATCACCTCGGGAATACCCGGCTCCTGATAGGGACCGGAAGCGACGTTGACCTCGAGCTCGCCGAACTGGGCGGCGAAATCCCGCAGCTGGCGCGCGGTGAGAGCCTGTTTCGGAAAACGCAGCACGCTGTACTT
>DATLDY010000032.1:0-18847 GCA_035525655.1 Burkholderiales bacterium
GGAGAAGGGGTGCGTGTGGGTGTCGACCGTGGTGCCGGGCTTCCACTTGCGCTCGAGCACTTCGTCGCAGCCGATCTTGCGCTGCTCGGCCTGGAAAGCTTCGAAGGACGGGATCATGGAATCATCCTACACGCCGATGGCAAGGTTTTGGGGCGACGGCAAGGTTGCGGCGAAGGAGGGACGCTCGGCGAGGCGCTTCGCGAGCGCGGCAAGGCGGGAACGACCGGCGCGCCAGTCGAGCTCCGGATAGCGCAGGTCGAGGTAGCCGAGCGCGCAGCCGGCGGCGATCTCGGCGAGGCCGAAGCCGTGCTCGGTGAAGCACTCGCCGGCGCCGAGAAGCCGCTCGAGCTCGTCGAGCGCCGCCGGCAGCTTTCTCGCCTGGCGTGCGATCCATTCCGGGCTCTGCTTATCTGGCGGGCGCGAGCGCTCCGTGACGATGAGGACCACCGCATCGCACAGGCCATCCGCGATCGCCTCGATCTGCTTGTGCACGACACGCTGGCGCGCGTCATCGGGGATGAGGCGAGGCGGCGCCGAAAGGGTTTCGAGGTATTCCACGATGACGCTGGAGTCGTGGATGACCGTCCCATCGTCGAGTATGAGCACGGGCACCTTGCCCAGCGGGTTCTCGGCGATGGTGCTTTGCCAGGGGTTCTGCACCACCGTCTCGTGCGCGAGGCCTTTCTCGATCAGCGCGACGCGCGCCTTGCGCGCGAACGGGCTCGGAGTGGCGATGACGAGCTTCATCGGCCCGACGATACCGTGGCTCAGGGGCTGCAGAACCGGTCTGCTTCCAAATCGCTGACGAATCCGTGGGCAGGGGCATGTGCGAGCATGAGCTCGACATTTGACGCCAGCGCCGTTTCTTGCGGCGTGATCCCGCATGCCCAAAACACGGGCAACACTCCGGCAGGGATCTTTTCTATCGGAGGACCGAAGACCGGGTCGGCGAGGTCGGCACCGATGACCGCAGGGTCGCCCACGTGGATCGGGGCGCCATGGTTGAAGGGAAAGCGGCTCGACACCTGAGTTGCGATGATTGCTTGCTGAGGCGTCAGCCAGCGCATAGTGACAATCATGTTGCCGCGAAGGCGACCGGCGGGCTCGGTGGGAAGGGTGGTGCGCAATGCCCAGCGGTTTTTCGTCGTCGGCACGCCCGCCCGCTCGAGGGCTTGGTCGAAGGTTATGCCCGATCCAATCAGGAAGGCCACCAGGTCGTCGCGCCAAAGTGCTTTCACATCCGAGACGTCGTCCTGCCGGATGCCGTTGCGGTAGACCGCGTAGCGCGGAAGATCGGTGCGCAGGTCTGCTCCAGGGGCCAGGCGCTTGGGCTCGGGGTCGCCCGGGTCGCACACCTCGAGAAGCGGACACGCTTTCTGGTTGCGCTGGCAGTACAGCATCATGTCGTACGCCAGATCCTGCGGCACCACGACCAGATTGCATTGCACGTAGCCCAGTGCCAGGCCGCGCGTGGTGCCGGTATGCCGCTTTTCGCGTATTGCGCGCCGCGCCGCCTGCGCGGGGGTGAGGCCCGTTGCCTCGCTCATGCCGCGCCCCATTGTTCTGCCGCAACGACGTGGTCGCGCAGAATTCCCGGCAAGTCCGCTGCGGCGTGCCGGCCGAAGCCGCAGTAGGCGCCTATTCCGAAGTCGCGGAGATATCGGCGCGCCACGCGCAGACGCTCCGCAAAGCGCTCCATGTTGTGGATCATGCCCAGGTACACGCGGCTCTCGGCGTTCCGCAGATCCTCAAGCGGCGCGAAGAACGCGTCGTCGCTGCGGTCGAGCACCGGGACGTGCAGCCAGTCGACCCGGCGCCCGGCCGAACGGATAAAGGCTTTGCCAAGCGCGACCGCCGCGCCGAGATCGGCCGGGGCGAATCGAGGCCATCCGCCGAGCGTGCCGAAGCACAAGTGGAATCCAAGGCTGACCTCGCCGGGGATCATCGCGGAAATTTCGACCTGCTTGATCTGATCGTCGAGCGCACCGTCATACGCAGCGAGGAGCTCTGTCGCGCAGTCCCACTGGATTGCGAGCTCGTGATGCGGGACATGGCGCAGCAGCTCGGCGACTTCGGCGCGCAACGCTTCGGCATAGGCTTCGCGGACCATCGCGCAGTCCTCGGGGCTGGCGAAAATTCGCGGCGGCGCCGCGCTATTGACCATCGGAAGCGAGACCTGGAAGCGCAGGTGAGCCGGCAGTACTTCGCGCTCCTTCAGGGTCTTGAAGACGAAATAGGAAGCGACGGCGTCGCGGGCGAAGCCCAGACGCCATCCCGGCTCGCCGAAGCGGATGCGCCGGACCCCGGCCTTCACCCTGAAATGCCAGGCGTCGGAAGTGTCGTGGGGATTCAGGCGCTCGATACCCTCATCCTTGCGCGGTTGCTGAAGAACCTCAATGTCGGGATGGATGGCGAAAACCTGGTAGTGAAGCCGGCTCACCCAGTGGCGGCGCAGGCCGATCTCCCCGTCCGGCATGCATGCGAGATGCTTCCCTAACGGCTGTCCGAAAGTTTCCAGCACGGCGCGCGTCGAATCGAGCGGAATGCTGCCTACTAGATGGAGCGCGTTATGCAAGGCTGCAGAGGCTCAGTCGAGGCGGATGTTGGCCTCTTTGGCCACCTTGCCCCACTTTGCGATTTCACTTTGCACGTAGGCACCGAATTCGGCGGGCGTGCTGCCGACGATTTCCGCGCCGGTGGACTTTATCCGCTCCGCAACATCGGGCAGCTTGAGTATCCGGATGATCTCGCCATTGAGCTTGCCGATGATGTCTTTCGGCGTATTGGCCGGCGCCATGACGCCGCCCCAGGACACGACGTCGTAGCCAGCGACCCCGGACTCGGACACCGTAGGGACGTCGGGCAGAATCGCCACCCGCTGCTTGGTGGCGACCGCGAGCGGGCGCAGGCGTCCGGCCTTGATCAACGGCATGACGGAGATCACCGTGGGGAAGGCCATGGTGACGCGCCCGCCCAGGACCTCCTGTGTGGACTGAACGTCACTCTTGAAGGGCACGTGCAGGAAATCCACACCCGCCATCGACTTCAGCAGCTCCCCCGCCAGCTGGCTCGCCGTGCCGTTGCCGCCAGAGGCGTACGAGAGCTCGCCGGGTTTCGCCTTGGCTCGCGCGATGAGCTCCCGGAACGTCTTGATGTCGGACTCGGCGCTGACCACGATCAGCTGCGGGACGAGCGTGGTCAAGGTGATCGGCGCGAAATCCTTGATCGGGTCGAACGGCAGCTTGGAATAGAGCCCGGGAACGATCGCGTTCGGACCAAGATTTGCCATCAGGATGGTGTAGCCATCGGGGCTCGCCTTGGCGACCGACTCGAGCGCAAGGATGCCGTTCGCGCCCACGCGGTTCTCGACCACGACGGATTGGCCCCAGGCCTCGGTCATTTTCTGGCCGAGTACGCGAGCCGTGACGTCCGAGGCGCCGCCCGGGGGATAAGGCACCACGAAGCGGATCGGCTTGCTCGGATACGCCTGGGCTTCGACCCAGGCGGGATCGCACAGCACGCCCATGAAGGCGACAACGCTGCATCCGATCCACCACCACACGTCACGACGCATCTGTTCTCCTCGAGCTATTGGTTTAGCAGTGGAATGCTCTTGTAATCCTTGCCCGCGGGAATCGTCTGCAGGTATGCGTGGATGTCCGCGAGGTCACCGTCCGACAGCACCGCCTTCTGATAGGGCGGCATGGCGCGGTTGCTGTTGCGCACGAAGGCGTTCATCGCCTCGAACGGCATCGGGTTGGGCGCGAGCTTCGGGCCGGTGACGCCGCCTTGGCCGACGAAGCCGTGGCACTGCCAGCAGCCGTGCTGCACGTAGGCGTTCTTGCCTTTCTCGGCGTTGCCGGCAGCGGCGGCCGTGCTGGAGAGCGCGACGGCTGCAACGATAAGTAGATATCTCATCGCGGCTGCGTCCAGACGTTGAGCAGCGCGGGCTGGCCGGACTGCACGACCTTTACCGCTTCCCTCAGCGCCGGCGCGAGCTGCGCGGGATCCTTGATCGGGCCGCGCGCCCACCAGCCCATCGATTCGGCGAGCTTGTGGTACTCGATGTCCGGGTTCTGGATGCTGGTGCCGACCGGTCCCATGTCGCCGCCGGTGTTGGCGACGCGGTTCCGGAAGTTGGACAGCCGCTGCACGTGCATCACTTCCTGGTGGTAGCCGCGGTTGTTGTGCATCACCGCGAGGAGCGGGATCTTGTGCTTCGCGGCGGTCCACAGCACGCCGGGCGCGTACATCAGGTCGCCGTCGGACTGGATGCTGACCGAGAAGCGGCCGAGGTCGCGGTTGGCGAGCGCGGCACCGACTGACGCCGGTGCGCCGTAGCCGACGCCGTAGCCGCCGGAGCGGCCGAGCCACTGGTGATGCTGCTCGATCGGCCACAGGCGGTTGGGCCAGTTGCTCACGTTGCCTTCGGAAGCGACGAGCGACCAGTCGAGGCCTTTCACCGCGGCGAAGGTCTCCATGCAAAGGCGGGCGGTGCTGATCGGGCTCGCGTCCCAGCCGATCGCGGCGGCTTCCCTGGTGCGCGCCACCTGCTCGGCGTACGCCTTGCGCGCGACCGCGCCGCGTTGCTCGATGGCCATCTTGCGCGCGGCGGGAATGGCGGAGCGCACCGCCTCGATGAGCGCGGGCAGCGTGGCCTCGGCGTCGGCCGCCATCTGCACGTCGATCACCTGGAAGCGCTGGAAGTCCTGGTAGTTCGCCTTGGTGTTGAGCTCGACCGAGCTGATGCTGATCAGCTTGGTGCCGGGCTTGATGCGCGTGGAGTTCACGCCGATGCCGTGCTCGCCGTTGTCGGTGTACGCGTTCACGGTGCCCCAGAAATCCGACAGCTCGAGGCCGATGATCACGTCGGCATTCGCGACCGCGGTCGGCGGCGCATTGAGGTAGTGCGTGCGCGGGAAGTTCATGCGGCCCTGCTGGTCGATCACGCGCGCCTGGAGCGCTTCGGCGAGCTGGACGAGGAGCTTCACTCCGTTAGGGGTACGCGCGGCGCGGTCGGCGACGATCACCGGGTTCTGCGCTTCGGCGAGGAGCTTCGCGGCTTCCTTCACCGCGCCGGAGTCGCCTTGCGGCGGCGAGGTCGGCACGTAGCGCGGGATGTACAGCTTCTCGCCGCCGTGGGAGCGCACCGGCTCCTGCTGCAGGCCGGCGTCGAGCGAAATCATTACGGGTCCATATGGCGGGGTCATCGCGATCTTGTAGGCGCGGACGAAGGACTGCGCGAAGTGCTGCAGCGAGACCGGCGTGTCGTCCCACTTGGTGAAGTCGCGCACCAGCGCATTGATGTCCTGCGCGGCGTGGAAGGTCGGCACGCCCGGCGGGCGCGAAGCCGCGTCGAGGTCGTTGCCGCCGACCACGATCATCGGCACGCGGTCGCACCAGGCGTTGTAGATCGCCATCGAGGCGTGCTGCAGGCCAACGGTGCCGTGGCAAAGCGTCATCAGCGGCTTGCCGGACACCTTGAAGTAGCCGTGCCCCATGCCGACGGCGGATTCCTCGTGCATGCAGTTCAGGTACTCCGGCATCCTGTTGCCGCCGTAATTGATCAGCGACTCGTGGATGGCGCGGAAGCTCGAGGCGCAGTTCGCCGGCAGATATTTGATATCGAGCGTTTTGATGACGTCGACCATGAAGTCGGAGCCCGCGACGCCGCCGATGCGCGAGACCGGGCCTTCGCCGGGCGTGGCGGTCTCGTTGGCGGCGATCTGAGCGTTCGGCGGCAACGCCGATGGCGCTCGTGGCGCAACTTCAGGCGCGGTGGCGGATAAGGCGGGCGGCGTGACGGCGGTTGCGGCTCCTGCGGCGACGACTCCGGTCAGGAACTTGCGGCGATCGGTCATGGTGGGCCTCCTCTCGCCGCATCTTAGACCCGTCCAATAAAAGAGCGCCGCTTGCGCGGCGCTCTTTTTTGAAACGCGCTGCTTTAGCGCGAGGTGGAGCCGCTGCTGCTCGAGCCGGCGCCGCGCGAGCCCATGCCGCTTCCCACATCGGGATTGGTACGGCCCATCGCGCCGCTCTGCGCATCGGAGCCGCTTGCTGCGCTGTCCGGTGCTCCGGGCGAGATGGATCCCGGCGGATTCGAGCCGGGCGCCGTCACGCTCGCGGAGGAGTCTCCGCCGCCGCCAGCCGAGCCGGCATCGCCGCCGGAAGCTGCGCTACCGCCCGCGCCGGCCGAGCCGCTGGCAGCACCGGCCGCGCCGCCACCGGCACCGCCCGCTCCACCGCCAGCGGCACCGCCGCCGGCGCCACCACCCGCGCCACCGCCAGCGCCGCCACCGCCGCCGCCGCCGGCACCTTGAGCAAGGATGATCTTGCCGTCATCGATCGGTGCCGACTGTGCTGTGAGGGGAGCGGCGACCATTCCGGCCGCGGCAATAGCTATCCAAATCTTGCGTTGCATTCAGTTTTCTCCAGAGATTGCGTTACAGGAAGCGGATCTTGTGATCCGTCCGTAACCTCCCGCAACGGTTGTGCCCCGCTAGCGCATGAGGCCACAGGCAGGTCGCTGAGCGCGGGACAACGCCGCACGACAACGCCGACCGGAAAACGGTTTTGCTGCGCCTTGCAGTTCCTCGCGGTCCCGAAGTACGGTCGTTTCGCAGCGCAGCAAGGCGCTGACAAAAACTGATGGGCAGCGCCCCGGCGGGCCCGCGTCGTTTGCCTATACTCCCATAGGGGGAACGCATTGTTTGCCGCGCTGAAACGGGTGCGCTTGTATGGAGGCCGGGCCGCGAGCCCGAAGCCGCCGTCCCTGCACAGGCTGCGCCTGCGGATGACGGCCGCGCTGGTCACCGCCCTGGTCGTCGTGTGGAGCGCGCTGGCCTACCAGCTCTCGAGCATTCGCGAGGACCGCCTCAGCTATGCCCGCCAGGAGGGCGACAACCTCTCCCAGCTGGTTGCCGAGCACTTTTCCTCCTACACCGCGACCATCGACGTCTGGCTGCAGCACCTGCGCAGCGAATGGCTGCGCGATCCGCGCAACTTCCCTGCCGCTGCCGCCCTCGAGAAGGCCGCGCTCGGAGGCGATACGGCGGTCATGCAGACGTCGATCGTGGACGCGAAGGGATGGCTCGCGTTCAGCGATTTGCCCGGCGCGCAGAGTGGCTTGCTTGCCGACCGGCCGTACTTCAAGGTTCATGCGAGCGGCGGCGGCCGCGACGCCCTGTACATAAGCGACCCGGTCCGCGGGCGCGCGACCGGGCGGCTCGGCATCCAGTTCACCCGTCCGATCCTGGCGCCGTCGGGTGATTTCCGCGGCGTGGTGGTGATCTCCATCTCGCCGCAGCAGCTGATCCGCGTCTACCAGGGGCTGTCGCTGGGCAGCGATGCCTTCATCGCCCTCAGGCGCACCAGCGGCGAGGTGCTGGCGCGCTCGCGCGACTACGAGAAGCTCCTCGACCGTGTCATGCCCTCCGTCCCCGAAGAGCTGCGCCACCTGCCCTCCGGCAGCTTCGCGCGCACCGGCCTGGTCGACGGCGTGCAGCGTCTCTTCAGCTTCCGCAATATCCCGGAGCGCGACCTCACGGTCGTCATCAGCCGCGGCCGCGACGAGGTGCTGGCGCCCTATTACCAGCAGCGCCGCTTCTATGTCGGCGCAGGCGGACTGGTCTCGGCGGGGCTGCTCCTGCTCTTCCTGATCGCCCACGTGCAGCTGCGCCGCGATTTCCGCGCGCAGGCGGCGGCCGAAGCGGCATTGCGCGAGCACGGCGAGCGCCTCGCGGGCGTCATGGCCCTTCAGGACGAGCTCGGCGACGAGAAGCTCGACGTCGGCGCCATGTGCCAGCGCGTGGTGGAGAAGACGCGCGAGCTCGTCGGCACCGGTGCCGCGACGATCCAGTTCATCGACGGCGACGATTTCGTCTATTCCGCCGCCACGCAGGCGGCGAAGCACCTCGTCGGCAGCCGCACCCCGCTCAAAGGCAACTTCTCCGCCGCGATCCTGGAATCGGGCCAGGCGATCCTGTGCGACGACACGCAGACCGACCCGCGGATCAACGCCGACGCGGCGATGCGCGCGGGGGCGCGCTCGCTGATCGGCGCGCCTTTGCACCACGAAGGCCGCGTGATCGGTGTCCTCAAGCTGATCAGCGGCGTGCCGGGGTCGTTTCGCGCCGAGCAGCTGAGCACGCTCGAGCTCCTCGCCGGCATCGCCGGCAGCGCGATCCAGCGCAAGCGCGCGCAGGACGAGCTGCGCCAGAGCGAGGCGCGCTTTCGCAGCCTCACCGACCTTTCTTCGGACGTCTACTGGGAGCAGGACGAGAACTTCCGCTTCACCTCGTTCACCGAGCATCGCCCGGGCGAGGTCGTGCTGCCGAGGACCCACATGGTGGGCAAGCGGCGCTGGGACCAGCACTACGTCAACATGACGCCGGCCGACTGGGCTCGGCACATCGCCCTCATGCAGTCGCACCAGGACTTCCACGAGCTCGAGCTTTGTCGCATCGAGGAGGGCCGCGAGGTCTGGATCAATACCAGCGGCCAGGCCGTCTTCGATGCGCAGGGAACTTTCAAGGGCTATCGCGGCGTCGGCAAGGACATCACTGAACGCAAGCGCGAAGAAGCGCTCCTGCGGCTCGAGCATACGGTGACGCAGCGGCTGGGGAAGGCGGAAAGCGAGCGCGCCGCCATCGAGGACGTGCTGCACGAGCTTTGCAAGACCGAGGGGTGGGAATGCGGTCGCTACTTCCGCCTGGACGAGAGGGCGGAGGTGCTGCGCTTCGCGGGCGCGTGGGGCACGCAAGACGAGGAGATCCAGCGCTATATCGCCGCGTCGAAGGGCGTCACCTATGCACGCGGCCAGGGGCTGATCGGCCAGGTGTGCGACCGAGGCGAGCCGCTCTGGGTGTCGGATGACGGCACGCATACCGGCGTCGCGCGACCGGCGTTCGGCGTGACGCGCGACGTGTTCCTGTTCCCGCTGCGCACCGAGGAGAAGACCTTCGGCGTGCTCTCGTTCATGAGCCGCGCGTCGCGCACGCCGGACCAGCGCCTGCTGCAGGCGGTGCGCGTGATCGGCAGCCAGGTCGGGCAGTTCCTGCAGAGGAAGCGCGGCGAGCAGGCGATGCGCGAGAGCGAGGGGCGGTTTCGCAGCCTGACGCAGCTCTCGTCGGACTGGTACTGGGAGCAGGATGCGAATTTCCGCTTCATCAAGTTCGAAGGCCGGGGCGCTGGCGAGGGTGGCTTCTCCAGCGCCACCGTGATCGGCAAATGCGCGTGGGAACTGCCCGGAATCGAGCTCGACGCCGCGCAGTGGGACGCCCTGCGCGCCGACCTCGCCGGCCACGAGTCCTTCCGCAACTTCGAATACTCGTACCGGGATCGCCTGGGCGAGCGCCACTACATCAGCGTCGACGGCGAGGCGGTATTCGACGAGGAGGGTGCGTTTACCGGTTATCGCGGCACCTCGCGCGACGTCACGCGGCAGCGCCGCGGCGAGGAAGAGCTGCGCCGCTTCCGCGCCGCCATGGACATGTCGCCCGATGCGATCTACCTCACCGATCGAGCCACGCTGCGTTTCCTCGACGTGAACGAAGCCGCGTGCCGCGGCACCGGGTATACGCGCGCCCAGCTGCTGGAGATGGGGCCGGAGGCCCTGCTGCTGCGGCCACGCCCGGCGCTGGAGAAGGACTACGACGAGGTGATCGCCGCCGGCGATGCGGGCTTGGTGACCGAGACGTCGTTCTCCGGCCGCGCCGGCCACCAGGGCTGGACCGAGCTCCATCGCCGCGCGCTGCGCGCGGGCGAGGGCTGGATCATCGTCACCATCTCGCGCGATATCACCGAGCGCAAGCGCGCCGAGGAGCGGCAGGTGCGCCACCTGCGCCTGCAGGAGCGCATCGCGCGCTTCGGCCAGTCGGCGATCGCCAAGCGCGACGCCGCGGAGCTGATCCAGGATGCGGTGCGTACGATCCTGGAAGGGCTGCGCGCCGACGGCGTGGCCTACATCGAGCGCGTGGCGGGCGATGTCGTATTGCGCGTCGTAGAGGGCGTGCAGGGATGGCAGGGCGACGAGGCAAGCCTGGGCAGCGCCGGCACGGCGCTCGCCGAGCTCCTGCAGCCCGACTGCTCGCGCCTGGTGGTGCGCGGCGCGGATCTCGGGCTGCCCTGGGCGGCTGCGTTCAAGAGCGCCGCGCTCATTCCGCTGCACAGCGAAGGCAGCGTGCGCGGCGCGCTGTGCCTTTTCGGCCGGCAGGCCGGCGCCTTCGCGTCGGAGGAATTCAACTTCGTCGACGCGGTGGCGGGCGTGCTGTCGACCGCCCTGCAGCGCGCCGACAGCGAGGGGAAGCTCGCCTTCCTCGCCCAGTTCGACACGCTCACCGGCCTTCCCAACCGGGCGCTATTGCGCGATCGCTTCTCGCAGATGATCGTGCATGCGCGGCGCCACGCCCGACAGCTCGGCGTCCTGTTCGTCGACCTGGACGAATTCAAGCTGGTCAACGATTCGCTCGGCCACGCCGCGGGAGATGCCCTGCTCAAGGAGGTGGCGAGCCGCCTGCAGTCCGCCGTGCGCGCGGGCGATACGGTGGCGCGCATCGCCGGCGACGAGTTCGCGGTGGTCCTCGCGGACCTTGCCAAGGCCGAGGATGCCGCGCTGGTCGCGCAGAAGATCATCGAGAAGCTCGCCGCCAGCGTGCAGCTCGGCGGCCACGAGATGTTCGTCACCGCGAGCGTCGGCGTCGCGGTGTTCCCGTCCGACGGCGAGGACGCCGAGGACCTCCTCAACGCGGCGGATGCGGCGATGTACAAGGCGAAGCAGGCCGGCCGCAACTCCTACCAGTTCTTCACCAGCGAGATCACGCAGCGCACGCGCGCACGCGCGGTGCTCGGCACCGAGTTGCGTCGCGCCCTCGAGCGCGAGGAGTTCACGCTTTACTACCAGCCGAAATACGACCTGCGCACCTCGCAGCCGTGCGCGGCGGAGGCGCTTCTGCGCTGGAACCATCCCCAGCGCGGGCTCGTGTCGCCGGCCGAGTTCATCCCGGTGCTGGAGGAGACCGGGCTGATCGTCGCCGCGGGCGAGTGGGTGGTCGAGCGTGCGTGCGCCGACCTCAAGGCCCTCGAGGCCTCGGGCATCGCTCCGGTGCCGGTGGCGGTGAACCTGTCCGCGAGGCAGTTCCGGCAGGCCAACCTCGCGGCGCGCATCAAGAGCATCGTGAGCTCGGCCGGCGTCGAGCCGGCCCTGCTCGAGCTGGAGATCACGGAAAGCCAGCTGATGCAGGATCCGCAGCACGCGATCACGATGATGCGCCAGCTCGCCGACGCGGGCATGAGCATCGCCATCGACGACTTCGGCACCGGCTACTCGAGCCTCGCGTACCTCACGCGCTTCCCGCTTAGCTCGCTCAAGATCGATCGCTCGTTCGTCGCCGGCGTGATGACCCGCAAGGGCGATGCCGCCGTGGTGCGCGCGATCCTCGACATGGCGCACACCCTGGGCTTCACGGTGGTGGCAGAAGGCGTCGAGACCGAGGCCCAGGCCGAGTTCCTGCGCAAGCTGAACTGCGAGCAGGCGCAGGGCTTCCTATTCGCGCGGCCGATGCCTTTCGCGCAGCTAAGCGCGCTGATCCAGGCCGCCCAGGCAGCCGAGCCGCCGCGCCGCCGTCCGGCACGCAAAGGCGCCCGCGCCTAGCGTTACGTACGCTTGATCGGAATCGCGCCTTTCTCGCACGCCCGCCAGAAATTGCCCCAATGGCGGGTGTACTCGTCGATGCACCACAGCATCATCTGCTGCAATTCAGAGCTCTTGCAGTTGTCGAGCACGACCTTGAATGCCGTCTCGCTGTGGTCCTCATCGCCCTCGATGTGCACGATCCAGGATTCCTGGTCCTCGTCCTTCACCCCGTAGTGCTCGCGCAGCCCGTCGCTGATGAGGCGGCACATCTCCGGCGCGTGCGACTCGCTGGCGATGCCCGAGTTGCCGAGCGCGATCACCACCGGCATCTCGCGCGCCACCTTGAAGCGGTAGTCGACCATGTCCTTCAGCCAGCGCGGGCGGTCGAAGGCCTCGACCTCCTGCTCCGACCAGCCGGTGAAGCGCGTGGCGAAATCCATCGCCAGCGCGTCGTGCCCCTTGCTGCCGCAGCGCAGCTCCGTGTCCTCGTCGATGAGGGTGTCCATGATGCGCCGGCGGATGCGGCGGTCGTCGCAGCGCGAGTGGATGGTCGAGAGCACCTGCGGCGTCACCTTGGTGAAGTGGTAGAACGCCACGCCGAGGAAACCGACCTGCTCGCGCGTCGCGGAGCCGCTGCGGACCGCTTTCAGGAACGGGTAGTCCGCGTGCCGCTTGCCGTCCAGCCGCGTGACCATGGCCTTGAGAAAATCGTCGCGCGACATCGCCTCAGCCTGAACTTGCGTGAGTGCCATTGGGCATCCCTCCTTTGATCTTGGCCAGCTCCGATTCGACCACATCCACGAGCGCCGGCACGTCGCTCAAGCCGATGGCGGTAAACCAGGAGTTGCTGGGTGCGAGGCGCGCGTTCGGCCCCTTGTTGCACAGGCCGAGGCACTTGATCGTCTGGAAGTCGACCTCGATCCCCCGGGTGCGCAGCGCGGCCTCGAGCCGCTCGCGGATCTCGAGCGAGCCGCGGCGTCCGCAGCTCGGCATGAATTCTTCGGCTCGCACGTTGACGCAGAGCGTAAGCGTCGGCCGCGCCGCGAAGCCTTCCGGCCAGGGTCGGAGCCGCATTTTCATTCGATAGGCTTCATTCGACCCGCGCGCCGGACTCGCGGATGGCGCGTCCCCATTTGGCCACCTCGGACTCGACGAACGCGCCCAACTCCTGCGGCGTGGAGCTGATGGCTTCGACGCCGAGCGTCGCCATCTGTCTTGCGTAAGCCGGGTCGCGCGCGGCCTTCGCCAGCTCGCCATTCAGGCGCGCGAGGATCGGACCCGGCGTCGCGGCCGGCACGAAGAGGCCCGTCCAGGACGTGATCTCGAAACCGGGCACGCCCGCCTCGATCATCGTCGGCACGTCGGGCAGCGACGGCCAGCGCTGGCCGGTCGTCACCGCGAGCGCGCGCACCTTGCCGGAGCGGATCGCCGAGAGCGCGCCGGTCGCCGTCTCGATCATCATCGACACCTGCCCGCTCAGGACATCGGGCATCGCCGTGCCGCCGCCCTTGTAGGGAACGTGCAGGATGTCGATGCCGGCCGCCGACTTGAGCAGCACGCCGGAAAGATGCGACGCCGAACCGCTCCCCGCCGAAGCGAAGGTCAGGTGGCCAGGGCGCGCCTTCGCAAGCGCGATCAGCTCCGCGACTGTCTTCGCCGGCACGGCGGCGTTCACCAGGAGGACGTTCGGCAGCGTGTGCAGCGACGACACCGGCGCGAGGTCTTTCACCGGATCGAAAGCGAGATTCTTATAGAGCGCCGGTCCGATGCCATTGGTCCCGATGGTGCCAAAGAGCAGCGTGTAGCCGTCGGCAGGCGCCTTGGCCACGAACTCGAGCGCGATCATGCCGCCCGCGCCCGCGCGGTTCTCTACGACCACCGGCTCGCCGACCTGCTCGCCGAGCTGCCGCGCCACGCCGCGCGCGAGGACGTCGGACGACCCGCCCGCCGAGAAGGGCACGATGAGCCGCAGCGGCTTGGCTGGATAGCTCTGCCCGAGCGCGGCCGGGACGAATAGCGCGAACGATGCCAACAGGACGGTGCAAGCTCGCAGCGCGGTGGAAAGCATAGGGTTCGATACTAGTACGAGGGCGTGTGCGCGCCAACGCACAGACTGCGGAAATGCGCTGCCGATAATCGCCCCTAGAGCAATCTGCTCGATTGAGGGAACCAATGAAAAACTTTTCGAAGTATCTCGGCATGGCGGTCGTCCTCGCGGGTTGCGCGACGGCGACTCCCGCCCCGACCGAGCAGCTCGCGCTTTCCAGGGCCGCCGTGGCCAACGCGGTGAGCGCAGGGGCGCCGGAATTCGCCGCGCCCGACATGAGCTCCGCGCAGGACAAGCTGGCGCGGGCCACCGTCGCGATGACCGCGGAAAACTACGACGTCGCCCGCATGCTCGCCGAGCAGGCGCAGGTCGACGCCGAGCTCGCCGCCGCCAAGGCGCGCTCCGCCAAGGCACTGAAGGCTGCGCACGCAGTCGAGGAAGACAGCCGCGTGCTGCGCGAAGAGCTCAACCGGAAGGGCGGCAAATGAACCCAAACATGAAGCGTTCCCCCCTTTCGCTGATCGCGGCTGCGCTGCTTGCAGCCTGCGCCTCGGCGCCCACCGGCCCGACGCCGCTCGACCAGGCGCGTGCCAGCTACAGTCGCGCCCAGACCGACCTGCAAGTCGTGCAGCTCGCGCCCGATGAGCTCAACCAGGCGGGCAAGGCGCTCGCTACGGCAGACGCGGCCCAGAAAGCCGGCGAAAGCGATTCCCGCGTGCACCAGCTTGCGTATCTCGCGAGCCAGCGTGTCGCCATCGCGCGGGAGACCGCGCGCCAGAAGAGCTCCGACAAGGCAGCCGCCGACGCGACGGCCGAGCGCGAGAGGATCCGCCTCCAGGCGAGAACCGCAGAAGCCGATGCCGCCCAGCGCGCCGCGGCCGCATCCAAGCTCGATGCCGAAGCCGCGCAACGCCAGGCGGAAGCCTCGCAACGCCAGGCTGACGCCTCGCAACGCCAGGCTGACGCCTCGCAGCTCAAGTTGGATTTGTCGCAGCGCCAGGCGTCGGATGCCGATGCGCGCGCGCTCGCGCTCGAAGGCCAGCTCAAGGAACTGAACGCGAAGAAAACCGAGCGCGGCCTCGTCATCACGCTGGGCGACGTGCTCTTCGATACCGGCAGGTCCGAGCTCAAGTCCGGCGGCATGCGCAACGTGCAGAAGCTCGCCGACGTCCTCAAGGAGCATCCGAAGCGCAATGTGCTGATCGAAGGCTTCACCGACAGCACCGGCAACAGCGGCTACAACCAGGACCTCTCTGACCGGCGTGCGGCTGCAGTGCGCGCCGCTCTGCAGAACACAGGCGTGAGCGCGGATCGCATTACGGGTCGCGGCTACGGCCAGGGTTTCCCGGTCGCGAGCAATGCAACAGCGGAAGGAAGGCAGCTCAATCGCCGCGTCGAGATCGTGGTCTCGGAAGACGGGCAGACCATCCCGCCGCGTTGAACCGTTAGCAGGTCACTCGAAAGATGGGGCGCCGCGTGCGCCCCTTTTTTTTGACGTGTGTTGGCTTGCGCACGGAATCGCCGGGGCTGCTTGCGTAAGGTCGCGGATGCACGCCATTCCAGTCGGACAAGCACTACTGCAGAAGGTCGTCGCCAAGGTCGGCATTCACGCCGCCGCTGCGCACCTCGAAATACCTGCAAGCATCCTCAATCGTTTCCTTGAAGGAGAGGCACCGGTGCCCGACGCAATAGTGCTGCGCGCCGTGGACATCGTGCTCGCCGACCCGCAGCGTTACGTACGGTAACAATCGGATACCAACCGTAGCGCCGCTCGCTGTTGTAATGCTCCGTCGCATCAAACTTTAGACGGAGAAACAAAATGGTCAAGTCGAGCATCGCAGCAGCCTTGTTGGCCGCAGTCGCAGGCGTTTCGGGATGTGCTTCGCAAGCGCAGCTGGTGGGCGCGGGCACCGGTGCCGCAATCGGCGCCGCCGTTGGCGGTGGCCCCATGGCGACGATAGGCGGCGCGATGGTCGGCTACGGCGCCGGGCACGTCTACGACCAGCGCCGCAACTAACCGCAGTTTTCGGCAGCGGCGGTGAAGTGAGCTAGGCGCTCCCCAGCCCGAGCAGCTTCGCCGCCGTCTCGCCGGCTTCAGGAATAATAATTCCGTACCGGGTACGGAATTTAGCCTTCGTCTATCCGAGACGCGCGCGCTTAAGCGTAGGATGCGCGCATGGTTGACGTCCAACGGCGGGGGCTTCTGCTGGCGGCCGTGATCGTGGGAGCCCGGCCGGTCATCGGAATCGCGCAGTCGACTAGGGTGCGCCGGATCGGCGTGCTTACCGGCATATCGAAAGCCGACCCCGAAGGCGCTGCGCGTATAGCCGAGTTCGAACAGCAGCTGAAACGGCTGGGGTGGGTCGACGGCAGCAACGTCCGCATCGACTACCGGCACGCCGAGGCGGATGCGAACCAGATGGCGAAGTTGGCCAAGGAGCTGCTGGATCTGCAACCTGACGTCCTGGTTGCATCGGGTAATCAGACGACGCTTACGTTCAGGCAGCAGACGTTGTCGGTTCCCATCGTCTTCGTCCTGGTGTCGGACCCGGTAGGTAACGGCTTGGTGGCGAACCTCGGCAGGCCGGAAGGCAACGTCACCGGCTTCACCAATTTTCAGCCTTCCATCGCGAGTAAATGGCTCCAGGTACTCAAGGAATGCGTCCCGAACGTGAACCGGGTGGCGATCGTGTTCGATCCGGGCAACCCGTCGTGGTCGCCGTACGTGCGGGCAGCAGAAGCAGCCGCTCCGAGATTCAATGTCCAGCTCGTATCGGCCGGCGTGCGTAACGAACCAGAGATCAAGGATCGCATCGCGTCGTTCGCCAAGGCTCCGAACGGCGCTTTCATTGTGTTGCCGAGTCCGTTTGCCAGCATTCACCGCGAGGTCCTGATCGCCGTGGCGGCCAAGTATGCGCTTCCAGCGATCTATCCCTATGCGTATTACGCGACCAGCGGCGGGCTTATGTCCTACGGCATAAACTCGGCGCACCTTCACGGCGAGGCCGCCTCCTACGTTGCGCAAATCCTGAAAGGCACGAAGCCGGCAGACCTACCGGTGCGGCAGCCAACGAAGTTCGAGCTGGTCATCAACCTGCAGACCGCGGAGGCGCTTGGCATCAAGATTCCACAATCCGTCCTCGCGCTAGCGGACCGCGTGATCCAGTCAGCAAGCGCTAGACGTCTGTAACCTAGAACGTTCGCAATTCCGTACCGGGTACGGAATTCAGGCGTTCGTCAAGCCGAGCAGCTTCGCCGCCGTCTCGCCGAGCATCGCGCGGCGCTGGTCGTCGTTGAGCCCGGGCGTGGACATGATGTGATCGACGGCGGTCCTGGTCCAGCCGAACGGGTCGTCGGTGCCGATCATGAGCTGCGACGGCCCGACCTGCGCCGCGAGATGGCGCAGCGCCTCGGGCGTGAACACCAGCGTGTCGAAGTAGAGCTGCTTCAGGTATTCCGTGGGCTTCTTCTTGAGCGCCACCGCCTTGCACCGCTCCGGGAAGGTGATGCAGATGTGGTCGGAGCGATCGGCGTAGGAGGGCAGGTAGCCGCCGCCGTGCGCGGCGCAGAGCTTGATGCCCGGGAAGCGGTCGAGCGTGCCCTCGTAGATCATGTGCGAGAGCGCGAGCGTCGTCTCGAGCGGATTCCAGATCGTGTTGTCGAGGCCGCCGTTGCCCTTCAGGCGGTTGTCGAGGTCCTTGGTGCGCTGCGGATGCAGGAACACGAGCACGCCCAGCTCCTCCGCCTTCTGCCAGAACGGATGCAGCTTCGGGTCGGAAAGCTCCATGCCCTCGACGCTGCCGCCGATCGCGGCGCCGCGCAGGCCGAGCTTCTTCACCGCGTGCTCGAGCTGGCGCGCGGCGAGGTCGGGGTATTGGAGCGCGACGCTCGCGAAGGCGACGAAGCGCTGCGGCTCCTTCGCGCAGATCTCGGCGAGCTTCTCGTTCTGCAGGTCGATGGCCTTGGTGACGAGGTCGCGCTCGAGCGCGTACCAGGTCGGATTGATGGATAGCGCCTGCACGTCGATGCCTTGCTCGTCCATGCCCTTCAGGCGATCGGCCCACGAGCCCGCATACACCGGCGCCATCTTCTGTCCCATCAGCGCCAGGGCCTCCGGGATCACGCAATGCGCGTGGACGTCCACGGTCTTTATGCGGCGGCCGCTGACCACCACCTGGCGGCGCCGGGTTTGCCCATGAGCGTCGGGAAAAACACTGCAGCCGGTGAACGCTACCCCGGCGACGGCGCCGGCCTGCGAAAGGAAGTCCCTGCGTGTCGTCACGGTCGTCTCCTCGGCTGGGCGAGGGCGGAGGATAGCGCTTCTCCATTACCATTCCCCAAATGGCCGTTCATCCCAAGCGCATCCTCGTAGTCGACGACCACCCGGATGCCGCCGAAGCCCTCGGCCGAGTGCTGGAGTTGATGGGGCATTCCGCCCTGTGGCTCACGGACCCTCGCACGGCCATCGCCGCGGCGAAGGAGTTCCATCCCGATATGGCGCTGCTCGACATCAACATGCCTTATATGGATGGCTGCCAGCTGGCCGTTCTGTTCCGCGCCGAGGCGGACCTGAAGGACGTTCACCTGGTAGCGGTCACCGCCTATGGCGACCAGAACTACCGTCGGATGACTCGCAAGGCCGGCTTCGATGCCCACGTGCAGAAGCCGGCCGGGCCGGAAATGCTGCAAGCCATCATCGACCAGTTCGCCAGCCCCGATTGACGATCAATTTGAGTACAGTCTCCGCTTGCCGGGGCGTGCCGAATCGCAAGAATCGGGAAGTCACGAACAGGAGCAGCTACGAACCCGGTGAAGACCTTCAAGGCGCTCAAGGAACTGCATGAATTCCGCCGGCGCCATCTGCCGTTCCTGAAGACCATCGAGGACGCCGAGATCGTCCGCGAGGTCGGGCTGCACCAGGACACGCGGCGCCCTCTCACGCTCAAGACGCTGTTTCTGCAGGGGATAGGCTCCGCCGCAACGATCCAGCGGCGTCTCACGCGGCTGAAGAAGCTAGGCGTGGTGCAGCAGACACCCGCGGCGCACGACAAGCGCAACATGTACCTGACGCTCAGTCCGCGGGTGTGGACCCTCTACAGCAAGATGGACCGGATGCTGCGCAAGACCCTGCGTTAGCGTTCGCTGCAGTCCTTGCCGTGGTCGGGACG
>DATLDY010000019.1:0-25014 GCA_035525655.1 Burkholderiales bacterium
CGCCTGGTGCAGCCGGCGAAGACGATTCCGACGTAAGCTCGCCTCCGGTGGAGGCGCCCGCACGATCCCTCGTTGCACCGAGCACCGTCTGGCGCGGACGGCCGTATCCGCTCGGCGCGACGTGGGACGGCGCCGGCGTCAACTTCGCCGTGTTCTCGAAGAACGCGCAGCGCGTCGAGCTCTGCCTCTTCGATCCGCGCGGGCGCCGCGAGATCGAGCGCGTGGAGCTCAGCGAGCGCACCGACTTCGTCTGGCATTGCTACCTGCCGGAAGCGCGGCCGGGGCTCCTCTATGGTTATCGCGCATACGGCGCAAACGACGGCCCGCACCGCTTCGATTTCTCCAAGGTGCTGCTCGACCCGTACGCGAAGCTCATCACGGGCAAGATCGGCGCCGGGCTCGGCCGCTGCCAGGTGGTCGATACCGCCTTCAGCTGGGGCGACGACCGGCCGCCGCGCACCGGCTGGCGCGACACCGTGGTCTACGAGCTGCACGTGAAGGGCTTCACGCAGCGCCATCCCGACGTACCGGAGCAGTTGCGCGGCACCTACGCCGGCCTCGCGACCGCTCCCGTCATCGATTACCTGAAGCGCCTGGGCGTGACGGCGGTGGAGCTCCTGCCGGTGCACGCCTTCGTCGACGAGCGGCGCCTGGTGCAGCACGGCCTGCGCAACTACTGGGGCTACAACAGCATCGGGTTCTTCGCCCCCGAGATGCGCTACTCGGCAAGCGGCACGCTCGGCGAGTTCAAGACGATGGTGAAGACGCTGCACGCCGCCGGCATCGAGGTGATCCTGGACGTCGTTTACAACCACACCGCGGAAGGCGATCACTCCGGCCCGACGCTCGGCTTCCGCGGCCTCGATAACGCCATCTACTACCGGCTCGAGCCCGGCAACCCGCGCCGCTATCTCAATTTCACCGGCACCGGCAACAGCTTCAATACCGCGCACCGCGTCGTGCTCGCGCTCGTCATGGACAGCCTGCGCTACTGGGTGCAGGAGATGCACGTCGACGGCTTTCGCTTCGACCTCGCGCCCACGCTCGCGCGCAATGCGGCGCAGGCGTTCGACCGCAACGGCGCCTTTCTCTCCGCCATCCGCCAGGACCCGGTGCTCTCGCGGGTGAAGCTGATCGCCGAGCCGTGGGACCTTGGCGAAGGCGGCTATCAGGTCGGCAACTTTCCGCCGGGCTGGGTCGAGTGGAACGACAAGTACCGCGACGCGGTGCGATCGTTCTGGCGCGGGGACGCCGGCACGGTCGGCGAGCTCGCCTCGCGCCTCGCCGGCTCGAGCGACATCTTCCAGCCGGCGGGCCGCAGCCCCCGCTCAAGCGTGAACTACGTTACCGCGCACGACGGGTTCACGCTGCACGACCTCGTGAGCTACGAGCGCAAGAAGAACGAAGCCAACCTCGAGGACAATCGCGACGGCACGGACAACAACCGCAGCTGGGACGCCGGCCCCGAACGACCGCGGCAGAAGCGCAACCTGCTCGCCACGCTGCTCTTCTCGCAAGGCCCGCCGATGCTCGTTGCCGGCGATGAGATCGGCCGCACCCAGCAGGGCAACAACAACGCTTACTGCCAGGACAACGAGCTTTCGTGGCTCGACTGGGACGACGTCGACACCGAGTTCCTTGAATTCGTGCGCGGCCTGATCGCGCTGCGCAAGCACCATCCGGGTTTCCGCCGGCGCACGTATCCGAACCCGGAGGATGTCTCCTGGCTTACGCCGCAGGGCCGCGCAATGTCGCAGGCGGATTGGACGCGGCCGGAGACCCGCACGCTGGGGATGCTGCTCCTCGGCAAGCGGCTGGCGGAGCGCGACGACCGCGGTGCGCCGGTCGAGGACGACGACCTCCTTCTTTTGCTCAACGCGGGCGAGCGGGCCGTCGACTTCGCGCTGCCGGGCGACGGCTGGCGCCTCTTGGTGGATACCGCGGCGCCTGAGCGCCCGGTCACCAACCCCTACGCGCTGGAAGCGCGCACGCTCGCGCTGCTGATCAAAGCCAGGAGCTGAGCCCGAGCTCGTGCGGGTGCGTCAGGAGCTCGTGCCGCGGGAACACGCGCACGCGGTAGTCGAGGCGCCCGGCGAGCGCGGGCTTGAGGTCGATGCGGAAATGGTGCTCGCCCTCGACAGGCTGGCCGTTCGGCGCGAGCTCATAGCTGTGCGAGACCGGGGCCGCGTCGCGCAACGCGCGCGTCACGACGAGCTCGACGCACACGTCGGCGGGTGAAAGGCCGTTCAGCTTGACCGCCACTTCGACCGGCACCGTGTCGCCGAACTGGATGCGGCGCGCCGGCGCGTCTACGCGCTTTAGCGCGATGCCGGGCCACGCCGCGCGCACGCGCGCCTTCCACGCGGCGACCGTCTTCGCCGCGTCGTAGCCGCCTTGTGTATAGCGCTGGCCTTGCCGCGCCGCCGGCGCGTAGTACTTGGTCACGTACTCGCCGAGCATGCGCGAAGCGTCATAGCGCGGCAGGAGGGAAGCCATCGAGCGCTTGGCCATGCGGATCCACTGCGACGAATAGCCGCCTTCGGCACGGTTGTAATAAGTGGGGATGACGTTGTCCTGCAGCAGCTCATACAGTGTGCGCGCTTCCTCGCGATCGCGGCGGTGCTGGTCGAGCTGCGGCGAGGCAGGCTTGATTCCCCAGCCGTTCTGCCCGTCGTAGCCCTCGTCCCACCACCCATCGAGGATGGACAGGTTGATGGCGCCGTTCATGCCGGCCTTCATGCCGGACGTTCCGGAGGCCTCCAGCGGGTACACCGGGTTATTGAGCCAAACGTCCACGCCGGCCACCAGCCGCCGCGCGATGTGCAGGTCGTAGCCCTCGACGAAAAGGAGGCGCCCCTGGAACTCCTCCTGGTTGGACATGTGTACCAGCGTGCGGATCAGCTCCTGCCCCGGCTCGTCGGCCGGGTGCGCCTTGCCGGAGAAGAGGAACACCACCGGCCGGTCCTTGTCGCCGACGATGCGCCGGAAATTGTCGAGGTCGTTGAACAGCAGCGTCGCGCGCTTGTAGGTGGCGAAGCGCCGGCCGAAGCCGATGGTGAGGACGTTCGGCTTCGCCGGGTCGCAGTAGCGCAGCATGCGCTCGAGGTGCGACTCGCTGCCGTGGTTGCGCAGGTGCTGCCGGGCGAGGCGATGGCGCAGCATGTGGAGCATGCGCGCCTTGATGTCCTGGCGCACGCTCCAGTAGATATGGTCCGGGATGTCGCGGATCTTCTCCCAGATGCCCGGCTGCCCGAGGCGATGCATCCAGCCGACGCCGAGGAAGCGATCGAGCACCTCGCTCCACTCGGGGGCGAGGAAGGTTGCGACGTGCACGCCGTTGGTCACGTAGCCGACCGGGTTCTCTTCCGGCGTCACCTGCGGCCAGAAATCCTTCAGCAGGCGCTGCGAGACGCCGCCGTGGATGCGCGACACGCCGTTATGGAAGCGCGAGCCGCGGATCGCGAGAGCGGTCATGTTGAAGTCGCCGCCCGCCGGCGGCCGGCCGAGCGGCATGACCTGCATCTCTCCAAAGCAGGATTTGAGGTAGGGCAGCACCGTGCCGTCGTTGAACTGGTCGTGGCCGGCGGGCACCGGCGTATGCGTGGTGAACACGGTGTTCGATGCGACCATCTCGAGCGCCGCCTCGAACGTGAGTCCTTCGCCCATCAGCGCGCGCACGCGCTCGACGATGAGGAATGCTGCGTGGCCTTCGTTGATGTGCCACACGCTCGGCTTGAGACCCATCGCGGCGAGAGCGCGCACGCCGCCCACGCCGAGCACCAGCTCCTGCTCGAGGCGCGTGGTCCGGTCCCCGCCATAGAGGCGGTGCGCGATCGCGCGGTCGCGCTCGTTGTTCTCCGGCAGGTCGGTATCGAGCATGAACAGGCGCACATGCCCGATGCGCGCCTGCCATACCTTGACGAAAAGCTTGCGGCCGGGGAAGGCGAGGTCGATGACCAGGTCGGCGCCACCGTCAGGACCACTGCGCTTGACGGGCTCGATCGGCAGGTCCTCGAATTCCGAATCGTGGTACTCGGCGCGCTGGCGCCCCTCCGCGTCGATCGTCTGTACGAAATAGCCCTGCCTGTAAAGCAGGCCCATGGCCACGAAGGGCAGCTTGAAGTCGCTCGCCGCCTTGCAATGGTCGCCCGCCAGGATGCCAAGGCCGCCGGAATAGAGCGGCAGGCTTTCATGCACGCCGAACTCGGCGCAGAAGTACGCCACCAGCTCGTCGGGCTTGAGCGCCGCGGAATTGCTGCGAAATGGCGGCTCGGCGTGATAGGCGTCGAAGGCCGCCAGTACGCGCGTCAGGCTGTCGAGGAACGCGGGGTCCGAGGCGGCGTCGATCAGCCGCTGCTCGTCGATGCGCTTCAACATCGCCTTCGGGTTGTGGCCTATCGCATCCCACAGCGTGGGGTTCAGGCGCGCGAAGATGGCGCGCGTGGCGCGGTCCCAGGAGTACCAGAGGTTGGCCGCTAGCTCATCCAGGCGCGCGAGCCGCTTGGGGAGCTTCGGATTGACTTCGAGCGAGTAGCGGGTGCCGGGGGGCATAGGGTCAGCGCGAGCCGTGCTTCACTGCGAAGTTCACTTCGGGTTCACCGCTAGGCTTGGCGCGAAGCGGCGGATTCTACAGAAACAATGTGGCGTGGCTAGCGGCCCGGATGGCGTGACCCGGGCGTTTCGCTATTGTCGATGCGGGCGAGCGCTTCGGCGATCTCGGCAGCACTATCGGGGCGCACGAGCCGGGCGGTCTCCCGGCCCTCGGCGAGGAACACGAGCGTCGGCCAGAGCTTGACGCGGAAAGAGCGGCCCAGGCGCTTGCCGCTTGCATCCGCGATCTTCAAATGACGTACGCCGGGATGCGCGGCAAGCCCTTCTGCAATCAGCGGTTGCGCGCGCCGGCACCACCCGCACCAGGGGCTGCCGAATTCCAGGAGCGTCGGGCCGGACAGCGTGTCAACTTCTTCACGTTTCGGCTCGACTGCGATGTAGTCGTTCGTCACTCCACGAACGGTTCGACCCCCGCTCCCTTGAGCACCGCCGCCGCGGCGGGCGCGGTCATGAAACGCAGCAGCGCGCGTGCCGCTTCCGGCTCCTTCGCCGCGCTGGCGGCGCCGCCGGCGAACCCGATCCAGGTCTGCAGCTCGCGCGGGATCCCGCCGAGGAACTGCACGCCTTGCACGCCGGCGATGCGCGAGGCGACCACGACCACCATTTCGACCTCGCCGCTCGCTACGACCTCGACGTTGTACTCGGCGGGCATCGGCCGCATCCGCGGCTTCATCTCATCCGCGATGCCGAGGCGCTCCACCACGCTCACGAAATATTTGCCGCTCGCGCCTTCGCCGGGATAGGCGACGGACTTCATGCCGAGGAGCGTGCGCTTGAAGCCTTCGACCGTTGAGATATCCGGCTTCGGCGCGCCTTCGCGTACGGCAGCACCGATACCCGCGCGGCCCAGCACGGCGCGGGTAGCGCCGACGATCTTGCCGCTCTTGATGAGCTCGTCCAGCACCGGCGGATTGAGGATGGCGACGTCGAACGCTTCGCCGGCGTCGATGCGCTTTTTGACCTCGGGATTGACGGCGAAGTCGATCGATACCTTGTGGCCGCTCGCGCGCTCGAATTGCGCGCCGAGCTGCGCGACGGCCGAGCGCGCGCCATTGCCGCTCAGCACCTTGAGCTCGGCGCCGTGCGCCGAAACTGCGAAGGCGAGAAGCAGGCTGGCGGCGATGTTCCGGGCAGGGATCATGGCGCCCATCCTAGCTGAGCTCGAACAGCGGAACATAGAGCGCAAGCGCGAGGAAGCAAACGATGCCGCCCGCCACGACATACGCCAGTGGCACGAGCAGCCTCGCGCCGGGCTTCACGCCCAGCCAAAGCCCCCACGCGGCGCTGGCCAGCGGCAGTGCTATCGCGAACGGATAGGTGGTGATCAGGAAGCGCGAGGAAAGCGGGAGGTCCGTTCCCAGCCGCGCGAGCACCGGAACGAACGGCGGCACCACGGCGTAGATGGCGACAGCAAGCGCGGCGGCGACCGCAGTGGCGTGGATCGTTGCGGGCGTGAGCCCCTTAAGGAATCGGTACGGCGGCAAGAAGCTGCGCGCCCACGTCGACGCGGCGCGCGGAGTCGTGCGCCGGGCGCAGGCGGTGCGCCGCTACGCCGGGAAGGATGGCCTGCACGTCCTCCGGGATGACCTTGTCGCGACCTTCGAGCATCGCCCACGCGCGCGCCGAGTGCACGAGCGAGAGCGCGGCGCGCGGCGAGAGCCCGGCTACGTAATCGGGCGAGCGTCGCGTATGCTCGACGATCGCCTGCACGTAATCGAGAAGCGCGGGCGCGACGTGGATCTTCTGCACGAGTCCCTGCAGCTCCATCAGCTCCGCCGGCGTCATGCACGGGTCGAGCGTGGCGAGAAGATCGCGCCGATCGGTACCGGTGAGGAGCGCGCGTTCCGCCGCGCGATCCGGATAGCCGAGCTCGATCCTCATCGTGAACCGGTCGAGCTGCGATTCGGGCAGCGGGAAGGTGCCGACTTGCTCCGACGGGTTCTGTGTGGCGATGACGAAGAACGGCTCGGGAAGCTTGCGCGTCTCGCCTTCCGCGGTGACCTGGTGCTCTTCCATGGCTTCGAGCAGCGCCGATTGCGTCTTGGGAGTCGCGCGGTTCACCTCATCGGCGAGGATCACTTGCGCGAAGATCGGCCCCGGGTGGAACTTGAAGGTGCCGGTCTCGCGCTCGTACACCGAGACGCCGATGATGTCCGCCGGCAGCATGTCGCTCGTGAACTGGATGCGCTGGAAGTGCAGCCCGAGGGAGCGCGCGAGCACGTGCGCGAGGGTGGTCTTGCCGACGCCGGGCAGGTCCTCGATGAGAAGGTGGCCGCGGGCGAGCAGGCAGGCAAGGGCTAGACGTACCGGCTGCTCCTTGCCGAGGATGATGTTGCCGGCGGCCTCGATGACCCTCTCGATTGGGCCGCGCAGCACGCTCTGCGGCGTGCTTTGCGCCGCAGGCTCGGCTTTCTTGAGGAGCATGCGGCGATTGTACTCGATGCGATATGATCAATCGTCATGCGGACCGCCCTCGTCACGCACGCCGACTGCCTGAGGCATGACATGGGCGGCCACCACCCGGAGCGGCCGCAGCGCCTGACCGCGATCGAGGACCAGCTCATCGCCGCCGGCATAGCCCCGCACCTGCACCGTTACGAAGCGCCTCTCGCCACCGACGAAGAGCTCGCGCGCGTGCATCCGATCGAATACGTGCGCGCCATCCGCGACGCCGCGCCGCAAGCGGGCACCGTGCATCTCGACCCGGACACGGCGATGAATCCGCACACGCTGCAAGCCGCGCTGCGTGCGGCAGGGGCGGCGGTGCTGGCCACGGATCTCGTGCTGAAAAAAGAGGTGAGCGCCGCGTTCTGCCCGGTGCGGCCGCCAGGCCATCACGCGTGCCGGGCGCGGGCAATGGGTTTTTGCATCTTCAATAATGTCGCCGTCGCGGCGCGCCACGCGGTCGAGGTGCACGGGCTCGAGCGCGTCGCGATCATCGACTTCGACGTGCACCACGGCAACGGCACGGAGGACATCTTCGAGGACGACGAGCACGTGATGATGGCGTCGATCTTCCAGCACCCCTTCTATCCGTACAGCGGCACCGATAATCCCGCGCGCAACATGTTCAACGTGCCCCTTGCCGCGGGCGCGGGCTCGCGCGAGCTGCGCCAGGCGGTGCGCGACGTATGGGTGCCCGCTCTCGAGGACTTCAAGCCGCAGCTGGTGCTTTTCTCGGCGGGCTTCGATGCGCACTTGGAAGACGACATGGCGATGCTGCGGTTCACCGATGCCGACTACGGCTGGGTGACCGGGCAAATGGCCGATATAGCCGGTCGCCACGCCGGTGGGCGCATGGTTTCGATGCTGGAGGGCGGCTACTCGCTCTCCGCGCTAGGTCGCAGCGCCGTGCAGCACATCCGCGTGCTGGCCGGCTTGAACGCTTAGTCCACCGGCTGCACGGTCGAACGAGTCTTCATCTGCGGACGCGATGCGAACGGCACGCGCCTGCGCGAGCTGCACGTAGTTGGTATGCGAGGAGCGTCGATACGCCGGGTCGTAATGCTCGGCGAGGAGCCGCGCGACGAACTCGCGCCACTGGCCCGCGGCCGCCAGGTCCTTCCACTGCGCGATGCGCTCGCGCCCATGCAGCGCCACGAGGCAGTCGAGCTGCGCGTCGAGCGCGGCTCGATCCGCGAGGAAGTGCCGATACTCATCCAGTAGCAGCGTGACTCGTGTCTGTGTGTCGGTCTCGAGCGCGACGCAGGCCGAGGCGCGCATGCGCGCCATGAGCGCTTCGGGCACCTGGATCTCGCCGATCTTTTTCGATTCGCCTTCCACGAACACCGGCCGTGCACGGTCGAAGTTCTCCAGCGCCGCGAGGAGCTGGCTCTCGAACCACTTCTGCGTCGGTTGCGGCGCGCCGGGCAACCCGCCGAGCACCGAGCCGCGGTGCGCGGCCAGTGCCTCGAGGTCGAGCACCTGCGCGCCGGCGCGCGCGAGGGCGCCGAGCAGGCGGCTCTTGCCGCTGCCGGTCGGTCCGTGCACCACGATGAACTCGAACTCCAGCGGTACGCTGGCAAGCTGGTCCACGACCCAGCGCCGATAGGCGCGGTAGCCGCCTGGGAGCGTCTGTGCATTCCAGCCGATCTCGCGCAGGATGTGCGCCATGGCGCCCGAGCGCTTGCCGCCGCGCCAGCAGTAGATAAGCGGCTTCCACGCTTTATCTTTTTGCCGGAAAAGCTGCTCCACGTGCCGCGCGACGTTCTGAGCGACCAGCGCGCCGCCGCGCTTCTTGGCCTCGAACGGCGACACCTGCTTGTAAAGAGTGCCGACCTCTACGCGCTGGGCGTCGTCCAAAACCGGCGCAGAGATCGCGCCGGGTATGTGGTCGAGCGCATATTCCGCGGGCGTGCGCGCATCGATGATCGCGTCGAAATCCTTGAAATCCATGCAGTCCTAATATAACGTCGCAGGTCCCGATGTTCATCCTCCAGCGCCTCATCTCGGCCAGCTGCCGTTCGCTCGCAGCGATGATCGGCTGCGCCATTGCAGGCGGCCGGCGAGGGCGCGGCGGGCATTCCGGCAGTCCCGACGATGCGACAGGCGCCAGCACACCGGTCGCGCTCCGCCGTCGCCTTTCCCCAGGAGCGATCCCATGAATCGAAGACTCTTCCTGCAGTCCACCAGCGCCGCAGCAATCGCCCAGTCTCTCCCCTGGCGCAGCGCCTTTGCGCAGGAGGGCTGGCGCACGTTCGAGACCGTAACGCGCGTGAATGTGAGCGACGCGTTCGGCGTGGCGCGCGCGTGGGTGCCGTTGCCGCTCGAGGCCGATACCAACTGGCAAAAGGCGATCGGCAATAGCTGGAGCGGCAACGCCTCGCAGGCGCAGATCCTGCACGACGGCAAATACGGCGTGGCGATGCTCTATGCCGAGTGGCCCGCGCGCGAGGCAAATCCCCACATCGAAGTGACGAGCCGCTTCATGACGCGCGACCGCGCGGTGGATTTCGCACGGCCCGACAGCGCGCTCGATCTTTCCGCGGCCGATCGCAAGTTCTTCACGGCGCCCACCGAGCTCATCCCGACCGACGGCATCGTGCGCAAGACCGCGCTCCAGATCACGAAGGGCGCGAAGACCGATGTGGACAAGGCGCGCGCGATCTACGAATGGGTGGTCGACAACACCTTCCGCGATCCGAAGACCCGCGGCTGCGGGGTCGGCGACGTGAAGTCGCTCCTCGAGAGCGGCAACCCCGGCGGCAAGTGCGCCGACCTGAACGCGCTTTACGTCGGCCTGGCTCGTGCCGTCGGTGTTCCGGCGCGCGACGTCTACGGCATTCGCGTGGCGCCTTCCAACCATGGATACAAGAGCCTCGGCACCGGCTCGCCGAACGTGACGAAGGCGCAGCATTGCCGCGCGGAATTCTTCGCGCGCGGCTTCGGCTGGGTGCCGGTCGACCCGGCCGACGTGCGCAAGGTCGTGCTGGAAGAGCCGCCGGGCAACCTTGCGGTAAAGGACGAGAAGGTGATCGCGGCGCGCAAGCGCCTCTTCGGCAGCTGGGAGATGAACTGGCTGGCGTACAACATGGGCCACGACGTCAAGCTGCCGCACGCGAGCAAGGCGCCGCGGCTGCCGTTCCTCATGTACATCAACGCCGAGGCCGACGGCGAGCTGCGCGACCAGCTCGAGCCCGACAGCGTGAAGTACGCGATCACCGCGCGGGAGATTTCCGCCTAGTGCTGCGCCTTGTTGCAGCGCTCCTGCTCGCGGCCTCTTTCGCCGCGAGCGCCGCGGAGCTCAAGCCCTGGCCCGGAGGCCCCACGCCGGCGCTCGAGCTGGACGACATGGCCGGGCAGACCCATCGCCTGGCCGACTATCGGGGCAAGGTCGTGCTGGTCAACTTCTGGGCGACATGGTGCGAGCCGTGCCGCGCGGAGATGCCATCGATGGATGGCCTGCGCCGGTCGCTGCAAGGCAAGCCGTTCGAGGTCCTCGCCGTGAATCTTGCGGAGCCGCTCTCGCGCATCGAGAATTTCCTCGGCGCCGTGCCGCTCGGCTTCCCGCTGCTGCGCGATCGCGACGGTGCCGTGGCCAAACTCTGGAAGGCGCGCCTGCTGCCCGCGAGCTTCCTCGTGGGCCGCGACGGCCGCATCCGCTATGTCGCGTACGGAGAGCTCGACTGGACGAGCCAGCCGGTGCGCGCGCGCGTCGAGGAGCTTCTCAGCGAACAAGGTCCCGGACAACGCCGAGCAGGGCGCGACGCTCCGCCGCCGGCGCAAAAAGCGCGCGGCGCGCGCGCAGTGCATTCTTCAGGCGGCGATAGAAGGACCGGTCCTGGCTAGCCTGCGCAAGCAGCTGCGCGAGCGCCGCGTCGTCCGCGACCGGGTAGTAGCCCGGATATTTCGCGCCCAGCATCCCGACATTGCCCGAGATCCGCGAAGCCAGCACCGGCGTGCCGATCCGCGCCGCTTCGCAAACGACGTTCGCCCCGCCTTCCATGACGGAGCTCACGACGAGCGCGTGGCTGCGCGCCATCCAGCCCAGCGCGCGTGCGTGCGGCAAGCTGCCCAGCCAGCGATAGCGCGGATCACGCGCCATGAATTGCCGCGCTTCCTCGCCGAGCCGCGGGTCGAGCGCCTCGCCCACCTGGACGACTTCCACATCGCGATCGGGCAGCCGTGCCAGCGCGGCCGCCGCGCGCAGCGGATCCTTCTCCGCACGCAGATGCGCAATGACCGCCACGCGGAAGGGCGTTTGCGGCGGCCGGTGCGCGAGTTTCGGATTGGCGGACTGATACACGACATGCGCCTTCGCGCGCATCGGGGGAGCGAGCTCGTCCAGCGCCGCTTCCTGCAGGACGACCAGCCGATCGGCGAGCGCGATGGAGCTCTGCGCCTCTGCCGAGTCGGGCAGGTCCCGGTACAGATCCGTGCCGGTCAGCACGACGACCAATGGTTGTTTCAGCTCGCTGTAACGCACGATCGAATCGTGGCTGCGGCGGGCATGCAGCGCGATGAGCGCGTCGCAGCGTTCGCCGTTCCACGCCACATCGATCGCGACGCGGTGTCCACCGGAGCGCAGCAACGTCGCCCATCGAAGCGCGGTGTGGCGGTTGCCGGTTCGCGTGCCGACTGCCGCCGGCGTAACGATGAATAAGCGCGCCATCGACACATTATCTTCAGATCTCGTCCGTGCCCGGGATCACTTCTCGCGCATCACCTCAGGCATCGAAGGCGAGCCGCTCCTCGGGCCGAAGCTCGCCATCGTCAACCCGCCGCTGTGGGAAATCGGCCATGTCGGCTGGTTCCAGGAGCACTGGTGCCTGCGCCAGCGCGACGACGGCACGCTGGCGCCCTCCATCCTGGCGAATGGGGACGCGCTTTACGACTCCTCCAACGTCGCGCACGACACGCGGTGGGACCTGCCGCTGCCCTCGCTCGCGGCCACACGCTCCTATCTTGGTGCAGTCTTGGAAAAGACCCTCGATCGCATCGCGCGCGAGCCGGACAACGAACGCCTTCGTTACTTCGTGCGCCTGTGCACGCTGCACGAAGACATGCACTCCGAGGCCCTGCACTACACGCACCAGACGCACGGCTATCCCGAACCTGAAATCGGGGTCAGAGCCCTATTTGATTCGGGCTCTGACCCCGATTTCGTGGACTTGGCTGGCGGCACGTTGCGCCTTGGAGCGGAGAAAGGTGCAGAGCGATTCGTCTTCGACAACGAGAAGTGGGCGCATGACGTCGAGGTGGCACCCTTTCGCATCGACGCTCGGCCGGTGCCGAACGCTCGGTATCTCCAGTACGTGGAAAGCGGCGGCGCGGCGCCGCGCTACTGGGCGAAGCGCGATGGCGCGTGGCAGGAGCGGCGGTTCGATCGCTGGCAGCCGATCGACCCCGATGCGCCGGTGCGCCATGTGAGCTGGAACGAAGCGCAGGCCTGGTGCCGCTGGGCGGGTCGGCGGCTTCCCACTGAGGCCGAATGGCAGCTCGCCGCGACGCGGATGCAATGGGGTGAGGTGTGGGAATGGACGGCGAGCACGTTCGCACCGTTCCCCGGCTTCAGCGCCGACCCTTACGCCGATTACTCGCAGCCGTGGTTTGGCACGCACAAGGTGTTGCGCGGCGCGAGCTTTGCGACGCCGCGGCGACTCGTGCATCCGGGCTTTCGCAACTTCTATCTGCCCGAGCGCGCGGACATATTCGCGGGTTTTCGCACTTGTACAATCCAATCATGAATGCGCCAGAGAAAATCCGCCTCACCGAGTTCAGCCACGGCGGCGGCTGCGGCTGCAAGATCGCGCCCGCCATCCTTTCGGAGATCCTGAGCGCGTCGCCCATCCGCGGCCTGCCCAAGGAGCTGATGGTCGGCACGGAGACCGCGGACGACGCCGCCGTCTACCGCCTGAACGATACCCAGGCGCTCGTCGCCACCACCGATTTCTTCACGCCGATCGTCGACGATCCGTTCGACTTCGGCCGCATCGCCGCGACCAACGCGATCTCCGACATCTACGCGATGGGCGGGCGGCCGATCATGGCGCTCGCCATCGTCGGCATGCCGCTCGAGAAGCTGCCGGTCTCGGCGATCCGCAGCATCCTCGCCGGCGGCGAATCGGTGTGCGCGGCCGCGGGCATTCCGATCGCCGGCGGACATTCGATCGATACGCTCGAGCCGATTTACGGCCTGGTCGCGCTGGGACTGGTGCATCCCGACAAAGTGAAGCGCAACAGCTCGGCGAAGGCCGGCGATGCGCTGGTGCTGGGCAAGCCGCTCGGCATCGGCGTCCTTTCAGCGGCGCTCAAGAAGGGCAGGCTCTCGGCGGAAGGCTACGCAGAGATGGTGAAGTGGACGACGAAGCTCAACACGCCGGGGCAGGCGCTGGCCGACCTGCCGGGCGTGCATGCGCTGACGGACATCACCGGCTTCGGCCTGGCCGGACACCTTCTCGAGATCTGCCGCGGCTCCCGGCTCGCGGCCGAGGTGAGCTTCGACGACTTGCCGCTCATTCCGGAGGCGGCGCAGTGGGCCCAGGAAGGCATCGCCACCGGTGCGTCCGATCGCAACTGGAAGGGCTACGGCCATGAGGTGGAGCTGGTGAGCGGCCTCGCGGATTGGAAACGCAAGATCCTCAGCGACCCGCAGACCAGCGGCGGCCTCCTCGTCGCCTGCGCCCCCGGAGCCGTAAACGACGTGCTCGCTGCCTTCCCGGGAGACGACGGGTCGGATGCGCGCATGATCGGCCGCCTCGTGGCGGGCGCGCCGCGCCTTCGCGTCACTTAAGGAGCGGCTTCAGCTTCGGCCACACCAGCTCGACAATGAGCGGCTGCGCGCGCTCGTTGGGATGGATGCGGTCGGGCTGGAAGTACTCCGGTTTCTCGGCGAAGCCGTCGAGCATGAACGGCACCAGTGGGATTTTCTGCTCGCGCGAGAGGTCGGTGAACACCTTCTCGAACCCTGCGGTGTAGTCCGGCCCGAGGTTCGGCGGCATTTTCATTCCCAGAAGCAGCACGCGCGCGCCGGCAGTTCTGGAGCGCTCGACGATCGCCGCGAGATTCGCCTTCATTTGTGCCGGCGGCAGGCCGCGCAGCCCGTCGTTGGCGCCGAGCTCCACGATGACCACGCTCGGCCGATGACGCGCGAGCGCGGCGTCGATGCGCGCGCGGCCGCCCGCGCTCGTCTCGCCGGAGATGCTCGCATTCGCGACGCTATAATCGATGCGTTCGCGCTTCAGGCGTTCCTCGAGCAGCGCGACCCAGCTGCGCGATTGGGCGATGCCGTACGCCGCTGACAGGCTGTCGCCGAATACCAATATGGATTTCCCCGATCCCTCCGCCGCCGGCGCACCGAGCGCCCACAGCATGCACAGCAAAGCGAGTGTTCTCGTAGCGAAGGGCATCGGCAAGACGGTGAAGAGCGGGGAGGGCAGCCTCGCCATTTTGCGCGACATCGACATCGACGTCACGTCGGGAGAAGCCGTAGCCGTGGTGGGCGCGTCGGGCTCGGGCAAGTCGACGCTGCTCGCGCTCCTCGCGGGCCTCGATACGCCGACCAGCGGAACGGTCGAGCTCGATGGCCACGATCTTTTTGCCCTCGATGAAGATCGGCGGGCGGAGCTGCGCGGAAGGCTGCTCGGCTTCGTGTTCCAGTCGTTCCAGCTCCTGCCAGCGCTGACCGCAGTGGAGAACGTGATGCTCCCGCTCGAGCTCGCGGGCCGCGAAGACGCCGAAGATCGCGCGCGCCAGATGCTCGTGCGGGTCGGCCTCGCCGAGCGGCTGCACCATTATCCGAAGCACCTCTCCGGCGGCGAGCAGCAACGCGTCGCGCTCGCCCGCGCCTTCGTCGTGCGGCCAAAGCTCCTGCTGGCCGACGAGCCGACCGGCAGCCTCGATGTGCAGTCCGGGGCGGCGGTGATCGCGCTCCTCTTCGAGCTCAACCGCGAGTACGGCACCACGCTCGTGCTGGTGACCCACGATGAAGCGCTCGCCGCGCGCTGCATGCGCGTGGTGCGCCTGGCCGGCGGAAGGCTGGCTGCATGACGAGCCTGCGCATGCTGGCGCGCGACTGGCGCGCGGGGGAGCTGCGGGTCCTCGCAGCCGCGCTGGTGCTCGCAGTGGCGAGCGTCACCACGGTGGGCTTCTTCGCCGACCGCGTGAGCCAGGCGCTGCTGCGAGACGCGCACCAGCTGATGGGCGCCGACCTCGTGCTTCTCTCGGACCATCCATGGACCGGCAAGGTGGTCGACGTCGTGGGCGGCTCGGGCGCAAGTACGGCCGAAGCGATCAACTTCATCAGCATGGCGCTGCGCGGCGAGCGCAGCCAGCTCGCCGGCGTCAAGGCGGTAAGCGAGAACTATCCGCTGCGTGGCCGGTTGCGCACGGCGGCGGCGCTTGGCGCACCGGATGCGCCGGCGCAACGCGGGCCTGCGCCGGGCACCGTCTGGGTCGAAGAGCGGCTGGTCGGCGGTCTGGACGCGCCCGTCGGCAGCATGCTGAGGCTCGGGCAAGCACAATTGCGTGTCGCGGCGATACTGACGCTCGAGCCCGAGCGCAATGCGAATTTCTTCAACATCGCGCCGCGGCTCATGATGAACGTGGCGGATGTGCCGGCGACTGGCCTGGTGCAGACCGGCAGCCGCGTCTCTTACTACCTTTATGCGGCCGGCGATGCACAGCGCATGGCCGAGCTCGAGGCCGCGGTGCGCCCGATCCTCGGCCGCGGCGAGCGCCTGGACACGCTCGAATCGGGCCGGCCGGAGATTCGCGCGGCCATCGAGCGCGCACAGCGCTTCCTTTCGCTGACCGCGCTTCTCGCCGCGGTGCTGGCCGGCGTCGCCATCGCGCTCGGTACGCGGCGCTTCGTCGAGCGGCACCTCGACGGCTGCGCCGTGATGCGCTGCCTCGGCGCGACCCAATCGCGCCTGCTCGCGCTCCATGCCGGCGAGTTCGCGCTGCTCGGCGTGCTGGCCTGCGCGGTGGGGGCTTTCATCGGTTATGGCGCCCAGTCGGCCATCGGTGCCGCCCTGACGGACTTGATCCGTGCCGACCTGCCGTCGCCGACGCCGTGGCCTGCGCTGCAAGGCTTCCTCGTCGGCCTGGTCCTTCTCCTCGGCTTCGCGCTGCCGCCGCTCATGCAGCTCAAGGATGTGCCGGCGCTGCGGGTGATCCGCCGCGAGGCCGGTGCGTTGAAGCGCGGAGCGCTGGGAGCCTATGGCGTGGGCATGACGCTGCTCGCCGCGCTCCTCGTCTGGCAGGCGGGTGATCTCAAGCTCGGCGCCTATGTGGTGGGCGGCTTTGCAGTGGCCGTGCTCGTCTTTTTCGCCATCGCCTGGGCGGCGCTTACCGCGTTGAGCCGCGTCAAAGCCCGCAGCCGGAGCGTGCGCTACGGGCTCGCCAACCTGCGCCGGCACGCGCGCGGCAACGCCGTCCAGGTCGCAAGCCTGGCGCTCGGCCTGACCGCCGTGCTGCTCCTCACCTTTACGCGCAACGACCTGGTCGATGCGTGGCGGCGCGCGGCGCCGGCCGACGCGCCCAACCGTTTCCTGCTTGGTGTGCAGCGCGACCAGCTCGATGCCGTGAAGAACTACCTCGCTTCGAACGGCCTCGGCGAGCCGCAGCTCTACCCGATGGTGCGCGGCCGCGTGGTGTCGGTGAATGCGCGTGCGGTGAACGAAGCGGACTACAGCGAAGAGCGCGCGCGGCGCCTGGTCGAGCGCGAGTTCAATCTCTCTTTTGCGCAGGCCCTGCCTGCCCACAATGCGCTCGCCGGCGGGCGATGGACGAGCGACGGCCTCTCTGTCGAAGAAGGCATCGCGCAGCGCCTGGGCTGGAAACTCGGCGACGAGCTCGAGTTCGCGATCGGTGGAGAGACCTTCCGCGCGCCCATCACCTCGTTTCGCCGCCTGCGCTGGGATTCGATGAAGGTCAACTTCTTCGTCATCGCGCCTCCCCAGGTGCTCGACCGGTTTCCGACGAGCTACATCAGCGCGTTCCGCGTGGCGCCGGGCCGCGAGGTCGCGCTCAACCGGCTTGCCGTGGAATTTCCGAACCTCACCCTGGTGGATGTCGGCGCCGCGCTCAAGCAGGCGCAGGATGTGGTCGACCAGCTGATCGCCGCGGTGCAGTTCATCTTCCTCTTCACCCTGGGCGCAGGCCTTCTCGTGCTGTATTCGGCGCTGGTCGCGACGGAAGACGAGCGCCGCCGCGAAGCCGCGGTGATGCGCGTTTATGGCGCTTCGCGTGCGCAAGTCGCCGGCGCACAGCGCATCGAGTTCCTTGCGATGGGACTCACGGCCGGCATCCTCGCCACCTTCGGCGCGGCGCTGATCGGCCAGCTCCTCGCCCGGCGCGTGTTCGAGCTCGACCTGCCGCCGAGCGCGGCTCTCCTCGTCGCCGGCCCGCTCGCCGGCATTGCGCTCCTGTCGCTCAACGCGTGGCTCTCGTCACGCAAGGTGCTGCGCGCCTCGCCCGCGCTCACGCTGCGGGAGTCCGTTTAGAAATAGAATCGGTCCATGGAAGTTGCAGCCTTCCTCCTTCTTGGTCTCGCCATCGGTGGCGTCGCTGGCTGGTTCCTGAAGTCCAATCGAAGCGCGCCGGAAAGCCAGCTTCAGGAACTCCGGCAGCAGCTCAGCCAGGTCACCCATCAGAAAGACGATGCGATGGCGCAGCTGCGCGAGGAGTCCAGCCGGCGCGCGACGTTCGAAGCAGTGGCGTCGGTCATCCCGGACCTGCACCGCGAAATCGAAGCGCGCAGCATGAGCATCGCGCAGCAGCAGCGCACCATCCTCGAGGTGACTAAGGACAAGGAGGGCCTCGCGGCGACGATCGAAGCCGAGAGGAAGGGCTTCGAGGAAAAGCTGAAGCTGCTAGAGGACGCCAAGAAGGCGCTGTCGGACGCCTTCAGCGCGCTGTCTTCCAATGCATTGAGGAGCAATTCCGAGGAATTCCTCAAGCTCGCGCACGCGTCGGTTGCGCCGATCAAGGAGGCGCTCGGCAAGTTCGACCTCAAGATCCAGTCGCTGGAGGTGGCGCGCGAGGGCGCCTACCAGGGCCTCGTGCAGCAGGTGGGCCAGCTCCTGGATACGGGGCGGCAGCTGCGCTCCGAGACATCGAACCTGGTGCAGGCGCTGCGCTCGCCCGTCACGCGCGGCCAGTGGGGGGAGATCCAGCTGCGCCGGGTCGTCGAGATGGCCGGCATGCTGAATTACTGCGACTTCGCGGAGCAGGAGACGCTCAAGACGGAGTCCGGGGCGCTGCGGCCAGACATGATCGTCAAGCTGCCGGCGGGCAAGACCATCGTGGTCGATGCCAAGGCGCCGGTGTCGAGCTACCTCGATGCCATGGCCTCCCTCGACGAAGGCGAGCGCAAGATCAAGCTCATGGCCTTCGCCAAGCTGGTCCGCGACCGCATCACCGAGCTCGGGCGCAAGTCGTACTGGGACCAGTTCAAGGACACTCCGGAACTCGTGGTGATGTTCCTCCCGGGTGACCATTTCTACAGCGCGGCCCTGGAGGCGGACCCCTCGCTGCTGGAATTCGGCGTCGAGCAGAGGGTGCTGGTTGCCACGCCGGTGAATCTGATCGGCTTACTGCGCGCTGTCGCCTACGGCTGGCGGCAGGAGTCGATCGCGGTCAATGCCAAGGAGATCAGCGAGCTTGGCGCCGAGCTCTATAAGCGCATCTCCGACCTCGGCGGCCACTGGATCGACCTCGGCCGCAACCTGTCGAGGACGGTCGAGGCCTTCAATAGCGCCGTAGGCTCGCTCGAATCGCGGGTGCTGGTCAGCGCCCGGCGATTCCGCGACCTCGGCGCGGCATCCTCTGCATTGGAGATCGATGTCGTCGAGCCGGTCGAGAAGACCGCCCGGCAACTTAAGGTGCTGGATATCGGCACGCCGACCAAAGGCGAGGCCTGAGCCACTCGGCGTGTAGTCGCCAGACGACAAGCATGTCCATGAATCGAAACACCTTTTAGGTCGCAGAGCTTTCCGTTAAGATCGCGGTCGAAAGGGGGGTGCTGGCAGGCCTCCTTTTGGCTTCCAGCATCCCGGAAGCCATGCCACTGTCGCTACGTTTCGTCGTTCCCCTTGCTCTAGCGCTCGCGGCGATCGCCTATGCCGTGGTGCCGCTCGTCGACCGCCTGACCTTCCAGTGGTTCGTGCGCGACCTCGATGCCCGCGGGGCGCTCATCGCGCAGACGGCGCAGGAGCCGCTCTCCGAGCTGATGCGCGATCCGCGCGGCGCGCGGCCCCGCGTGCAGCGCTACTTCGAACGCATCATGCAGGGCGAGCGCATCTTCGCCATAGGCCTTTGCGACCGCACCGGCCACCTCGCGATCGCGAGCGCGACGTATCCGCAGGCCGCGCAGTGCCCGGCGCCTGCCGACAAGGAGCTGAAGAGCTGGGTGCTGCAGCTGAAGGACGGACCGCTGCACGTCTCGGCGAATCCCGTTTCGGGGGACTCCGGCGCGCTCGGCCAGCTCATCATCGTGCACGACATGAGCTTCGTCGAGCGGCGCAGCGCGGATACGAAGAAGTACGTGCTGTGGCTGTTCGCGGGCATCGCTGCGGTCGTTGCGCTTATCACGATGGTGATCGCCGAGATCAGTTGGCGCGGCTGGGTCGCCGGCCTCAAGGCGCTGATGTCCGGAGAGACATTGCTGCGCTCTCCGCTGGGCATCGCGGGTACCGCCCCCGAGCTGCGCCCGATCGCGCGCGACCTGCAGGCGCTCGTGCGCGACCTAGAGGCCGAGCGGGCCGGACGCGACGAGAGCCAGACGACGTGGGGACCGGAAGCGCTGCGGCGCATCCTGCGCCAGGACTTGAAGGGCGACGAGGTGCTGATCGTGTCCAACCGCGAGCCCTACGTGCACGTCAGGCGCAAGGACAACAACGTGATCGAGATCCAGCGGCCGGCGAGCGGGCTCGTCACGGCGCTCGAGCCGATCGTGCGCGCCTGCTCCGGCACCTGGATCGCCCACGGCGCGGGCAATGCCGACCGCGATACCGTCGACAAGAACGACCACGTCATGGTGCCGCCCGAGAGCCCGGCGTACCGCATCCGCCGCGTGTGGCTCTCGGAGGAGGAGGAGCAGGGCTACTACTACGGATTCGCGAACGAGGGTATGTGGCCGCTTTGCCATATCGCGCATACGCGGCCGACGTTCCGTGCGCCCGACTGGGAGCATTACAAGAACGTGAACCGCCGCTTCGCCGAGGTGGTGGCCGACGAGGCACGCACCGAGGATCCGATCATCCTCGTGCAGGACTACCACTTCGCGCTGCTGCCGCGCATGGTGCGCGAGCGCCTGCCGCGCGCGACGATCATCACGTTCTGGCACATTCCCTGGCCCAACCCCGAGGCCTTTGGCATCCTGCCCTGGCGCGAGGAGATTCTCGACGGCATGCTCGGCTCGTCGATCCTCGGCTTCCACACGCAGTTCCACTGCAACAATTTCTTCGACACGGTTGACCGCTTCCTCGAGGCGCGCGTCGATCGCGAGACCTTCTCCATCTCGTACGGCGGCGATACGACGGAAGTGCGCCGCTACCCGATCTCCATCGACTGGCCGCCGGCCGCGCTGCAAGTCCAGCCGCCGGTCGAGGAATGCCGCAAGCGGGTGCGCGAACGACTCGGCGTTGCGCCCGACGTCAAGCTCGGCGTCGGCGTGGACCGCCTCGACTACACCAAGGGCATCCTCGAGCGCTTCTCATCGGTCGAGCGCCTGTTCGAGCTCGAGCCGCGATGGATCGGCAAGTTCTCCTTCATCCAGGCCGCCGCGCCTTCGCGCAGCTCCATCGACGAGTACCAGAACCTCGACGCGCGCGTGCGCGCGCTTGCCGCGCGCATCAACGAGCGCTTTGGCAAGCCGGGCTACGAGCCGATCATCCTGCGCATCCAGCATCACGACGCCGCGCAGGTGTACGAGCTCTATCGCGCCTCCGAGGTGTGCTTCGTCTCGAGCCTGCACGACGGCATGAACCTGGTGGCGAAGGAATATGTGGCCGCGCGAGACGACGAGCAGGGTGTGCTCATCCTGTCGCAGTTCACGGGCGCCGCGCGCGAGCTCGCCGAGGCGCTGATCGTCAATCCCTACGACTTCGAGCAGAGCGCCGCCGCCATGCACCTCGCGCTCACCATGTCGCCCGAGGAGCAGCGCGCCCGCATGCGAAGCATGCGCAACCTGGTGCAGGAGTTCAACGTCTTTCGCTGGGCGGGGCGGATGCTGCTCGACGCGGCGCGCATGCGCCATCGCAAACGGGTGCTGGCGCGCACGCGGCGCGCCCGACGAGAAGCGGGCGCGGGCTGAGCATGTCGGGAACGCCGCCTTTCGGCGAGAACTGGGCGCTGTTCCTCGACATCGACGGCACGCTGCTCGAGATCGCCGCCACGCCGCAGGCCGTGCATCCGGCGGGCGCGGACACCAAGCTGATCGCCGCGCTGTACGAAAAGACGGGCGGCGCGCTCGCCCTGGTTAGCGGCCGCTCCCTCGCCAAGATCGACGAGCTCTTCTCCCCGCTTCATCTGCCGGCGGCCGGCCAGCACGGCGTCGAGCGGCGCGATGCGCGCGGCAGGATCTACCGCCCCAAGTTCTCTGCTGATCTCCTCGCCCGGGCGGCCACGCAGATCGCCGACTTTGCCGCGCGCCATACCGGCCTCGTCTTCGAGCACAAGGGCTACAGCATGGCCCTGCATTACCGCCTCGCGCCCCGGCTGGCCGGCGCCGCGCACGCGGTGGTACGCGAAGCGGCGCGCAGCGTCGGCGAGGGTGTGGAAGTGCAGCGCGGCAAGATGGTCGCCGAGCTCAAGCTCGCCGGCCACGACAAGGGACGCGCGATCGAGGCCTTCATGCATGAGAAGCCGTTCGCCGGCCGCACTCCCATATTCCTGGGGGACGACCTCACCGATGAAGACGGATTCCGCGTCGTCGAGCGGCTGGGGGGACATTCGATCAAGATCGGCTCCGGCGCGACCGAGGCGCGCGGGCGCCTGCTCAACCCCGCCGCGACGCGTGCGTGGCTGAATGCTTGGCTGGAACAGAGCGGGTAGGCGATGATGGCGCCTTGTCCGCGATTCCCGTCATCACCGAGCGCCAGGCGCGCTATGCCGCGATCATCGCCACGCTTGCGGGCCTGTTTCTCGCCCTTTACTTCGGCCTCATCGGCGCGCTGCTCGCCGGCCTCCTAGTCCACGAGCTGGTCCAGACCCTAGCCGCGCGGCTGCCCTTCGGCAAGCGAACCGACAAGCGCGCGCGCCTGTTGAGCGTCGGCCTGATCAGCGCGCTCGTGATCGGCGCGCTCGTCGCGGTCGGTTTTGCGGCCGCCGCGCTCCTGCGCAGCGAAGGCGCAAGCCCAGCTGCTCTCCTTGCGCGCATGGCGGACATCGTGGCGAGCTCGCGCGCGTCATTGCCGGCGTGGATAAGCGAGCGCATCCCGGCCGATGCGGACGCGCTGCGCGTCGCCATCGTCGACTGGCTGCGCTCCCACTCCTCGGAGCTGCAGTACGCCGGCCGCGCTTTCATGCTGGGCCTGGTCCATGTCCTGATCGGCATGGTGATCGGCGCGATCATCTGCTTCCGCCAGGTCCACGCCGCCGGCCAAAAGACCCTGCTGCTGCGCGAAGGGGGAGAGCGGATGAAGACGCTCGGGCACGCGTTCCGCGGCGTGGTGTTCGCCCAGGTGAAGATCTCGGCGATCAACACCGTGCTGACGGCCATCTATCTGGTGGGCGTGCTGCCGCTCCTCGGCATCGAGCTTCCCTATGCGAAGGCGCTGGTCGCCGTCACGTTCTTCGCCGGCCTGCTGCCCGTGGTCGGCAACCTGATCTCGAACACCGTGATCGTGGTGGTCAGCCTCTCGCAATCATTCGTGCTCGCGGTGGGCTCGCTCGCCTTCCTGGTCGTCATCCACAAGCTCGAGTATTTCCTGAACGCGAGGATCGTGGGCGGCGAGATCAAGGCTTCGGCGTGGGAGCTCCTGTGCGCGATGCTGCTGATGGAAGCGGTGTTCGGACTGCCGGGACTCCTCGCTGCGCCGATTTTCTACGCGTACATCAAGGCGGAGCTGAGGCAGCTCGAGCTGATATAAAAAAACGGGGGTGGACCTAGGTCCACCCCCGCGACTTGAGCTGCAGTGACTGCTACGGAATCAGGTCCCGTGTCTCCACGAGATAGATGTAGCCAGGGCTCGCCGTGCCGACCGTGCGGAACGCGAGACCCCGCGCGCCGTAGCGGATCAGGCTGCCGGGGTTCGTTCCGGCCACGTTGGTGACCGCGACGCTGCGGCCGGTGGACGAGCTCAACGTCCAGATCGTCGGGCTTGCCGTCGGGGCCAGGGTGTACGTGACAGCGCCATCCACGACCTGCCGCGTGCTCGGCCCGCTGGGCGTGGCGGTCGTCGAGGCGAAGGGCGCACCGACTTCAGCCGTGACCGGGTTCAACAGGACGCCGCTGCTCCCGCCATTCAGGAAGACATCGATCTGGCCGCTCGCCGTGTCGTAGGCAAGGTCGCTGACGTTGGTTACCCAAACGTGCCGCACCGGACCGGGTACCGAGCCGTTGGTCGACGGATCGCTACCCTGCAGGTACTCGGTCAGGTTGGTGTAGCCGTCGCTGTCGGCGTCTCCATTGGCGTCTGCGACCGCCGGGTTGAGGCCCTTTGCCGTCTCCCAGCTGTTGTGCATGCCATCGCTGTCGGTGTCGGCCAGGTCGGCGCCGAGTGCCGTGCCGAATTCCGTCCAGCGCAGACGCGCGTTGTTCTCGAACACGCCATTGCCGTCCGCGTCGACTTCGATCTTCGCCAGGTCGACGCCGAGCGACGAGATACGGATCGTGCCCGTCCCGCTGGTCAGGTTGATGATTCCCCAATCGGGGAACGACTGCGCGGTGGTGGAGTAGTACAGCGGGCCCCAGGGGGAGGTGTTAGGCGCCGTGCTGGTCGAGATAGTGACGCAGCCCGTCGTGCCGTCGCACACATTTCCGTTGATCGACTGGGTGAAGAACGTGGGCGAGGTCACCGTGCTGTAGTCGTTGACGAAGGTCAGACCCGTGGTCCTGGTCTGGCGCCCCGTGGCGTTGTCCTGGGTGACGATGTTCTGGGTAAGCGTCTCCCTCGCGCCGCTGACGGAAACCTGGGTGCGCAGCGTGCCGCTGAAATCGAAGTTCACCCCCGGGCCGGTGAAGCGCACGCGGGTAAAGTTCAAGGTCCCGTCGGTGACGATGCCATTTGCCGCGTCATAGCTGGCGATCGTCAGCGAAGCCGGGCCGTTCAGCGTGTCGACGCCGGTGCGGCAGTCGATGTAGTCCACTGCGGCCGTTCCGGCCCCGGTGGCGTCGTTCGTGCTGCCGACAATGCTGACCGAGCCGCTGTCGCAGGGAATGCTCTTGTTGATCGCCACGCCGGCGATTGCACTGCCGTTGCTCGCACGCCCGAGGTCGTCGCCGCGCATGGCCTTCGCCAGGCGGCGCCCCAAGCCGGTAGCACCGGTCGGCTGTGCTTCCGAAGTGGATTCGACTTGCACTGCGACCCCGCCTAACAGGCCGCTGCCCAGGCCGGCGGCGTTTGCGCCGACAACGGTCGAGGTGATCGTGCTCGCGCTGGTCGCACTAATCGTGGCGGGCAGTACCGAGCCGGTATAAGTCAGAGCCGTTTGCGGGGGAATCGCACTACGGGTGCTGCCACTGCCACTGCCTCCACTGCTTCCACCACCACCACCACCACCGCCACAGGCGGTCATGCCAAGAACGAGGGAATACGCAAGAAGTTGCTGTCGACGCATTTAGTGCCTCCGTGTTGGGGCACAAAGTACCGGGGTCGGCAGGGCGGCTGTCACCACACGCAGACGGTCCGATCGGATTACGGCACGCCGTCGACCGGCTGATTTGGTGGCGCTGCGGCTACAGGTGTCGAAATCAATCGACGCCGCTTAAGATGCGCGGCCTTGGTATTGCTTCTTCGC